>NZ_CP107797.1 GCF_036345995.1 Streptomyces sp. NBC_00557
CTCCGGGCTGCGCCCGGAGTCAGCGAACCCCCGCGCTGCGCGCGGGGGTTGCGCTCCGCTCCGCGGGAGCGCTGGCGGAGCGCTGCGCGCACCGCGCAACCTGCCTGCTTCGCAGGCAGGTTGATGCTCCGTCCGCTGCGCTCCCGGAGCGGTCGAGGGCTTCGCCCTCGACCCCGGCCTTCCGCTCCGCTCCAGTCCGGGGTCGGCGGGTCCGCTGCGCTCCCCGCCCAACAAACGCGCCTGGAGGGGGTGAGCGGTCGCTGGGTCAGGCTGGCTGGGAAGGTGGAGGGCGACTGGCGGATGACGGCCGGAATGGTTGCCGCCTGAAGGCCCTTCTTGGCTTTGCTTCAAAGTGAGATATGGATTGAAACTGGATTCGGGCCCCCTCGGCGGTACGTGCCGCACCTCCAGTGGCCGGCCACTGCAACAACTGCGCAGTACCCGATGAACCTGCGCAGTGTTCCGCGATGGCGGGGAGACTCGGGCCCCGCAAGCGGGCTGATGTGCAGTCATACCAAGGCCGTAGCCGCTCCGTTGGTGCATCGGAAGCTTTTCACCCAGTACGGGGGCGTTCTCGATCTGCGCATTGTGCAGGTGTACCGGTCAATTCTTCACTGGACGCGTGAGCAGCACGAGTGGTGACCACCGGTCGGGGGGTCGGGTCCGTGTGAGGGATGTCGATGTGCGGTTCATCGGCGCGAACGGTCTGCCAGAGCAGCGGTCGTGGCTGGAGGTGGCCGCTGAACTGGCGCCGGCTGACTGCCCGCCGGTGCGTGGCTTCGCGGTGCGCCGGGGCAGAAGGTTGGCTCCTGGTTGGTGGTGGGCGGCCACCACGGGTCGGTTGGTGGCTTACGGGAGCACGGCGATGAGGGACCGCCTGATGCTGCTGGACCAGGAACGGCGGGTGGTAGGGCTGGCGTGCCGCCCGCTGGAATTCGTGTGGCGGGACGGCAGGCGGGTGGTAGCCCATGCTCCTCAGCTGGCCGCGCGCCTCGCTGACGGAGGTCACGTGCTCGTGGACTGCCTCGGTGCCGGCTTCCCACCGCGCCGTCTTGCCGGTGTGCAGGCTGTGCTGGAGGAGTGTGCGCAGGAGGTGGGATGGCAGTACCGGGTCGAGCCTGCCGCGGATCCGGTGGTGGTGGCCAACGTGCGCTGGCTGTCGGGGTACCGCCACCCGCGCTGCGCGGGCAGTGTCCGTCCAGGCCGGTTGCGTGACGTCTTCGCGTCTCGACGGCCCTTGGTGGAGGGGGCTGCCGCGCTCGGTGATGTGATCCGGACCTTGCCGGTCGTCTACCACGGCTTGTGGAGTGGTGAACTGACCGCGGCGCTGGACCGGCCGCTCACCGAAAGCACTCTGGTTGCCGCGGCCGGACGGCACGAGCGGTGAGCACTGTGCGGCATGTGGTGGAGGTGGGAGACCAGATCCGCTTCGCCGGTGGTGTGTTCACTCTGGCGGGGCTGGACGGGCCTCGATGCCGGATCGTGGATGAGGACGGGAGCGTCCAGGTGCTCCTGCTCACGCAGCTGTATGCAGACGAGGACTTCTGTGTGGTGGCCGGCTGTGCCGAGCCGCGCCGGGCGCCGGTGTGGGGGCCGTTGGCCAGCCTTGAGGCAGGCGTCCGCGAGAAGGCTCTGGCCTGGGAGCGGCACATCCGCGAGGTCGAGACGGGTCATCCGGAGCCAGACGGGAGGGGTGCTCCGCGCGAGGAGTTCGACCCGGAGTTGCGCAGCCTCGCCGAGCGGGAGGCTGCCAAGGCGGCGGAGCTCACCGAGCAGGGGGAGCCGGTCAGCGTGGCCACGGTACGGCGCATGCGCACCCGCTACCGCAGGCAGGGCGTGTGGGGGCTGGTCGACGGGCGTACGACACGAGCGAGGTCGCCGTGGGGGCGTGCCGACGAGCGGGTGGTCAACGCCATCAGGGCAGCGCTGGAGGCGCAGCGGGAGCGGTCCACCGGGACGCTGAGCCGACTGCGTCGGCAGGTGGGCTGGCTGCTGCAGGACGCCTACGGACCAGGCACGGTGAAGGTGCCGCCGGTGGCTACGTTCAATCGGCTGGTCCATGCGGTCGCCGACGGCCAGGGGCTGCTGGGCCCTGCGGTGCAGCAGCGCTGGCGGACGAGTCGGCCTGAGCCGCCGTTCACGCCCACCGTCGTAGCGCGGCCCGGCGAGCTCGTCATGATGGACAGCACCCCGCTGGACGTACTGGCCGTGCTCGAGGACGGGCGCATCGGGCGGCTGGAACTGACCATGGCCATGGACGTGGCCACCCGCAGTATCACCGCTGCCGTGCTGCGCCCGCGGGGAACGAAGGCGGTCGACGCGGCAGTCCTCCTCGCGCAGACCGTCGTGCCCGAGCCCCTGCGGCCCGCCTGGCCCGAAGTGCTGGCGATGGCCTCCTCGGTGATCCCCTACGAGCGGCTGTTAAGCATCGATGCCCGGATGCAGGGCGCTGCTGCGCGACCGGTGATCTTCCCGTCCACGGTCGTCATCGACCAGGGAAAGGTGTTCATTTCCCAGTGCTTTCTCGCGGCCGCCGAGCATCTGGGAATCTCTGTCCAGCCGTGCCCGCCCGCGTCCGCGCCCGCGAAGGGCCACGTGGAGCGCGGCTTCGGATCGGTGGGGACGCTGTTCGCGCAATACGTCTCCGGCTACACCGGCTGCCACATCAGCCGGCGCGGCCACCGCGTCGAGGACGAAGCCTGCTGGACCCTGCCCCAGCTTCAGGACCTGCTGGACGAGTGGGTGGTCAGTGGGTGGCAGGAACGGCGGCACCGGGCACTATGCCACCCTCTGATGCCCAAGCTGGCGCTCACGCCCAACGAGATGTGGGCGGCCCTGGTCGGCATCGCCGGGCACGTGCCTGTCCCTCTGAGAGCCGCCGACTACATCGAGCTGCTCCCCGCCCGGCGGTGTGCGATCGGCGCCGAGGGCATCCGGTTCGATTACCGCACCTACGACAGCAAGGCCCTCAACGGCCACCGGCAGCGTTCCACCGCGCCGGACGGCAAGTGGGAGGTCCACTACAACCCCTACGAGCCCTCACGCTGCTGGGTGCGTCTGCCCACCGGCTGGGCCGAGGCGGGATGGATCCACCGCACTTTGGTCAGCCGACCCTTCACCGACACCGCCTGGCGGCATATCCGTACCGTCGTCGACCAACGCGCAGGACGTGCCGAACACGAGGAACACCTCGCCCGCGCACTCGACGAACTCCTGCGTCGCGCCGGCGGCAAGACCGCCGGTACCCGCGGCCAGGAGCCGGCCACCGGCTTGGGGGCAGGTCCCACGGGCGTGCTCCCACAGGCGGACACCGGCGTGCTCGGGACCCGAGAGGTGAGTCGGCTGAGCGAAGAGGAGCCCAATCAGGACGACGCCGACGATCCGGTCGCCGGCACAGCTGATGCCTGGGAAGTCTTCGACGCCCATCAGGAGGCAGAGCAGTGGTAGTCCCCGGCCAGGCAGCCGCACACACCGGCCCGTTCGCCTCACCGACCACATGGCGGGAGTGGATGCAGTTCCTCGATGCCGAACCCCCTCGCCTGTCGGGCCCGGGCCCGTGGACGCTTCAGGAGCGCCTCGACTACCACTCCCAGTTCGTGATCCTCTCCACCCCGGTCATGGACAAGATCTCCCTCACCCTGCGGCGGCTGATGATCCTCAACCGGCACCACAACGGCACCGCCCGGCGGGGGCTGATGATCTCCGGGCCGCCCACCACCGGAAAGACCACCGCTCTGCAGCAGCTCGGGCGGTCCTTCCACCTCGCCGACCGGGCCCGCCACACCGGCACCGGCGAGCGACTGCCCGTGATCTTCCTGTCCGTACCGCCCGCCGCCACACCGAAGATGCTGGTCTCCGAGCTGGCCCGGTTCCTCGACCTGCCCATCGGAAAGACGATGAACCAGGCGCGGATCACCGACATCGTCTGCGGCGCCCTTCGCGATCTGGCGACCCAGCTCGTCCTCGTCGACGACGTCCATCTACTCAACACCCGCACCCGCGTCGGCGCCGAGACCTCCGACCAGATGAAGCACCTCAGCGAACGCATCCCCGCCACGTTCGTCTATGCCGGCGTCGCCATCGAGGCCTCCCCGCTGTTGACCGGCAACCGCGGTGCGCAGCTGGCCGGGCGGTTCAAGATGGTGCGCAACCCTCCCCTGGCCTACGGCAGCACCACACAGCGCACAGCCTGGGAAGGCCTGGTCGGCGGCATGGAAAGCGCCCTGCGGCTTACCCACCACCGCCCCGGCACCCTCACACGACACGCCGCCTACCTCCACCAGCGCACCGCCGGCAGGATCGGCAGCCTTTCCGCCCTCGTCAGGGAAGCCGCCATCGCCGCGATCCTCGACGGCACCGAAAAGATCAACAAACGGCTGCTGGCGGACATCGAGGTCGACCAACTCGCCGAACAGACCGCACGGCCACCGGCCAGGACCTGACATGCCCAGCGCTCCCCCGCGCCCCAGCATCCGGCGCGTGGCCCCGCTGCAATGGGAGACCACCGCCTCCTACATCCAGCGCCTGGCCCGCCGCCACCACCTGACCACCGCAGAACTGCTGAACGGCCTGGGCATCCCCCGCCCCCACCTCAAGAAGGAACGCACCCAGCCACACGCCCCCCACACCGGCATCGAGCTGTACCTGAACGCTCCGAGCCGCCGCCTGATCGCCTCGTTCACCGGGGTCCCGGAGGAACATCTCTCCTACGCCCTCCCCCAGTGGGACCAGTACCGCGACAAGCCCAACCCCGCCTCCGCCCGCGCCCGGCTCCAGCCCGCCCCGGTAAACGCCGTCACCGGCTGCCCTGGCTGCACCCTCGCCCGCACCGGCCACAGACACCCCGTCCGCCAGTACCTGCCCGACAGCCGCCTCATCTGCCGCCGTCACCACACCTGGATGCTCGGCCGCCACACCCTCGCCGGCACCCAACTGCCCATCGAACACGCTGATCTGGGGCACACCCCGGAGATCCTCGCCGCCCACCGCACCCACATCCGCTTCCTTCGCCGCTGGGGCACCGCGGCCGACCACGCCCTCGCACAGGCCACGTCCCTGACCGAAGCCTGGCGGCGCACAGCACCCGCGCAAGAACGCATCTGGCCCGCACGCGCCCGCCGCATCGCCAGCAACAAGCGCACCCGCCTGTGGTACGCCCTCGCCCGAGCAGCCATCACCTACCCCGAAACCATCACCCTCGCCCAATACATCGCCCACCACCCCCGAACGCTTCTGGCCCTCGAACGACCCCAGAGCGCACCACCCGTCCACAACGCCATCGCCGCCCTCCTGGGCCGGCCCTGGCTTCAAGACCCGGCCCTCTACCCCCACCGGCTCAACCACCGGATCAACTACGCCCCCAGCCCCCACCCCGGTGCACACCCGCGATGGACGTACCGCCAGCCAGGCCCAACCGAACTCACCCACCTCGGCTACCACCCACCGAAAACGGCCCAGGCCGTAGATGTCAGCCCCGGCACACCACCATGACCAGCAAGCCTGAACACATCGGCCCGCCCCGCCCCACCGTCCTCCCCGCTACGCTGACGGAGTGACAGAGTGCGTCGACAACCCGGCCGAGAGACTCCACGCCCTCCTCATCGACTTCTGCAAGGCCGGCAAGGAACTAGGCCCCAACGTGAGCAATTGGAATGCCTGGGCCCGGGCGCTCACCTACGAGGAGACACCCCTCGCCACAGACAGCGCTGAATTCTTCGCACGTCTGTCCGCAGCGATGATGCTGCCCCAGCAAGTCCGCCAAGCAGTCGGGGCCGTGGTGAGCGATCCCGAGCAACAGGACTACATGCTCCGTCCCCTGGCCGGTGTCGAAGCCGCCATGCTGGCCTCCGCTCAAGCCGGCCACCAGGTCTCCCACGTGTGGCAGCACTTCAGCAAGGACGGCGACGCGGACAGCAGCGCCGCGATCTACAGCCTGCTCGGCTGCGCCCACGAGCTACGCCGAGCTCAGGTCGAGGCCGGCCTGACCGACACCGACGGCCAACACCTCACCACCATGATCAACGACCTCATCGAGGCCGTCCTGGCCTCCGAACTCAACGAGGCCGACAAGCAGTTCCTCCTCACCCGGCTCAACGACATGCTCGCCGCCGTCCAGCAAGCCCGCCTGCGCGGCCGCTACGCCCTGGAGACAACCACCGACGCCGCATATGGCGCCCTCACCCGCCGCCCCAACCTCATCCAGCGGCTCCGTGACGCCCAACTCCTCAACCGCCTGGCAGACCTGTTCACCAAGTTCAACACCGTGCTCGCGCTGACCGGACAGACCGTCGAACTGAGCGAGACCACCGTGCACATGCTGGAACGCGGCCTGGGCAACTGAGCACTCCCACACCCCGTACAGGGCCACACAGCCCACACGCCGAGCCGTCCCGCACCACCGGCAACCACTCAAACTGCGCAGCACCCAACCAACCTGCACACCGGCGCCCGGCCCGACCGACACCACAGGTCAGACGGCTGACAAGTCACACCCCTGTGCAGAATCAGCGAGCCAAGCCCAGCACCAACCCGTTCAACCAAACTGCGAAACCCCAGGTCAGCACACGCACCACTGCGCACATTAACTGATCAGCGACAGGCGTCACCGGACGAGTGGAGCCGCGTCACCGGCCGGCACCCGGAACCGGCGGCCACCGCAGAGGGCAGGCACGAGGAGACCGTGTGCCGTACCTCCCGCATGGGTGGACTCGGAGCATGGCGCAACGCGGCAGCGCGTCAGGTTTCTGAGGCAGCGCCACGTTCATGCGAGTCTGCTGAAGGCCCAGCGGAGCGTTTCCCGGTCAGGGTTCGGGCGGCCTGTCCGTTGGAGGGCGGTGAGGGTGTGGGCGGTGAGCCGGGCCCAGTTGCGGAAGTTGCCGTGCGCTGCGTGGCGGTCGGCGAAGACGATGTCTTCGGGGTCGGTTCTGGCCCAGATCGGATGGTAGAGCGGGGACCTGCCGAACTTCTCCCAGGGTGAGCCTGGTGACGTGCTGCCAGATGAAGATGCGCGAGGAGAGCATCGGCTCCTTTCGCAACACGCTGTGCGCGCCTTCACCACCGGCGAAGACGATCGCGATCTGCGAGTACGGGTGATCCCAGACGAACCGGAAGTACTCGAAACGTCTCCCGATTGAGCCACTGCGCTTCGTCCACGACCAACGTACGCGGCTGGGCTGCGAGGGAGTCCAGGAGCAACCGGTCGAACTCGGACGGGTGACGCGGAGGTTCGCCCGGCAAACCGAGCGCTGCGAAGAGTTCGTGGCGCACCGCGCGGGCGGTGGGGCGAGCCCGGAAAGCGATCCGGCAGACCTCCTCACCACGGGCTCGTTCGAGCTCGCGCAGGCAGACATTGGCGGCGAGGGTTTTACCAACGCCGGCCGGGCCGTGGAGGCACATCATCGCCCCGGCCTCGATCGTGTCCGTGATGTTCTCCCGGGCGGCCAGGAGCGCGCGGGTTGTCACCACTGCAGCGTCAGGGAGCTGCGTGTGGTGGTCCGTTTCCCGGGGTGGCAGCTGGCCTGTCATCGCGTTCCTTCGCCGTCGGCGGGCTGAGGCCCGGGTGTGGGGCGCAGGCTGGGCGGGGTGTTCCAGTCCTCGGGTGGCGGTGCGGGTGGGATCAGGCCGGGGAGGGCGAGGGTGGCCATGTCGCTGTGGGCCGCGGCTTGGAGTCCGGAGACGGCTTCGGCTGCCGTCACGGCGCCCAGGCGCTGCGCGGGCGTGGGAACGGTGGCCGGGGCGAAGCGCTGCCGGCGCAGAGCCTGAGCCTTCTTGGCCTCCTCGCGCAGGCGGCGCGCTCGTGCGGTACGGGTGCGGCGCAGGGCATCGAGTTGCTCGGGCTTGGCGGCGTCGGCGAGGTGAGCGGATCCGAGGTGCTGCCCGGCGGGGTCGAAGACCTCGATCTCGTGATCGCGATGAGGCATGTAGCGGATACGGATACTGCGGCCGACCCGGCCGGCCATCCACGCACCGACGTAGTCGCGGCCTCGCCAGCGCACGCCGTGGCTGGTCAGCTTCCGCACCCGGCCGTCGTCCTCCAGCATCAGAGCCCATAGAGCGGCCTCAGAGATGTTGGAGAACGGCGAGGGATCCACCTGCCATGCCCCGATGGGGGTCTGGCCGGTCAAGCCGTCAGGGCGGTGCTCGGTGTTCCACCACGTCGTCCAGGCCAGGACCTCGGCGGTGAACTCCATGAAGGTCAGCAGGGGCCCATCACAGTCGGCGGGCTCCTTCTTGACGCGCCCGGGCGAAGGGGTGACGGTGCATCCGGGCAGGGCGGCGAAGAGCATGCGGTCCGCACACCGACTGAGGTTCTCCACCATGCCCTCCAGATGCAGGCTGCAGGCAGGCAGGTCATCGCCCTCGGCACCGAGAGTCCCGAATACACCCAGGACCGCAGCACCCAGTCGACACGACCGCACCGGCGCACCCGGCCCTGCATTGCAGCGATCGCCGCCCTGGCCATCGTCGGCAGCTGCGTCGTGCAGCACACCCAGGACCAGCAGCAAACCCATGAGCAGCAGGCCAAAGCCGCCGCCTACAAAGAACGCCCCGGTGCCAAGCTGCACATGGACGATGTCGAAACAGACGCCATCGCCCAACGAAGCACCGACAAGCAGCGCGTCGTCATCGAACTGCGCCCGTACTTCCACCGCACCACCAAGTTCCTGCATATCGACGACCCAACAGGCAACACCGCCCAAAACACCCTCGAGAGTGACCAGTGGTATCCCAAGGACCCCCAGATCGTCGTACCAGTCAAGGACCCACTCACCGACGTGACAGTGCACGCAGCCACCGATAGAAAAACATGGAAGAAAAGCACAAAACCGCCCTCGAGACAGAACCGCCTGTCACCGACCGATGTCGCCTACGACACCGAAACCGGCGAACGACTCCCACCCGACCCCTGACCCACACCCCGCACCGCTCACACGACCCGCACCTTGGAAGCAGACCGCCACTCCCCCCCCCCAGGAGAGCACGCCGCGGAGGCGCGCTACGGGCAGGGCGATCGGTAGGGGAGGGCTCCGACGTACTGATGCCACTGCTGGGTGGTCAGGGTGTTCCCGGTGGCGGCGCAGATCTGTGCGATGGCTTGGTCGGCGTCTGTTGCCCATAGTCGAACCGTGCCGTCGTTGCCGGAGGTGGCGAGGGTGTGTCCTTGGCGGCTGAAGGCCATCGCGTTGACGGTGTCCGTGTGGCCCGAGAGGGGGTGTCCCAGACGCGTGGGGTGTGCCGCGTCGGCGGTGTCCCACAACTGCACCCTGGCTCCGTCCTCGCCGGCGCCTGTAGCGGCCAGGATGCGCCGGTCAGGGCTGAACGCCAGCACGAGCCCGAGATCATCTTTACCTCCGGCTTGCAGGTGTCCTAGACGTTCGGCGTGAGCTGGCTCACTGGTGTCCCAGAGCCGCACGTCGGTGAGGTTCGTACCGCTGTCTGCTGTGGCCAGCAGCTGACCATCGGGACTGAACGCCAGCACGGGAGTGAAGTCCCCGGTGGCGCGGTGTCCGGTCGACAGGCGATCCAAGCGCGTCGGGTGTGCCGGGTCGGCGATGTCCCACAGCTGTACCTGGCTGCGGCCGTCATTGCCATTGGTCGCGACGGCGAGGAGGTCCGTCTCGGGGCTGAGCGCCATCGTAACGATTCCGGGAGACGGGATCGTGCTTAGTCGTCTGGGGTAGGCCGGGTTGCTGGTGTCCCAGAGCCGGACGCGGTCACCGTTCTGATCGGTGCTCGCGGTGGCCAGGGTGTGTCCGTCGGCGCCGAACGCCACAGCGATGGTCTCGCTGCCACGGCGGTCCAGCAGGTGCCCGACGACTCTGGGCCGAGCCGGATCGGTGGTGTCCCACAGCCGGACCGCGCTGCCGTCCACCTCCGCAGTCGAGGTAGCCAGGAGATGTCCGTCGGGACTGAGCACCATCGCGTGGACCGAGTGGCAGGGACTGACGCTCACACGCCGGGGGTTGGCGGGGTCTGTGGTGTCCCACAGCCAGATGGCACTTTCCATGTCGGGGTTGTCCTGATCCCCGACGGTATCGCCGGCGGTGGCCAGCAAGTGGCCGGTGGAGTCGAACGCTGTCTGGTGGACGGGACCGGGGTAGCCGCGCAGAACCCTTCCCGGCAGACTCCACAGGTGAACGCCGTCGCCGCCGGTGGCCAGGCTGCGCCCGTCGGGGCTGAACGCCACGGAAGCGGTGGATACCGCGAGAGGTTTGTCCCAGGGCATTGGGTTGGAGGGATCGCTGACGTTCCACAGACGCACCGAGCCGTCCTCGACAGCGGCCAGGGTGTGACCGTCCGGGCTGAGCTGGGCTGCTTCAACTACGGCGGAATCAGCGGTGATCGGTTCACCGAGGCGTCGTGGGTGTGCGGAGTCGGCGGCGTCCCACATCTGTACCGAGGCCTCCTTCCCGCCGCTCGTGGTGGCCAGGAGGTGACCCCGCTGGGCGAATGCCAGTCCGATGACGTGCTGGGACGGTAGGCCGCACACACGGCGGGGGTGTGCGGGGTCGGCGACGTCCCACAAGCCCACCGCGTCACCTCGGTCTTCTTCCACCGCGGCCAGGAGGTGACCCCACGGGGCGAAGGCTACGGCGCCGAAGCCATTGCGCGAACCACGCAGAAGGGGTTTAAGGAGTCGGGGAGATACCGGATCGGTGACGTCCCACAGCCGGATCCTGCCGCTGTCGCCCGTGGTGGCCAGGGTGCGCCCGTCGGGGCTGAAGTTCACCGTGTCGACCCTGTCGGGGGTAGAAGCACTGGTGCCGACCAGGGTTGGATGTGCTGGACGGGTTACGTCCCACAACTGAAGTCTTGCCGGAGTACCGGTGTCTGTATCGCTGCCCTCGCTGGGAGCGGTGGCGGCGGCCAGGATGTGCCCGTCGGGGCTGAACGCCACCGCGGTGACTTCGGTGCGGCGGTCGTCGGGAAGGTGCCCCAACCGCTCGGGATGCGCGGATGCGGCGGTGCTCCACAACTGCACCCGCGCCGGACCGGAACCATCTGCCTCCACGGCGGCCAGGACCTGCGCGCGCGGACTGAACACCACGTTGCCAGCCGAGTCCGGCTCACTGCTGAGGGTCGTGGACAGCACGGCGGTCGTGGCTGCGACCAGGTTTGTATAAGCCTGCGGAGAGTGCCGTAGACGGTAGGCGACGATATCGAGCCGGGCCGCGAGCGACACGTCTTGGGTCTGCGGTGACATGCCGGACATGCCGGTGCCCCGCAACTGATCCGCTTCGGTGATGATCCTGTTGGAAATGGCGGTGTTGCGCTCGGTGCGCGCGCTGGCCCGTTGTTGCAAGGCGATCGCGGCGGTCACGGACGTGACCAGGCTCAACACGGACAACACTGCGATCAGGATGCGCAGCCTCCGGGTCGCGCGGGCACCCGCCCGCTGTTCTCGACGGCGCATCTCGAGGCTGGCGGTGAGGAATTCCGCTTCCCGCGTAGTGAGGGCGGCACGGTAACCGGTCGTCTCGAATGCCTCCTCGGCCGCTGCGAGCCGCACGCCGCGATACAGGGCTCCCGGGTCGCGGTCGACACTCTGCCAGGCATTGGCGGCGTCGGTGAGTTGGCGGTGCAGGCGCAGGCGGTCGCGCGCTTCGTTGATCCAGGCTTGCAGTCGGGGCCATGCGACGATGAGGGCCTCGTGGGCGAGGTTGACGGTGTCGTGCTCGAGGGTGAGCAGGCGGGCGCGGGCCAGGTGTTCGAGGACGGTGGCTGTGTCGCTGGGGTCGCCGAAGTCGAGTTCCGTGCGAGGGGCGGGCCGGCGCGTGTCGGGGGTTCCCTCGCCGGGGGTGATGAGGCGGAGCAGGATACGGCGGGCGAGCTCGGCCTGGGACGGGGTCAGACGCGTGTAGACGTTCTCGGCGGTGCGGGCAATGGCGCCGCTGAGACCTCCGGCCGCGTCGTAGGCCTGAGCGGTGAGGGCTCGGCCCTTGCGGCGCCGCCAGGTCTCCAGCAGGGCGTGGGACATCAGCGGCAGGGCGCCAGGTTCGCCCTCCACCTCCTCGACGATGCGCGTGGTCAGGGTGCGTTCGACGATCAGCCCGGCGGTCTGGGCGGGTTTGACGATGGCGTCGCGCAACTCGTCACGGCTCATCGGGCCGGCCAACACGGTGGCCTCCTGCAGCGCGGCCGTCAGCCGCGGGTGCTGGGCACAATGGCCGAGGAAGTCGGCGCGCACGGCGATGACGACGCGCAGTCTGCTCCCGGGATCCGTGGCGGTCAGGAGGCGGTCGATGAACTGGTCGCGCTCGGCCGGGGCGTGACAGAGGGTGTAGAGCTCTTCGAACTGGTCCACGATCAGCCACGTGTCCCCGTCGCCGTCCTTCGGGGTCAGCCGCTGCTCGTGGGTGCGCAGGGGGTGTTCGCCTGGGGTGAGGACGCGTAGCGCGGCCGGCTGTGGGGTGGCCTGGTCCGGGTTGCGGAGGCGGGGGATGAGGCCGGCCCGCAGGAGAGAGGACTTGCCGCTGCCCGACGGGCCGAACACGGCGGTGAACCGCCGGGAGCGGGTCAGCTCTACCAGGCGGTCGGTGAGCTCGTCGCGGCCGAAGAACAGATCGGCGTCGCCGGGTTCGAAGCGGGCCAGACCCCGGTACGGGGGCTCGGCGTTCTCGTCCTCGGCGCGGGGTTCCGCCGCTACTTCGGCGGCCGCCTGCCGCCAGCGCTCCTCCCAGTCCTCCGGATCACCGCCGCATGCCCTCACGTAGGCCAGTACGACGGGCAGGGTCGGCAGCCGCTCACCACCGGCAGCCTGCGACAGGGTGCTTGTCCCCTGACCCGTGCGCTGCGCCATCACCCGGTAGGTCGGACTCCCGGCCTCCACCCGGAGCTTGCGTAACTCGGCCGCGAACCGTGCCACCGGCCCGGTGCTGGGATCGAGCGGACTCTCACGACGTCCCGCCATCGACAGCTCACCCCTCTGGGCCGTCCGCTTCCCCCGTGGATGCGGCGCGAGGCCGGACAAGGTACGCAACCTCGTGGCAGGAGCGCAATCCGAAGGTCTCTCCTTTGGCCACCGCGGCAACGCCATACCCGTGACCTGCGGCGCGGCCATTGTTCAGGGCGGCGGAACCGGCTGCCCATTCAATTCCCGTCCCGCTGAACTCGGTGGTGCACGGCGGTCGCCCAGGCCCGGCGTCAGTTGTCGGACGGCTCAACAAAGCTCCGGCACGAGCACGTGGCCAGGCGGCCCCACCACCCGAGTGAAGCAATGAAGGAGCCAGTGTTCATGAGTGAGAACGAGCAGGCGCCGCCTTACCCGCAGGGCGGCGCGGGGGTCTTCGACATCGACCCCGACCAGACCGGCGTCAGTCAGGACCCCGCCCACGAGGTCGCCTCCGACCTCGACGCACTCCCCGACGACATGGAGCTCTGAGACCTGCCATGGGAACCGCACAGGGAATGATCGCCGCCGCCCGCAAGCTGCTGGGCACCACCGAGCACCCGCCCGGCTCGAACCACAACCTCATCACCTCGTGGTACGGCTTCTCCGGCCCGTGGTGCGACATGTCCATCAGCTACGAGGCCGCCCACTCCGACAACCTCAAGGCCGTGATGGGCAAGTTCGCCCTCACCACCGCGCATGCCCGCGCCTTCCAGAGCCACGGCCGCTGGCACTACGGTCTGGGCGGTATCCGCCCCGGCGACGTCGTCTTCTTCGACTTCTCCGGCGGCCGGTCCATCAGCGGCATCGACCACGTCGGCCTGGTGGAGGCCGTCCACTCCAACGGCACCATCACCACCCTGGAGGGCAACACCTCCAACGCCTTCCGCCGCCGTGTCCGCGGCCGCGCCTGCGTGGTCGGCTACGGCCGCCCCGCCTACGACGGTGCGGCCCCGATGCCGAGCCACGACGGCATCCTGCGCAAAGGCTCCACCGGCAAGGCCGTCAGGACCCTGCAGGCGAACCTGAACACCGTGCAGAAGGCCGGCCTCACCGTCGACGGCCAGTTCGGGCCCGCCACCGACCAGGCACTGCGCACCTTCCAGTCGAAGCACAAGCTGACTGTGGACGGCGAGTACGGCCCGCACACCGCCGCCGTGATGAAGGCCGCCCTCGCCGGCCGCACCGGCGTCATCAAGCCCAAGGCTCTCGTCGCCGCCCCCGCACCGCTCGCCGTGGACGGCCAGTTCGGGCCCGCCACCTGCGCCGCCCTGCAACGCGCCCTCAACACCAAGACGGGGGCCGTGCTGGACGTCGACGGCGCCTTCGGGCCACTGACCGTCAAGGCCCTGCAGACCTACCTGCAGGTCACCGCCGACGGCGTCACCGGACCCGACACCGTCACCGCCCTCAACAAGCACCTCGGCCTCACGCCCCAGGACGCCTGGGACACCAGCACCACCACCCAGCTCCAGAAGGCCCTCAACGCCGGCAACTTCTGAATCCGTCGGGCGACCTGACGGTGTAGCGCCCACCGCCCCCCCGAGGTGCCCCATGGCAGGCATGGGGCACCTCGGGCACCACCGCAGCGTGCCGCGCTGCTCGGGGGTAACCGCCGCAGCGCCCCGGCCATCGGCCCATCGTGATCAAAGACGACCGCTGTTCGCGCCTGAGCGACGGCGAGCGACAGCCGGCACCAGGCGGGCGGGCGCGCCTCGGCCCGCCCGGTGTCATCCCACGTCGGCCGCGCGGCACGTCCCGGATGCTCATGCCCACAGAACAGGAGCCAGATCATGAACGCTCGTAAGCCCGTTGGCGAGGTGCTGGAATTCGAAGAGTACGTCCGCGTGCGGCACGACGCGTTGCTACGCAGCGCCCGGCGCCTGGTCCCCGACCCGCTCAAGGCCCAGGATCTGCTGCAGACCGCGTTACTGCGCACCTACCCCCAGTGGGACCGCATGGCCGACAAGCAGCGTGCAGACGCCTATCTGCGCCGCGTCATGATCAACACGCGCACGGAGTGGTGGCGGGCCCAGAAGCTGCAGGAGCTCCCCATCGAACAGTTTCCGGACGCACCCGTCGAGGACTGCGCCGAACAGCACGCCCACCGCGCGCTGTTGATGGACATCATGCGAGTGCTGACGCTCCAACAACGCAGCGTCGTGGTGCTGCGGCACTGGGAGCAGATGACCACAGAGGAGACGGCCGCCGCCCTCGGCATGGCGCCTGGAACGGTCAAGAGCACTCTGCACCGTGCGCTCGCCCGGCTCCGCCAGGAGTTGCGGCGCCGCGACCCCGACTCCGCCTCGGCGTCAGCCGCCGTCCGTGGATGCCCACCGGCCGGCCGCCGGGCACGCTGACGCAGGGGCCGCACCGCAGCGCCAACGGATACCAGGCGGCCGGGGGTGTTCAGCCGCCGCTGTCGGCACCATGGCCCCATGGAGAAATGCGAGGACAGCCGAACGCCGTCTGCACGCTGCACCTTGAGGTTGCAGGTATCGGAGGCAAAGGCCGACACCCCTTGATCAACAACCGGCTGAGCCGCGTGCCGCGGCGCCTCCGGTGGGATCTTCGGAGTTCCGCTGGAGCGATAGCCGGGTTCCTGGCGGGGCATGGCAAGACCGTCGTGACGCTCGACCAGACGTACCCCCATTCCGCCCAGGGCTGACACCGGCCAGCAGCGGGTAAAAGCCGGGTTCTACGACCGTACGAGGGACGATCGCCATGACAGGGACTCAGCAGGTCTTGTTCATCCAGGGCGGCGGAGCAGGCGCGCACGACGAATGGGACGACAAACTGGTCGACAGCTTGAGGCGAGAGCTCGGGGACGAGCAGGAGGTCCGCTACCCGCGTATGCCCGACGAGGGCGACCCGAGTTACGCCCGGTGGAGCCCGGCGATCCGGCATGAGATGGCGGACCTCGAGGACTACGCGGTCGTGGCCGGCCATTCGGTGGGCGGGACGATCCTCATCCATACACTCGCCGAGCAGCCGCCGGAGCGCAGGCTTGCAGCGATCGTGCTGCTCTCTGCTCCGTTCGTCGGCCAGGGCGGCTGGCCAGGCACCGAGTTCGAGCTGCCCAGCGATCTCGGCGCCAGGCTGCCGCGCGGCGCGCAGGTGCATGTGTTCCACGGACTCGAGGACGAGACCGCCCCACCGCTGCATGCCGACCTCTATGCCCGCGCAATTCCACAGGCTCAGGTGCACCGGCTGCCCGGACGCGATCACCAGCTGAACAACGACCTGAGCGAAGTGGCCAAGGCCATCCGGGTCGGTCAGGTTCGCTCGATCACGTAAGACGGTCTCTCGGTCCGGACCGTGCCACGAAGGCACATCGCGCAGATTGATCACTAGGGGGTTTCTTCCGCATCGCACTGGTCCATGACCACGTGTCGGCCGAAGGACTCGGCGGACGAGGCGGTCGCGGGCAGCGGCGCGGCGCCTTCGGGACAGCCGCCGTTGGGGCGACGAGACCGTCGCCCCGGTCGGTGCCGTGGGCAGGACCTCGGTCACCAGTGCGGCGGCCGGCTAGGAAGCCAACGGCCTGTGTCGGGTGTTCAGTCGCTTGGGTCGCTGTCCAGCCGGTGCGGACGCGTCGAGATGGGTGCCGTGATTGTGTCGGTGGAAAGCAGCAATGGGGCCTGGAGATGAGGGGACGGTAGGGGGCCATTGGAACTCCGTCGCGCAGTCGAGGCAGGACGGACGACCACTGCGGAGCTGGGTCTCCGGGTCGACGATGTGATCGTCATCAACAACTCGACTACGTCGTGCTGCGCCTGGTCCCGTGCGATGTACTGGCTCGGGTCGCTCCCTTGGCGCACCTGGCTGGTTCTGAGTGCGAAGTAGAGGGGGCTTGCCGTCTCGCCGAGGTCGACGCCCCGGTGGCCGAGCTCGAGCCTCGGGTCGCCCCGCGAGTCTATGTGCGTGATGCCTTCGCCATCTCGCTGTGGACCTACTACGAATCTGTGGGATCAGAGATCGCACCGGCCGACTACGCAGACGTGCTCATGCGGCACCATGCCGCCCTGCGCCACGCGGCACCTACGTCGGCCTGTCCGGCCTGGAGCAGCCACAGGTCAACCCTTGCCCGAGCGCCTCCTGCCGGGCCGTACCCCTGCCATCAGTCGTCCTGCTGTGCACGCTCCTGGGGAACACCTGGCTCCTCGTCACCGCGCGCCGCCAGCTCACCGGCGGATGGAGTGCAGAGCATGCGGCCGCTGGTGGTCCGAGAGGG
Source organism: Streptomyces sp. NBC_00557 (assembly GCF_036345995.1). Taxonomy (NCBI): domain Bacteria; kingdom Bacillati; phylum Actinomycetota; class Actinomycetes; order Kitasatosporales; family Streptomycetaceae; genus Streptomyces; species Streptomyces sp. NBC_00557. Next base: position 17,124 of record NZ_CP107797.1, read on the forward strand.
TGACTTTGCGTCAGTCTCGTTGCGGGGTTTCCGCAGGTCAGCCCCTGGGGGGCAGGGCGTGGGGGGTAGATTTTTCACCAATCGAGTTTTTAGCCATAGCTAAAGGTGGCATTCTGAGGGAGTGGTAACAGGCGCTACCACCATGTGAGTTGGGGGAGTGAGACGTGGGCATTTTTGCTCGTGACGAGAGCCGGACCGAGTTAGCTGCGGCACGGGTGGCGAGGCAGGCCACGGCCTCGCTGGCCGGCGTACTGGCGGGGCTGGGCAAGAGCCGCTCCGATCTGGCGAAGGCGATGGGCGTCAGTCCGGGTCGTGTCAGCCAGATCATGTCCGGGGATGCGAATCTCACGGTGCGGACCCTCGCCGCCGTAGCGGAGGCGCTGGACGCCGACGTCCAGATCACCTTCTGTCCCCGGCCGCAGGCGGCAGCCAGTGGCAGCACGGGCGCATCTGCCACCAGAAGCGCGGGGTTCCCGGCACACCACTGAGCGTCCGTACCGCCGCCGTTTCTGTCTCAAAGCCGACCCGTCGCCGTGCTTCGTCGTCCGCCTATCGTCCGCGGGCCAGCCATCGGTCGTACCAGCGGCGCTGCGGGGGCAGCCCCGGGCTGTGGAATGCGTCGTTGGTTGTGGCCTTCGCGCGCAGGGCGCGGAGTTCTTCGTTCTGGCTGCGGCGGCCGTGGACGTAGGCGAAGCGCAGGAGGTGTCCGCACTCGGCGAGTGCGGTGCCGAACGCCTGGCGCCGGGCGATGAGCTCCTCAAGGGTGGGGTCGCGCTGCCAGGTGACCTCACCTTCGCGGCATGCCTCGTCGATGCTGGTCTGCACGTCCAGTGCCACGTCGATCGCCTTCTCGGCGTCCGCGTAGATGGCGTTGATCGTTTTGGTGTCGGCGGCGAGCGGGTGCCGTTCCAGCAGGTACAGCTTGAGGTCGTGGACGAACACCCTGAGCTGGGTGGACGTTTCGATGCCGTCGAGGAAGCGGTCCGACCAGGTGCAGGCGTCCAGGTGGACGCGCTGTACCAGCCGTTCCCTGACCAGGGCGATGCCCAGCGTCATGAACTTGACGTACGGCTGTGCCGTCTCCTCCTGCTTGCGCCGGGGCAGCGCGGTGGCGCCCGTCGCCGCGCCCGCGATCACGGGAGGAATCGACGCCGCGTGCGGCAGGAGGGCCACCGCGCCGGCTGCCACCGCAGCCATCATCGCCAGCACGAGGAGCGTCAGGGCGGACGAGGCCCAGCTGCCGAGCAGCCGTCCCTTGCCTGCGAACTCGCGCACCAGGCCGACCCAGGCGATGGCCGCGCTCACGCAGGCCGGTAAGGCGTAGTCCACTAACCAGGCGTGGTGAACCCAACTCATCGACGGCGCCCCCAAGACGTCCCACGAACAGGCTGGACCGTCGTCAGCGTGCGATGAGCGAGCAGTCCTCGCTTCGGCATGTCGCACCGGCGCCCGGTCCTCTCGCCGGCGCACCTTTCGTCGAGAGCTGCCGCGAGTAGAGCTGATGATGTCAGCCGGGACAGTACAGTGCCGTTACTTTGAGCAACAATTGGCCAGTCTGGTCGGCGGCCGCCCGATCCCCCGGTCATCGTGCTGCGGTCGGCGGCTATTACGCCGTAATGGAGATCGGCGCTATTACGGCGTAATAGCTGACGGCCTACGCAGGTGATGCGTACGACCGGTCAGCGGCGCGTCAGAGGAGCGTCAGTCCGGCCTGGCATCGTGAAACACGTGAACGGCACCGCGGGAAGACCGCGGGGCCGGGAGCGAGGAGAGGTGCCCGGAGTGGCTGATCGGGGACCAGGGCGGCAAGCCCGGAGTCGGACTCCTGCGAGGGTCCACGCAGGTTCGAATCCTGCCCTCTCCGCAAGTGCAGAGCGCAGCGATACGGTCTCGGCCGCCCCATGGCGGCCGAGACCGTACGTGTGCGTGCCCGGCGGCCGTCGTCCTTGCGTTCGGGGCAAGCGAGACGTCCTGACGAGCGCACCTCATGTACGTGACGTCAATGAGGTGCGCTCCTGCGATCGTCAGGTCGCGCGGCGCAGCGGGACGACGACGTTCTCCCCCATGCGCTTGGGGTCGAGGCGGTAGTACTTGATGTGCCCGATTCTCTCGGTCTCCTCGAGCCAGCCGGCCTCGATGACCTGCTTACGGGTGCGGGAGAAGACGGGTGGCGCCATGCCGACGAGCTTGGCCAGGTTGGCCGCGGTTTCGAGGACGGCGCCGGACCGGTCGGTCGGGTGCAGGGCGTACAGCATGACGACGAGACGCTGGTTGGCGCTCATGCCGGCCGTCTTCTCAAGCAGTTCCAGGTTCTTCTGCTTGTCGTCGGTGCTGATCACTGGGCCTCCCACCGTGCAGGGGCATTCTCGTCGAATCCTGGGATGTCCGGCGGGTTGCACGTCTTCACGGCTTCACGCTGTTCGATCCCTGTGCCGTGAAAGGCAATGTACGGGCTGATCCGGTAGAAGTTGTAGTTGCCGATGCGTCCTCGGATCACCAGGATGCGGTGTTTGGCCAGCTTCCTGTTGATTTTTCCTACGGCATCCGGGGACATGCCCACGCGTTTGGCGATGTCCGCTCCGGTGGCCCGCAGCGGTTCCATGCCCTCGGGCGAGACCCCGATCCACCACAGGACGAGGAACTTCTGGCTGGGCGTGAACGCCTTGGACTCGGTGATCGCCTCGACTCGTGCCTTGTCGACCTGTGTGTGCCGGCCGGAGAAGGCATACGGCGCATAGGGGACCGGCTCGCCGGTATCGGCGTCGACCAGTCTGCGTACTGCTCCCAACGGGCCCTCCGTGGAAGGGGGGTGATTGGTGGTTCATGAGGGACGACCGTGAGGCCGACCAGATGAACTTAACGTACATGAGCATGAAGTCAATCAACTCCGCCTGTCGGCCGTGTCGCCTGTCGCTCCGTCAAGGTCTCCTCGTGCACTCAGGACTGCTCCGAGCGGTCGACTCATGTACGTGACGTCAATCTGGTACGTCTGCAGGATCGTGGTACCCGGTTCCTACAGTCGTGGTGGCAGTTCTTCTGAACCGGGTGCCAGTTCCTGGAAACGTGGTGTGCGGTTCCTGAGACCGGGTGGTACGTCCGAGGGATCTGGGCACCACGATCCGTGGAGCGCCGTGCACGATTGGCGGAACTGCCTGCCAGTTCTCCCGATCTGGGTTGTTCGATGTGTTTACGCAGGTCAGAGCCGCAATGGCGGGTGCGCTCTCTTACCTCGGTATCCGGCGGGCGACCCGTCCGGGGAGGCGGGAGTGGAATCGGTGGGCTAGTACGCCGTAATGACTGGCCGGGCTGTTGCGACGTACCAGGGTCTGCCGGTCACACTCCCCCCAACCGCCCGACCGACCTCAGCCCACGACAAGTCGCCCCGGACAGGCCTCGCTCGACAGCGGACCTCGGACCGCTCGAGTCCTGCTCGACGACGGAGCCGCGCGTACACGAACCCGGTGCTTCCCGGCGCGCACGGTCCGGGCCACGACGAAACGGATGCGCGCCGGGAAGTGCCGGGGCAGCGGGGTCCAGGGGCCGGCGAAGGCCCCTGGTACCACGCTGCTCAGCCACGTCCGGGTCCGTTCACGGAGCTGCACCGGGAAACGGCGGATGCCCGTGGGGGGCTGTGACCCGCACCCGGGAACGGGCGGTACGGCAGGAGACTTCTGGGCGTGGGCTGTTACGGCGTAAGAGCTCCAGGACCGACACTGGGGGCGTCGGCACGGTGCCTTACACCCCGTCAGACTGAAGCAACTAACGTGTCGGTGCTTCCAAAGATCTTGGACGTTAGTAAGGTGTCGTCCATGAGTTCGCCAGCCAATTCCAGCGACCGCGAGAAGGTCGTCTCCAAGCTGCCGGGATGGCTCCGGCAGAACCTCAAGGTCAGAGCCGCCCAGCACGGGATCGAGATCCAGGCGGCCGTCGAGCAGGGCATCCGGGACTGGTGCACGCTCGCCTCCACTCCCCCGGCCGTCGACACCTCGCGTGCCGACTCGTTCTCCACCTTCCTGCCGCCCGGCCAGTGGGACGAGTTCCGGCAGGTCGCGACCGAGCGCCGGGTCTCGCTGATCCAGGGCCTGGCGCAGTCGGTGCAGTTGTGGCTCGACTCCAATCCCGCGCCGCACGTGGAGCGGCCCGAGATCACCCGCCGCATCATCGTGTGCAACCAGAAGGGCGGTGTCGGCAAGACCGCGATCACGGCGGGCCTCGGCGAGGCGCTCGCCGAGGACACCGAGCGCCTGCACGCGGTGCGGGTGGCCAAGGCGCTCACCGAGGCCCTGCGGGCGAGCGAGGCGTCCGACGACGAGGTGCCGGGCAGCGAGGTGCCGGGCGGCGACGACCCGCTCAGCGTGGAGAACCTGCCGGGGCTCGGGATGCGGGTCCTGCTGGTCGACTTCGACCCGCAGTGCCACCTGACCAACCAGCTCGGGGCCACTCCCCTGCCGATGAACGGCGACAGCCTGACCAACCACATGGCGGGCGACCCCAAGGGCGACCTGCGCGATCTCATCGTCTCCATCGACGACGAGACCTTCGGCGGGCGGCTCCATCTGCTGCCCGCCTGCAACGACGCTTTCCTGCTCGATGTGCGTCTGTCCGCGGTGCGCGCCAGGGAGGCGGCACTGGAACGAGCCCTCGCCCCGCTCGAGGCCGACTACGACGTGATTCTCGTCGACTGCCCGCCGAGCCTCGGCCTGAGCATGGACGCCGCCGCGTACTACGGCCGCCGGCGCGACGGGGAGAAGCCCGGTCAGTCCGGTGCGCTGATCGTCGTCCAGGCCGAGGACAGCTCGGCGGACGCCTACGAGCTGCTCACCACCCAGATCGACGACCTGCGCGGTGACTTGCAGGTCGACATCGACTACCTGGGCATCGTCGTCAACCTGTACGACTCGCGGCGCGGCTTCATCGCCACCTCCTCGCTGCAGGGCTGGGTGGACATAAAGGATCCCCGGGTCGTCGGACTCATCGGCGACCTCAAGGAGCAGAAGGAAGCGGTCCGGATGAAGCGGCCGCTGCTGTCCTACGCACCCAAGTCGCAGCAGGCGATCGGGATGCGCGCACTGGCCCGGGAGATCGTATGAGCAAGGCCGACCAGCTGGGAGCCGGCCGTTTCGGCGGGGGAGTGCGCTCGGTCAGCGCGCGCCGCCAGGCCGTGGCCGCCGCCACCGGGGTGCCCACCGAGGGGGTCGCCCCGCCCACCGAGCTTCCGCCGCACCGCATCAGCCTCAACCCCGACAACCCCCGGTCCAGTCTCGGTGACCTGACCGATCTCGCGGGCAGCCTGAAGACGCACGGGCAGAAGCAGGCGATCACGGTCATGAACCGTGACGCCTACATCAAGGCCAACCCCGAGCGTGAGGCCGACCTCGAGCCCGACACCACGCATGTCGTCATCGACGGCAGCAGCCGGCTCGCCGCCGCCCGCGAGGCAGGGCTCCCAGCCGTCAAGGTGATGGTCAGCGACGACCAGGGCACCAACTCCGAGGAACTCCTGGAGTCCGCGCTCGTCGCCAACATCCACCGCAGCGATCTCGGGGAGCTCGACGAGGCGCGGGCGCTGCGGCGCCTGCTGGCCATCCACGGCAGCCAGACCGCCCTGTCCAAGCGGCTCCACCGCTCGCAGGGGTGGGTGTCGCAGCGGCTGGCCCTGCTCAATCTCACTCCCGAACTGCAGCGCCGTATCGGCGAGGAGCCGATCGATCTGCTGCGCGCGGTGGCCAACAAGCCGGCCGCTGAGCAGGAGGCCGCGCTCCAGGAGCTCAAGCAGGAGCGGGCGCGCCGGGAGGAGGAGCGGCGCGGGCGGCAGAAGGCGAGCGGAGGCGAGAGCGCTGCGCCCACCGCGTCGGAGCGGCCGGCTGAGCGGGAGGGCTATTACGGCGTAAGAGGAGACGGCGATCCTGGCACGGCGGCGGGGGCCGGGCAGGCGGAACCGGCCGGGGGCACCGGGTCGGGCCGGCGAGCGGGGGAGTCGGGGAGCTATTACGGCGTAATAGGAGGCGAGGAACCCGGCCCGGCCGCAACGGCGGAACCGAGGGAGCGAGCCGGTGCTGCCGCTTCCGGTCGGCGGGCGGCGAAGGCCGAGGGCTATTACGGCGTAATAGGGGGAGCCAAGTCGGAAGCTCCGGCGGCGGGAGCAGCGGGGGCGTCTGCGCCGGCCGCTGGTGCAGCCGAGGTGCCCGAGCCGCGGGCGGAGACGTCCGTCGCCGATGCGGAGGCGGATGCGTCGGGCGGCTCCCATCCGCGCCGGGTGCCGTACGACGAGCCGGGGCCCCTCGCCATGCTCCTGGACCGGAACATCGACAACGACGACACCTTCTTCGACCTGCTCCGGTACCTGTGCAAGAAGGGGCGGGAGCGGAACCCCGCCCGGCTCGCCGAACTGGCGCAGTCCTTCGCCGAGGAGGCTGCCGTGCAGGGCGAGTGAGCACTGCGGGAACAGCGACGGGCCGGTTGCCTTGGGGGCGGCCGGCCCGTCCCTTGTTGTCTGCGAGCTATTACGGCGTAATAGCTCGCAGGGCGGTGCCGGGCTATTACGCCGTAATAGGCCGACGGGGAGCGGCGCCGGCCCGCGCCACGTGCGAGGCCGCTGGGGTTCCTGCAGCGGCGGGCGGGCACTTCCAGTAAGTGATCCCCGCAACCGCCCTGGCCGGCGAACCCGCCCTCGCGTACGCCGAGCACCGCACGAGTCCGAACGCCTCCGGGCACCACCGGGAACCCACCAGGGTGAGCGCCGACGAGTCGGTCGCCGCTCTGCGGGCTCTGCACCGCCTGAACCTGGTCGACCACACCCCCGACGCGCCCCATCGGGCCGTACGCATCCACAGCCTGATCCAACGCTCGGTCCGCGAGACCCTGTCCTCGCAGCAGCAGGACAGCCTCGCTCGCGTCGCCGCCGATGCCCTGATCGCAGCCTGGCTCGCGGTCGAGCGCGACGTCGCGCTCGACCGCGCTTTGCGCGACAACGCCCAGGTGCTTCAGCACCTCGCCGGGACCGCCCTGTTCCGCCCCGACGCCGATGAAGTGCTCTTCCGTACCGGCAGCAGTCTTGGGGCGAGCGGACAGATGGCAGCCTCGCTCACGCACTCTTGGTCCCGACCATCGCGACACCTTCGCCGCCCGCGCCAACCTCGCGCAGATGACAGGCATGTCGGGGGATGCGGACGGCGCCGTGAGCGCCTTCGCCGCGTTGCTGCGCGGCGTGGAACGGGTTCTGGGTCCTGACCACCTCGAGACCCTGGGCGCCCGTGCCAACACCGCTTATTGGCTGAGGCAGGCGGGGAACGCGGTCCTCGCGGAGAGCACCTTCGCCGGACTCGCTGCCGACTCGCTTCGCATTCTGGGCTCGGAACACCCTCGGCCCCTGGCCGTCTGCACCAACCTGGCCTTCTGGCGAGCCGCGACGGGCAACGCCGACGGCGGGGTCAGCGTCCTGGCCGACCTGCTGAACGCGTGCCTGCGGGTGCTGAGGCCCGACCATCCGTACGTCCTGACTGTCCGCGGCAGGCTCGCCGCCATGAGGAGAAGGGCGGGCGACGCCGCCGGGGCCGCGACGGCATACGCCGAACTGCTGGACGACCAGGAGCGGCTGCTGGGCTCAGCCCATCCCGACACCCTGGCCACCCGGGCCAATCTCGGGGAGTCGCTGGGAACCGCAGGCGACACAGCGGTGGCCGCTCGTATGTTCGCGGAGCTGTACGAGGACTGCCGGCGACGACTGGGCCCGAACCACCCAGGGACACGGGCAGCCCACGACGGCCTCAGGCGCTGGCAGGCACAGTCGAGCGGGACGGCGTAGGCGAGGCTGTCACGCCGTAAGGGAGAGCTATTACGGCGTAATAGGTGCCGGGGAGCCGATCGATGTTCGGCGGGCCGGGTCGGTGGGTGGGGGAGCCGGAGAGCTATTACGCCGTAATAGGGGGCAGTGAGCCGGGCGCGGCGGCGGTGGACGGGCATGGGGGCCGGCTCGGTGGTGCCAGGGCGGGGCTGAGGGGAGGGAGGCGGAGGGCGAGGGCTATTACGGCGTAATAGGTCGGTCCTCGTCGGTGAGGCGCAGGCGGCTACAGGGAGATGTCGATCTGGTCGACGTCGGTGAACTGGACGTCCAGGCCCTGGGCTCGGGTGTTGTCGGCTCGGAAGTACATCTCTCCGAGGCCTTCCGCCGCGATCTGCAGGAGTTGGTCCTCGGTGGCTCCGGCGTCTCGGGCCTGGAAGAGGCGCTCGGCCCAGCGGGGCGGGAGGGCCTGGGTGATGTCGCGGATGCGGGCGTCGTCGGTGGTGCCGGGGGCGGCGGTGAAGCCGAACCTGGCCCGGGTGGTGAAGACCAGGCCGTCGGTGGTGGCGGCCCTCTGCTTGGCGCGGGCCCGGACCTGCGGCTGCCAGCGGCGGCGGACCTCGCGCTCCAGGCGGGCGGCGAGTTCGGGGCGGGGCTGCTTCAACTGGTCGACCACGTACCGTTCCACCGTGCGCTGGGAGATGCCCAGCAGTTCGGCGACCGGCCTGGTGCCCTTGAGCTGTTTGACGAGGAACCTCATCCGGGCCGGTGCGCTCTTGGGGATGGGGCGGGTGAACGCCTGCTCCAGCGCGCGGTCCAGGCTGTCCCCTACCGAGTCCATGACCGGCTACTCCCCTTCGGCGGCGGTGCCGTCGTTCTTGATGTGGTTGGCGATGTTGAACACCCCGCCGTGCTGCTCGAACTGTTCCTCCGCCCACAGCACGGTCTGGGTGCCCTGGTGCTTGATCATGCCGGGGCTGACGCCCAGCCGGAACGTGCCCGGCACCGGCTTGCCATCGGGGGTGTACGGCAGGAAGTCCAGCGGGCTGGGGCCGGGGGAGGGGTAGACGAGGGCGTCGGTGCCGATGGCGACGGGGTAGCGGTCCGTGGCGGCCGCCGTCTTCATGATCTTGCGGTGCATGCTGACCCGGACCGTCGCCAGAACGGCGGCGCGGATGTCGGGGCGCCAGGTGGGGCGGGCCAGCGCCGGCCAGGGCTCGTAGTACGGGACCTGGCCCCGGTTGCGCTGACGCAGCTTGCCGATGCCGCCCTTGGCCGTCGCCTTGATGGCCTTGAGCACCAGGGCCAGCGTCGGATCGGCGTGCCGGGAGCGGGCCATGGCCTCCAGGAACTCCTCGCCCGCCATGCCGGTGCTCACCCCGAGGTCGGCCATGGTGGCGATGTAGGCGTCGCGCAGCCGCTTGTACCAGGGGTCCAGATAGCGGCCGGTGCGGGTGCGGACGTACGCCTCGATCGGCGCGACCTCGAAGCCGAGTTCCACCGCGTACGCCACGGTCGGTGTGGCGTACCAGGCCGGTCCCTCGGGCCGCTCGCCCCTCGGGGTGAACGGCGACGGGAGCCGGTCGGCGTCCAGCGTGCGGCCGCCGACCTCGACCCGGGAGAGGTCGACGTGGGAGAGGTCGACCAGCCAGGAGCCGGGCAGCGCGGGGTCGAAGGGCGGGTTGCCGGTGAGGTGGGTCGGCCCGTTCAGCCCGACGGTCAGGCCGTTGGCGGCCGCCGCGAACGCCATGTTGACGTCGATGGCGACCAGATACGGCTGCATGCACTCGTCGTCGGTGAGTTCCCGGCACCAGTCGTACGGCTCCTCCAGCAGCATCTCGGCCGGGGTGCGCTGGTGGTGGCGGGCGAACCGGCCCTTGAGCAGCGGGTGCTCGTCCGGCACCTCGCACTCCACCACGTCGTACACCCCGGTGAGGGCGTCGGCGTTGAAGGCCTGCCGGAACTCGCCGGTGTCCGGGTCCTTCTCGGCTCGCGTGGGCGGGCGCAGGGCCGTCATCAGCTCGAGCCCGGTGACGGCCGTGGTGCCGCGCGGGGTCATGACCCGCTCCGCGTAGGTGCCGAGGAAGCGTGCGAGGTCGGCGGCCGGCATGGTGGGCAGGCGGGGGTCGTTCCTGTCGTCCCACTCCTCGACGGGCAGCGCGCCCCAGGACGGGATGCACAGCTGGACGCAGCGGCGGCGGGCGCCCTCGGGATCGCGGTAGAGGCGGGCCCACGGGCCGAAGCCGAGCTGGGTCAGCTGCAGACCGGCCTTCTTGACCTGCTTGACGACCTTGTGGCTGTCCTGCAGCCGTCCGGCACGGCGTTCCTCGGGGGAGAGGGTGACGGGCAGGCCGTAGCGCTCCAGGGCGGCGGAGGTGAGGACGAGGACGGGGTCGGCGTCGCGGCCGTGCCGGTGCAGCCGGGCCTGGCCGAGGCGGGCCTCGGTCAGCGTCCAGTCCACCAGCGCCGGGAGGCTCTTGGCGGGCACGTCCAGGACGAGGCCGCCCACGCAGTAGGCCACCACCTGGTCGCCGTCGAGGTCGACGACGGCGAGGGGGCCGTTCTCGAAGCGGGCGGCGGCGGCCTCGGCCGTGGTGTCCGAGGCTGCCGGGGTCTTGGACGGCGTCGTCCTGGACGGCTTCCTCGGCGCGGGCCTCGACGCCGATCTCGGCCGGGGGGTGGTCGTGGGCCTCGTCGCGGTTCGCCGGGGCGGCTCGGGCGCGGCGTTCGCCGTGGCCCGGGTGTCCGGCTGCGGGGGGAGGGGGGCCGTCGCCTCGCGGGGCTGGTGGTCCTCCAGGGACTGATGGCGCTCCGAGGGCTGGTGGGCTTGCGAGGGCTGGGGGTTCTCGGACGCCGGGGGAGGAGTGGGGGTCTGCGGGGACGGCTCGAGCGGGGCTGGTCCCTCCATCCGGGCGCCGGCTGTCTCAGGGGCCGGCTCCGGCGGGGCCGGGAAGCGTTCGGCCAGCTTGTCCAGGAAGCGGGCGTAGGCGGCCCGTTGCGGCGGCCGGGGCTCGTTCCTGCCCGACTCCCAGCTCGCGACCGTCTCCCGGCGGGTCGCGAGCGCGGCCGCGACCTGGGCCTGGCTGAGCCCGGCGGCCTCGCGCAGGCGCCTGCGTTCGGCGGGTGCCGGCAGGTCGTTCTGGGCGACTTCCTCCAGCAGCGCGTCGACGGCGCTGAACAGCTCGTCCTGAGTGGGCACGCGGCTCACCTCCCGGGCCGCACCCTATCCCAGTCACGCATCGCTTCTATCGCCGGATCGCTTGCGGATCGCACATCGTGTCGCGTGCCGGGGGGAGGTCGAGGAGAGGTGTTCCACGGGCATACGCGTCCAGTGCGACACGCCGTCCCGCCGAGCATGTCCTTCGATTGAGTGACGGCCGTGGTGGAGAAGAACCTGTCACGGGGCCGGTACGGGGAGGGGGAGGCGGGCGATGGTCCGGGGGCACGCTCAGCTCCGAGGCGGACGCGGAGGCGCTGCACAGAGCCGAACGGGCGGCAGAGGAACGCGGGTTGGGGGAGCGGACGCACGCGGTGCACATCGGCAGCCGGCTCACCGGGCTCGGCTGCGTGTCGGTGTTCCCGGCCCTGGGCTGTCTGATCGCCGGGCTCGGCCTGCTCGGCGCCACGCACGGCGCCGGTCTGACGGCCCTGGCCGGGGTCCTGCTCGCCCTGGTCGTCGCCATCCCGGCGGCCGCGCTGCGGACCGAGGGCCGGCTCACCCACCGCGACCTGCGCCTGTATGTCTTCGACCGGGGCATCGTCGTCACCCGGGGCCGGACCGAGACCCATGCCATGACCTGGCCGGAGGTGCGCGTCACCGAGCGGACGGAGACCTCCAGCTACGGCCAGCACAGCCACGGCGCCACCGTCCACTGGCTGTACCTGCAGCGCCCGGACGGCCTCCCTCTCACCCGGATCAGCACCAACAACCCCGCCGGAGTCGCCATCGCCTGCGGGGTCGCCGAGTGGCGGGAGCGGGAGGCGGTGGCCGACGAGGGGTGAGGGTGCCGCCCACGGGGAAGGCCCGGACGGGGGTGGTGTCCGGGGTGGTGGGATCCCGGGGCTGCGCAGTCCAGGGAGCTGCGCGGCGGCCCGGAAGCGGGTGACGGCCGAGGACCGCTGTTGCTCCGGCTCCCGGTGGTCCGCCCCCGTTGCCCCGACGCCCGGCGCAGCCGGGGCGCGCGCGGGTTTCCGGGTGGCGCGCCCGTGGCCCGCCCGGGAGGCCGGGGGGAGCCGGGGAGGCCCGGCACGCGGTGGATACGGCCGGTCGGTCGCTTCCGTCGCTTCGGTCGCTGGTGCGGGTGAGACGCCCCGGTGAAGAAACGGTCATCCAGGTTCGGTCCAGAGTCGCTTGAGTCGCTCCGGTCGCTGCGCGGGCAGCGACTCAAGGACGGCGGCGGAGGGACAGCGACTGAAGAACAGCGACCGAAACCCGGGTCGGTCGCTGTTGAGTCGCTGCTCAGTCGCTAGGTAAAAGGCCTGGTCAGGCTGGGTTTTCGGGCCGAACAGCGACTGAAGCGACTCAAGGATCGGGTATATGGAGACATTCGCGTGTGTGCGTGCGCGCGTGTGCGCGTTATATGTACGGAACTTGAGTCGCTTGAGTCGCTAATTGAGGGCTGTATGGTCTGTGACCTGCGGTTTCGACAGCGACTGAAGCAGCGACCGATGTATAGGGCAACGGGTTTTCAGTCGCTTTGAGTCGCTGTTTCGGTCGCTGGCCGCCCTCCGGGCGGTCGGAATCGATTCTTCGTTCCCATGACCCCGGCTTTATCGCTGCTTCGCTACTCTGTGCCTGTTGTTGAGTCGCTTCGGTCGCTGACGGGGGAAACACATGGCCGATGAGCTGCGGGTTTTACGCAGCGACTCACCGCGGCCCGCTCCCGCCGTACCGGGCGTCCCGCGGTCCCTGGCCATCGCCCGGTGGTGCGCGGGCCGTGGCTGGCCGGTCCATCCGCTGGCGCCGGGACGCAAGACGCCGGCGGGCAACTGCGCGGCCTGCCGTGAGCCCGGGCACACCCACCGGGGGTGCCGCTGCTCTGCCGCCGGTCGCTGGTGCCACGGATTCCGGGCCGCCACGCTGGACTTCGCCCGTATCGAGCAGTGGTGGCGCGCCCACCCGGAGTTCGGCGTCGGGGTCGCCTGCGGGCCCGCGGGACTGGTCGTGATCGACATCGACGCCCACCCCCGGCAACTGCCCGGCCGGGACCGCCTGCTGCCCGGCATCGACATCGCCGAGACCGTCGACCTGACCGGGCTCGCCAACGGCTTCCACACGATCGGGGTGCTGGCCGCCCTGCGCGGTGCGGCCTCCCCCGCCGACGACGAGACGACCCTGCGCGTGCGCACGCCCTCGGGCGGCCTGCACGTGTGGTACCGCGCCCTGGGTGGCCACCGCTGGCAGTGCTCCTCCGGCTCGGGCGGCGGCAGGGCCCTGGCCTGGCAGGTCGACGTACGGGCGCACGGCGGGTACATCGTCGCTCCGGGCACCGTGACCGAGGCGGGGACGTACGAGGCCGTGGGCACGGCGCGCGAGCCCGCGCCGCTGCCCGCCTGGCTGGCGCGCGAGCTTCAGCGCACCGGCCATCTGCCGCCCGTCGACGTGCCCACGCCCCGGCCGGTGCCGCCGCGGGCCCGGCAGGCCGTCCTGGCCGCCTCGGGCGGCCGCAGCGCCGGAAGCCGGGCGCTGGCCCCGCTGCTGGCGGAGGTGGCCGCCTGCGCCGCCGTACCGGAGGGCGCGGGGTTCACCGAGAAGCTCAACCGGGCCGCGTACACCGCCGGCGGGCTCGTCGCCGCGGGGCTGCTGGCCGAGGCCGAGGCCGAGCGGGTCCTGCGGGAGGCGGCCGGACAGGCGCGCCCCGGGCAGGAGCGGCGCTACGGCGCCGTCATCCGCGGCGGGCTGAGCGCGGGCCGCACCCGCCCGCTGACCCCGGGAGGCCGCCCGTGAAGAGCGGCCACGACAACGCCCTCTTCGACGCAGGGGAGGTCGCCGCGCAGATCCTGGCCCAGAGCGTGCCCCAGGCACGTCCAGAGGCGCACAGCCGCCCCCAGGCCCCCGCACAGGCCCACAGCGTCCACAGCGCCCCTGAGGGCCGTATGAAGGGCCACAACGGCTCCAGAGCCGCCGCGGAGGCGACGCCCGACGGGCTGCTGCCGGACACCCTCAGCGACCGCGGCAACGCCAAACTCTTCGTCAGCCTGTACGCCAACGACTACCGGCACGTGCCGGGGCTCGGCTGGTTCCGGTGGGACAGCACCCGCTGGCAGATCGACGAGGACGACACCGTGCTCTGGGCCGCGGGCGACCTGGCGGAGTCCCTCGCCACCACCGACCCGCGGGGCGTGCACAGCACGACCGCCCTGCAGCAGCACCGCCGGCGCGCGCTGAGCACCAGCGGGATGAACGCGATGCTCACCCAGGCCAAGTCGGCGCCCGGCATGGTGCTCAACGCCGCGCTGCTGGACGCCGATCCGTACGCGCTGTGCACCCCCGGCGGCATCGTCGACCTGCGCACCGGGCTCAAGCGCGTGCCGGACCCGAACAAGGACTTCCACTCCCGCTCCACCACCGCCACGCCCGAACCCATGCCGACACCGCGCTGGGACCGGTTCCTCACCGACACCTTCGGGGAGGGCCCCGAGGGCCGGGAGATGATCGACTTCCTGCATCTGCTGCTGGGCTACTCCATCACCGGCGACGTCGGCGGCCAGGTGATGCCCTTCCTGTTCGGCTCCGGCAAGAACGGCAAGTCGGTGCTGCTGGACGTGGTGATGAAGCTCGTCGGCGACTACGCGGACGCGGCCCCGCCCGGGTTCCTCATGGCCCGCCCCTACGAGGGACACCCCACCGACCTGGCCGAGCTGCACGGGCGCCGGGTCATCGTGTGCAGCGAGGTCAAGCCGGGGGACCGGTTCGACGAGGCCCGGGTGAAGCTGCTGACCGGCGGCGACCGCATCAAGGCACGGCGGATGCGGCAGGACTTCTTCAGCTTCCAGCCGACGCACAAGCTGTGGCTGCTGGGCAACCACCGGCCCGAGGTGGGCACGGGCGGGTTCGCGTTCTGGCGGCGGATGCGGCTGATCCCGTTCGAGCGGGTCGTCCCCGACCACCGCAAGGTCGACAACCTGGCCGACATCCTCGTGACGGAGGAAGGGGCCGGCATCCTCAACTGGCTCGTCACCGGCGCCCGGCGCTACCTGAACGGCGAGCGGGACCTGCTGGGCCCGGAGGCCGTGCGCATCGCCACCACGGCGTACGCGGAGACCGAGGACCACATCGGGCGCTTCCTCGGCGAGTCCTGCCGGCGCGAGCCGGGCCTGAGGGCCGAACAGGCCGGTCTCTACGCGGCCTACCGGACCTGGTGCCAGAATGAGGGCGCCCCGGCCGTGTCGTCCCGGTCCTTCGCCGCACGGGTCCGGGAGGTGGTGGGACTGGCGTCGCCGAAGGAAATGATCCTGTCCAACCAGCGCAAGTACTATCCGGGCATCGGGTTGGCCGCCGACGAGGAGTCAGTATGAGTGCCCTCATAGCCGAGGACGAGATCGTCCACGAGGTCGACCTCGTCTGGCTCGAGGACATCAGCGCCCTGGACTACGTCCGCCAGAGCCTGGACCGGCTCCCGTCCCGCCGGGGCAGGCCCGCCTACCACCGCGACGGCCGCATGGTCGGCTACGCGCTGCTCGGCCCGAAGGCCAAGCCGTCGCGCTCGTCGGGCACCTTCCGGCGCCGGGTGTTCTGGCTGCTGCCGCACGACCGGGACACCGTCCCCGACGGGCTGTACGCCACCGGGGCGCCCGCCGAGGCCGTCGATCCGCGCACGCTGGCGCCGGGGAGCAAGGGGCGCAAGACGGAGCGGTCGGAGGGCGGGGCGGTGTCGTCGCCGCTGTAGACGGCCTGCGCGGCGGTACGGGGACAGACCGGTGCCGGGTGGGCCCGAAGCCACACCCGGCACCGAGAACGACAACCGTGCGGGGGAGCGGGTTATTGCTCCCCCGGGCGTTCCGTGGGCTTATTCGGCGATGTCCGCGTAGTCGGCGAGCGGAACCCGGCCGCCGTTGGCGATCGGGATGGCGGCCAGGTACTCCTCGGGCAGGTCGAAGGCGTCGACGAGCGTCCTCATGCGCGGAGCGAGGCCGTCGACGACCGTGTCGATGACGAACGGCAGTTCGCCGACCTGCTCGGCACTCATGTGAGCGTCCATCAGCAGGTCGCCGGTGTGGCTGCGGATCTGCTCCAGCAGGAACAGCAGGCACAGCCCGTCCAGCAGCTGCCGTGTCTCGGGCTGCGTCACCCGCTCCGCCGCTTCCAGGAAGGCGTCGGCGGCCCGCAGCCCGGCGTGCACGGAGACCATCTCCAGGGCCGGTGACGACGCCCTGTTCCAGCGGGCCACCGGATCCTTGGCGGGCCCACGGCGCAGCGCGGCCCGCGCCCGCCTCTGCCAGATCGCCTCGGCCTGTGCCAGCAGGGAGCGCAGGAAGCGGGGGTTGGTCAGTTCCCGTGGGCCGGTCCGCGCGGCGGTCCGGGACCCGGTGGCCGCGGTGGCGAAGAGCAGCTCCGCCGCCGCCTTGGCCCAGATCACCAGGTTGTCGCCCTCGGCGGTCACGGTGCCCTCGACGTAGTCCGGGAAGCCGGCCAGCGCGTTGACCGCGAACAGGCCCTGGGCGCCGCAGCGTTCACGGCACTCGGTGGTGATGGCGCGGGCCTGCCAGGTGATCCATCCCTTGGCGACGGCCACCAGGCGCTCCGCCTCCTCGCGCGTCTCGTCTGTGTGCCGAGTCCACGCGGTGACGGCCGACCGGTGCAGGAAGGTCATCGCATACGCCGTGGCCAGCGACTTCAGCAGGCGGCCGTGATGGGTGCGGTGGGCGTTGACCGGGATGCGCTGGCCCGCCTTGGGACCGGTCACACGGCGGTGCTCGCCGTAGCGGACGGCGATGGCCAGCGCGGCCCTGGAGGCGCCGACGGCCGCACCGCTCATGCATATCTTGCCCACGGTGACCCGGCCGATCGAACGCAGGAATCGCTTGCGGCGGTTGCCCAGGGTGCTGGTGAGGACGCCGTCGTGGCCGAGGCGGCCGTGCTCGGCCTCCAGGAGCGCCTCGCGCGGCAGCCGTACCCGGTTGAAGGCGGTCAGGCAGTGGTCGACCGGAGCGCCTGGCCGCATGGGCAGCCGACGTACCCGGATGCCCGGCAGCAGGCCGTGCTCGTCGCTCAGTGGGGTCAGGAACAGGTACACGCCCTGGTCCTGACCGTTCGTGATGAGGCGGGCCGCGACCACGGCGGTCTTGGGCCCGCCGGTGGTGCTGGTGTTGGGCATGAACTTCTGCGCCCCGGAGTGCGGGGTGTGCAGGACGAACCCGCCGGTGAACGGGTCGAGTTCGGCGGTGGTCTCCAGCGCGGCGGCGTCATTGCCGTGGTCGAGTTCGGTGCACAGGAACGTGCCGATGCGTCGCATGGACGTGAACTCGGACAGATCCCGGTGCTCCGACGGCTCATGGTCGAGGAGACTGCCGAGGAAAAGGTTGTAGTGGATGCTCGCCACCGTGCACAGGCCCCCGCCGCCGTCCACGATCGCGGCCCACTCGTGCAGGCTCGCCAGCAGGCTCGGGTCGGTGGCGAGGCTCTCGGGCTCCCCGATGGCGTCGTTCACCAGCCGCAGCCACTCGTAGGACTGAACCGTCTGTTGGGCAGGTGAGCGGCCCGGACGGTGACGAAACGTTTCGTTGCGGATCAGCCGGCGCCACCGCTCGTGGACCCGCTCGCGCTCGCCGCCCTCGCCGAAGAGCAGCCGGGCCATGTCCTGAGCGGGCGTGGCGTCGATGCTGCCGAGTTCCTCGAGGGCGAGCGTCTCGATCGCGTTCAGATCGTCCAGCCGGCCGGCCCGGAGATGGTCAGTCCTCGGGTGGTCGCCCGGCAGGCCGGTTAGCGGTGGCTGAGACGCCGTGGCATCGCCGGAAGCGGCGGTCTGTATGCACGGCTGGGTTGTCAGAAGGGCCATGTCCCTCTCCCCCGTCAGTTCGCAGATCCGAGTAGGGATGTGCAGGACCCAGAAGATACGGACCTACCGGTTTTCTTATCAAGCCAAAAAATGGCAAAGCGCGAGCCGTTGGCAGAGGATCCTTGAGGCATCTGCCTGGTGTTGCGTAGCGGAATATCCCATTCTGCAGAGCGCAATCCGGACTATCCGCAGTGGCATGCGCTATGGGAAACAACGTCAAATACCGCGCGTGAGGTTTTCTTCTTCCCTGGTCACCCGACGAGCCGACGGCATTGCCGACAAACGGGGCATGTGCGGCTGATCTTCTCCGTCACAGTTGATCGCATGGCTGGGGGATGGCAAGATACAAACCTGTCGGTTTATTTTCTTCCCGGAAAGTAACCGTCACCGAGCCGATAGCGGAGGTGAGGGCCGTGGCGTTGCAGGAACGGGCCATCAGGACGAGGCGGGCCATCCTCGTAGCTGCTGCTGGAGTCTTCGCCGAGGTGGGCTACGAGGCGGCGACGATCTCGGAGATCCTCCACCGGGCCAACGTCACCAAGGGGGCGCTGTACTTCCACTTCGCCTCCAAGGAGGAGCTGGCGCAGGCGGTGCTGGCCGGCCAGCTGGCGTCGATCCCGCCCCCGCCGCCGCAGGAACTGATGCTCCAGCAGGGCATCGACGAAGCCTTCCTGCTCGCCCATCTGCTGTCGGAGGGGGATCCGTTGGTGCAGGGCAGCATCCGCCTGACGGTCGAGCAGGGGGCCCCGAGCGACGGCCTGGACCGAAGGGTGCCGATGAGCGGGTGGATCGAGCACAACATCGAGATCCTCGGCAAGGCGAAGGAGAACGGCGAGCTGCTGCCGCACGTGGATGTCGCGGCGACGGCACGGATGTTCGTCGGGGCGTTCACCGGCGTGCAGATGCTGTCCAAGATCATGTCGAATCATGCCGACCTGCCGGAGCGGGTGTCGGACCTTCAGCGTCACCTGGTGGCGAGCATCGCGGTCCCCGCGGTGCTCATGCAGCTCGACACGGCCGCCGACCGGGGTGCCCGGGTGTACGCGGAGGCACTGCGGCTGCGTGAGGCCGCCGAGAAGGTCCCGGCCGCCGGCTGACAACCGGCGGGAGCGGAGCTACAACTGAACAGTCGTCGGGGGCGTGACCGCGTACGTCCCCGGAGGGGAGGGCGGGGGACCCCTCCCCTGGGCAAGGTGCCATCTGTGCAAGACCGACCCGGGGAGTACGACGATGAATACGGCTGCTGTGTGTCCTTATGCCCTGGACGTGACCGGGCGTGACCTGGCGGGGGAAGCCGCCATGCTGCGGGCGCAGGGACCCGCCGTCCAGGTCCAGCTGCCCGGCGGTGTGATCGCCTGGGCCGTGGTCGGACAGCGGTACGTGGAGCGGCTGCTGACCGACTCTCGCGTCTCCAAGGACGCCCGTCTGCACTGGCCCGACTTCATCGAGGGCCGTATCACCGAGGAGTGGCCGCTGTACCCGTGGGTGGCGAACGAGAACATGCTGTTCGCCTACGGGGAGAGTCATGCGCGGCTGCGCCGGCTGGTCGCCGGGGCCTTCACCGCGCGCCGCACCGAGGCCATGCGCCCCCGGGTCGCCGAGATCACGGCCGAACTCGTCGACGGCCTGGCCGCCCTCCCGGCCGACACCCCGGTCGATCTGCGGACGGCCTTCGCCGAGATACTGCCCATGCGGGTGATCTGCGAGCTGTTCGGAGTCCCGCAGGGAGGACCGACGGACGCCCTGTGCGTCGCTCTGCACAAGGTCTTCAGCACCACCCTGCCCGGACAGGAGATAGAGGCCGCGCGCATACAGGCCTTCATGCTGCTGTCGCAGCTGGTGCAGGACAAGCGGGCCGAGCCCGGGGACGACCTGACCAGTTCGCTCATCGCGGCCCGGGACCAGGACGACCGCCTGAGCGAGGCGGAACTGCTCGGCACGCTCTTCCTGATGATCGCCGGTGGACAGGACACCACCGCAGCGCTGATCACCAACGCCGTGGGCGCGCTGCTGAGCCACCCGGACCAGCTGGAGCACGTGCGTGCCGGCCGGGCCGGCTGGCAGGACGTGTCGGCCGAGACGATGCGGGTGCACACTCCCGGCGCCTACTCGCCGATGCGGTTCGCGGTGGAGGACATCGACCTGGACGGGGTCCTCATCCGCAAGGGCGACCCCATCCTGGTCAACTTCGCCGCGGGCGGCCTGGACCCCGAGCGCTACGGCCCGGACGCCGACCGGTTCGACGTGCTGCGCCCCGAGCGCGACACGCTCGGTTTCGGGCACGGCGCGCACCGCTGCATGGGCGCGCCGCTCGCCGAGGTGGAGGCGACCGGAGCCTTCGCGGCGCTCTTCGAGCGCTTTCCCCGGATGCGGCTCGCCTGCGCTCCGCAGGAGCTGGAGCCGATGTCCAGCTTCCTGATGAACTCCTACCGTGCCCTGCCGGTGCTGCTGGACCCGCAGGACTGACGCGCAGGCGAGGCCGGCGGCGGGACTCCGTCCGCCCCCGCACCGGGGCGGACGGAGTCCCGCCGCTTTGTGCCTTGTGCGTGGCCGAGGAACCGCTTGAACATCGGCGGAGCGCGCTGGGCGGACCGGAAAACCGCGTGGCAGGTTCATTAAGCTGCGTATGTTCTGGGAAGGCTGCCCAGAAGCAGGAGCGAAGCAGGATCCCCAGCGCGCTGCGCCACCGCGCAGCCGCCGGTCACATCCGCCCGACCAGGAACAACGCCGACGATCAAAAATGTACCAAGCGTGCGGTTTGTTAAGATCCGCGTGGTTGTTCCGGTCCGGGGCAGGCGTATGAGCGCCTCAGGTCTCCGCGCGCTGAGGAGGAGGGTGTGATGGTCAAGCAGGTGCGGGCGGCACGGACGCGCCAGTCCCTGATCCGTGCGGCGGCCGAGGTGTTCGCCGCCGACGGGTACGCCCTCGCTTCCCTTCCGGCGATCAGCAGGCGCGCAGGGGTCAGCGCCGGCGCTCTCCACTTCCACTTCGCCAGCAAGGACGCCCTGGCCACCGAGGTGGAGTCGGCGGCCGCGGACTCGGTCGAGAAGCTGGCCGAGCGCTGCCGTGACGCGGCAGGGACGTCCTTGCAGTCGCTCATGTCCGTGATGTCCGGCCTGTTGCTGGCCGTCGCCGACGACCCGGTGGTCAGGGCCGGCTTCAAACTCAGCGGTGACCCCTCCCGGAAGGGCCGTGCGGCCATGCTGGGCTGGTGGCACGACTGTGTGCGCGACCTGGTCCTGCAAGCGCAGCGCGCGGGCGAACTGGCGGACGGGGTCTCGCCGGATGACGCGACGACCACCATCGTGGCGGCGACCGTCGGCATGGAGCTGGTCTCGGCGGCGGACGACGACTGGCTCTCGGCCGACCGCATGGCGCAGTTCTGGTCCTTCATCATGCCGCGGTTGGCGGCTGTTCCCGAGCGTGTGCTCGTGTCAGTGTCGGACGAGACGCGGACACAGGGGTCTCTCCAGTAAAACAGCATGCACGGTCTGGTAATGGCTGGGTCAAATACCCCGGCGCTACCGGCACTCTTCTGTTGATTGTCCCGTTTGCCCGGCTTCTTCCGGGGCGTTGGTCCGGTCAATTGAGCGATCCTCGGGTGCGGATGGAGAGCAAGCAGGTTTCCCGGTTTGGCATTGACATACCGCACGCGCTGTTTTTTACTCGAGGTGCTAGGGAAACGCTGCAGACCGCACGGGAACGGGGGAGACGGCGTGGACATCGATGTACTCGGCACACTCGCCGTACGGCACAAAGGGGTGTCCATCACGCCTACGGCGCCCAAACCGCGCCAGGTGCTCGCCCTGCTGGCGCTGCGCGCCGGCCAGGTCGTCGCGGTGGGCGCCCTGTCCGAGGAGCTGTGGGGGAGCAAGCCCCCGCGCAGCTCCCGCGCCACCTTGCAGACCTACATTCTGCAGTTGCGCGAACTCATCACGGCCGCCCTGGAGAACGGCCCCGGGGACGACGCCGGAAAGCGCTGCCAGGCCAAGGACGTGCTGCTGACCGTGCCCGGTGGCTATCTGCTCAAGGGCGGCGACGGCACGAGCGACGTGCGGGAGTTCGAGCGGCTCGCCGGCTCCGGGTACCGGGCCATGGACGCCGAGGACTACCCCCAGGCCGCCCGTCTGCTGCGCGAGGCGCTCGAACTGTGGACCGGGCCCGCGCTCGCCGACGTCCACACGGGTCCTCATCTGCAGACCGAGGTCAAGCGGCTGGAGGAGAGCCGGCTGTGCGCGCTCGACCAGCGCGTCGAAGCGGACCTGCGGCTCGGCCGGCACCGTGAGCTGCTCGCCGAACTGACCGTGCTGGTCAACCGGTACCCCACCCACGAGAGCCTGTGCGGCCAGTACATGCTCGCGCTGTACCGCTCAGGGCGCCGCGGCGAGGCGCTCGACGCCTACCAGCGCCTGCGCGCCACCCTGGTGCGCACCCTCGGCCTCGAACCGTCCCCCGCGCTCGCCAAGCTGCAGCGCTCCATCCTGATGTCCGGCCCCGACACCCTCACGGCCCGCCCCACGACGGGCGTGTCCGTGGCCCCCGTCGGCTGACGAGCCCTCAGCCACCACCTCCTCCACCAGGAATCGAGCCCCGCTCAGGCCCTGCGGTGCAGCGTTGATCACACCTGGAGGAGGGGGTCGCGCATGTCGTCGCAGCGAGTGCACGCCGCCCAGCACACGGTCCCGGTCGCGGCGCCCGCGGGCGTCGTCTACGGCCTGCTCGTCGACGCCCCCCGCTGGCCCGTTCTGCTGGCCCCCTACATTCACGTCGAACGCGTCGACTTCGACGGCACCGAGGAGGACCTGCGGCTGTGGCACCTGCTCGGCGGCCAGGTGTCCTCCGCCCTCGCCCGCCGCGTGCTGCGGCCACAGGAGCGCCGTATCGAGTTCGAACGGCGCGATGCCCTGCTGCCCGGAGCGCCGACGTCCGGTACCTGGAGCGTGGCGCCCGACGGCGACGGCAGGTGCCTGCTGACCCTGCGCCATGAGCGCCCCGCCGGGCCCCACGAGACGCCCGGCACCCTGGAGACGGACGTGCGGGCCGAGCTGGAGGAGCTGCGCCGGGCGGCCGAGCGCTGGGACCGGCTGGACGAACTGCTGCTGTCCTTCGAGGACAGCGTGTACGTCTCCGGCTCCGCCGAACTCGTCTACGACTTCCTCTACCGCATCGAGGACTGGGCCGACCTGGTTCCGGACGTCGACCGGGCCCAGGTCACCGAGGACCGACCGGGTGTGCAGACGACGGTCCTGCACACCTGCGCCCCGGAGACCGGGGAGACGATCCTCTCCGAGGCCGTACGGCTGTGCTTCCCGGCCGCCGGACGGATCGTGCACAAGGAGACCGTGACACCCGACCCCGTCGCCGCGCACTACGGGGAGTGGTACCTGGAGCCCGACGAGACCGGAGTGCGGGTCGTCTCCGCCCACCACGTGATGCTCCGGGAGAGCGCGGTGGAGGCCGTCCTGGGCGGCGGCGCCCTCCTCGTGGACGCCCGCCGGTATGTGCGCGAGTGGCTGGGCCGCTCCAGCACCGAGGCGCTGAGCCTGGCGCGGTGGCACGCCGAGAGCGCCGTACGCCGACTGCGATGAGCCCGCCGGAGAACCACCGTACGGCGACCGGCACCACGACGACGAGGAGATCGGCGATGGCCCTGACCCGGCCCGTCTCGCGTGTCGGGCGGCCCCCGACGCCCCGGACAGCCCCTGACCCCGCGGAGCCGGCGGCCGAAGCGGCGCGCCTGGAGGAACTGCTCGGCGACCCCCGGGATCCCGGCAACCCCTACGGCCGGTCCGCCCTGTGGGCCCAGGAGCACGGCACTGTGCCGGCCCCTCCCGCCGGCCTGCCCGGCGCCGGGGAGCCGCGGCCGGCCGCCGACCGGCTCGCCCGCGCCCTGCGCCCGCTCTTCCGGCGCGATCTCGCCCTCGCTCATGCCTGGGGCATCCGGCCGCTGCTGTGCGCACCGGTGCCGCACCCGGCGGCCGCGCTGCTCGGGCCGGGGGCGCTGACCGCGGCGGCCGGCGGCGTCCTGCGCGGTGCGGCCGGCATCGTGGACGGCCTCGGCAGGCACGAACCCGGCGTCAGGCAGTGGCAGCCGGTCCTGGCCTCGGCCTTCGCGGATCTGCTGGCCTGCGAGAGCCTGACGGCCGTGGCTCTGCGGTCCGGCCCGCCACAGGAGCGCGGCGCGGACGGCCCCGGGCCCTCGCCGCAGCAGGGGGAGGGGCTCGCCGCCGTCGTGGGGTATCTCGTACCCCAGCTGGTCGGTGAGCTGCTGGGCGATCTCGAACTGGTCCTGGACGAGTGCGGTTTCCACCGTGACACGCCCGAGCGGCGCACGCTGGCCAGGATCGTCCGGGAGCGGGCGTTCGCCGGAGTCGACTGGACGGCCGCCAGTACCGCGCAGGCCCGCATCGTGCGCGGGCTGAGGGAAGCGGACGGCCCGTGGCCGGGGGACGGTACGGAGTGTGCGGCGCTGTTCCGGATCACCGAGGCCGCTCCCGCCGTGGCGCCAGGCGCGGACCGGGTGCCGGCCGTCGCGGCCACACTGGCCGGTGCCACCGCCCGGCTGGCCGGTGCGGACGAGCCCGCCACCGCGGCGCTCGCCCGGGTCGGCCGCAGACTGGTCGTCGAGCGGCGGGCGGTGGCCACGGCTTGCGCGGCCACCGCCCCGCACCATCCCGCTGACCCGGCGGCACGTGCCCTGGCGGACCGCCAGGCCCTGCTGGTGCTGGCCGGCGCCGTGCTGGGGGTGCGGGAAGCGGCGGCCGGGGCACGGCTGCCCTTCCTCGGCGGAGCCGGCTGGGCGCTGCTGGCGCTCGGACGGATCACCGAGCGGCTCGGGCTGCCGCTGCCCGACCGCACCCCCGATCCGCAGCCGGGCGTGTGGGCGGAGCTGGCCCGGCGCGGGGCGCACGGCCTGGACTGCGATCTATATGCGACGAGGCTGCGGTGGTGAGCGCGCGGGTCCGCGTCCCGGCGGGACCGTTTCCGCCGCCGTGTCACGTGCCCGGGCCGGACGGGCCGTGGGAGGAGGTGCAGGAGCGGATCGAGGAGACGGGCCGGGCGGTGGTGCACACCACGTGGGGCCAGTGGCTGGCACCCGCCCTGCTCGATCCCGGGCTGCGCACGCTGCTCGGCCGCGACTGGCCCCGCTACCGGCAGCACCCGGCCCCCGCCGGGCGGCTGAGCTTCGCCGTCTCCCGGGTGGTGGTCAAGCACGCCGCCGCCGCTGCCCTCCAGGTGCCTGCCGGGCGGCTCGACCTCGCCTATCTGCCGGGCGGGCGGCCCGTGCTGCGGGGACTCGGTGCGGACCTGCAGGTGAGCCTCACCCACACCGACGAGCTGATCGTGGTCGGCGTCAGCCGCGCGGGCCCGGTCGGCGTGGACGCCGAGCCGGCCGGGCGCCGGATCTCCTTCGAGCTGCTGCGGGGGCACGTGTGCACTCCTGGGGAGGCCGAACTGCTGGCGGCCCTGCCCGAGGAGGAGCGCACCGACCGGTTCCTGCGGCTGTGGACGCTGAAGGAGGCGTACACCAAGGCGCTGGGGCACGGCATGCGGCGCCGTTTCTCGGCGGTCGGCTTCGCATGGGACGCGTCGGGGGCCGCCGGGCTGACCGGGGACACGGCCGGGGAGTGGGCCTTCGCCACCCATCTCGTCCAGGAACGCTTCCTGGTGAGCGAGGCGCACCGCCTGGATGCCGTGCCGACGTCGGAGGGCAGGCTCCGGGCGCCCTTACCCGTCGAGCCGGGCAGGACCCCCCTGAGGGAGCCGCCGGGCCCCCGCGTCGTCGGTCCTCCGGGGGCGCGGGGCCCCGGACGGCGGTGAGGCGAGGCGTCGGCGGCCGGTTCGGGCGGGGGTGGCGGGCCGTGGCCGGAAACGCTGTGCAGAAACGATTCGAAAAGGAGGTCGGGGTACCCGGCACCGCTGCTGCGGCACAGGTGTCCGGCGCCCCGGGCAGCGGATGAGGAGTCATCACTCGCACACGGGCGCCGTCCTTGCCGTGGTGCATGAACCGCTCGGCACCCGGACCTCGTCACCACTCGTCTTCGAGCTGTGCGGACTCGCCCGTGCGGAGGCCGAGGCGATCGCCGCCCGCGTCGCCGAGCGCCATCCGGCGTACGACGTGGAACTGGACGGCGCCCTGGACGCCGGGCGCCCCGGCCGGCATCTGCTGCGGCTCACGCCGCGCGGCCCGGCCACACCCGGCCTGCCGCTGAGCGACGATCTGCTGGCGGACCTGCTGGCACCGCTCGCCGCGGGCACGATCACCATGACCGGGCACCAGCGTGAGCTGCTCACCGCGGCGGTGGACGCCGAGGGCGGCCCCGGCCGGTACGTGGAGCAGATCTTCTGGGACTGGGCGGGCCCGTTGGACCTCACCCGGTTCATCTCCGCCTGGCAGTCCGTCGCCGAGCGGGAGGCGGTGCTGCGGGCGTCCTTCGACTGGTCGGGTGCCGCCCGCCTGGTGCTGCACGAGCGCGCGGTGGTGGAGGTCGTACGTCATGTCCACGCCGCCGTCGGCTGGAGCGAACTGCTGCGGCAGGACCGGGCCCGCGGGTTCGAGCTGTACCGGCCGGGCCTGCTGCGGGTGTCGCTGCTCGACGGGCCGCCGGACACGACCGGCGCCGGGCGGTCGCCCACCCGTGTGCTGGTGACCTATCACCGGGCTCTGCTCGACGAGCGCGGCGCACGCCTGCTCCTGCGGCAGTTCTACCGCTCCTATCTCGCCGGCGGGATGCTGCCCGGCGGTGACCGGCGGCCCGACATCCGCGACCACTCCGAGTGGCTGGCCCGCCAGGACCCGGCCGGGGCCCGGGAGTTCTGGGCGGCGGCCGCGCCGCCCGCGGGCGCCGCCGTCAGCCCCGGCCGCCCCGGCGGACCGCCCCGGCACGCCGAGGGGCCCGGCCGGATCCAGCGCCGGCTCAGGCCGCCCCAGACCTCCCGGCTGCGCTCCTGGGCCGCGGGCAGGGGTGCGGGGGAGAGCAGCGCGCTGCACGTGGTGTGGGCGCTGCTGCTGTACCGGGCGGCCGGGGCCGACGGGCCGCTGCCGGTGGCCTTCGGCGTGCACCTGTCCGGGCGGGACATGTCGCTGCGGGCCGCGGCCGACATCCCCGGACTGCTGGGCAACCCGCTGCCGATGACGGTGACCGTGGACCCCGCGGCGCCGCTGGTGGACCTGCTGTTGCAGGTGCGGGACGCCGCGCTCGACCTCGACCCCTACGCCTGGGTCTGCGCCGACCGGATCCAGGAGTGGAGCGGGCGGGCCCCCGGCCCCGGCCTCACCGAGACGACCGTCCGCTTCGACAACCCCCCCGAACTGCCGGAGAACCTGCGCGCCGAACTGGCGGCGCAGGGCATCCGGGTGGGTGTGCCGCGCAGCGCGGGCGGCGACACGACCCTGCCGGTCACCCTCGTCGCGCACTACGACGCCGAGGGCGCCCTGGTGCTGACCGCTCTGTACGACAGGGCCAGGTTCACCGACACCGACGCCTCCGGCACCCTCTCGCAGTGCCTGCACCTGCTGCGCAGCCTGCCCGAGCACCCGGACGAGACGTTCACCGTCGCCGACGCGCTGCGACTGCTGGGCAGCTCCGAGGTGCCCCGTATGACACCACCGGGCCCGGGCGGCAGCCGGCTCGCGCTGGCGGTGCTGCGGGCCGGGGAGGCTCAGGCGGACGTGGTGTGCCTGGTCACCGTCCCCGGTGTCACGCCCGGCGCGTACGACACGCTCGTGCACGAGCACGCGGGGCCGGAGCGCATCGTGCTGCTCAGCGTGACGGGCCGGGCCGTGTCGCCCGGCACCCTCCAGGAAATGCTCGGTCCCGGGCGGCAATTGATCCTGTGCGGCGCCGGTCCGGCCGGCCGGGTCGCCCTTGAGATCGCCCGTCGCACGGCGGAGCAGACCGGCGAGACCCCGGCCGTGGTCATGACCGGGGTCGGCGGTGCCGCGGAGAGCGCGCAGGCACTGTCCCGGGCCCTGCGGGCGGTGCGGGCGCGCAGTACCTGACCGCCGCCGGCGCCGACCGGTTCTCTAGCGGGCCGAGACCCCCTCTTGAGCGCCATGGCGGACCGTGGCCGAAAAGAGGAGGCGGCATGGGCGACACGGACCACGGGGAACCGGCTCTGCGCGTCGAGCGCGGCACGGCGACCGAGGAAGAACTGGCCGCACTGACCGTCGTACTGCTCGCCCTGCGCGGCGGGCCGGCGGAGGAGGACGCACAGCGGCGGCCGATCAATGGTTCGCGCTGGTGGCGGCGGCCCCGAGCCTACCAGGGATCGCGCAGCTGGCAGTGATGGATGCTTTCGCCCCTTCAGGAAGGGATCTGACGACATGTCGATGACGATGGCCGCCGCCGAGGCCGAGGCCGGTCCCGCCGACATCCGCGGGCGGGTCGGCGAGCTGCACGAGATCCGTGCGCGGGCCGTGGCCGGCCCCAGCGAGAAGGCGACCGAGGCGCAGCACGCCAAGGGCAAGCTGACGGCACGGGAACGGATCGAGCTGCTCCTGGACCCGGGGTCCTTCCAGGAGGTCGAGCAGTTGCGTCGGCACCGGGCGAGCGGGTTCGGGCTGGAGGCGAAGAAGCCGTACACCGACGGTGTCATCACCGGCTGGGGCACGGTCGAGGGCCGTACGGTCTTCGTCTACGCGCACGACTTCCGGATCTTCGGCGGCGCGCTGGGCGAGGCCCACGCCACCAAGATCCACAAGATCATGGACATGGCCATCGCGGCCGGCGCGCCGCTGGTGTCGCTCAACGACGGCGCGGGCGCCCGTATCCAGGAGGGCGTCTCGGCCCTCGCCGGCTACGGCGGCATCTTCCAGCGCAACACCAAGGCCTCCGGCGTCATCCCGCAGATCTCGGTGATGCTGGGCCCGTGCGCGGGCGGTGCGGCCTACAGCCCCGCCCTGACGGACTTCGTGTTCATGGTCCGTGACACCTCGCAGATGTTCATCACCGGCCCGGACGTGGTCAAGGCCGTCACCGGCGAGGAGATCACCCAGAACGGGCTCGGCGGCGCCGACGTCCACGCGGAGACCTCCGGCGTGTGCCACTTCGCCTACGACGACGAGGAGACCTGCATCGCCGAGGTGCGCTACCTCCTGTCGCTGCTCCCGCAGAACAACCGCGAGAACCCCCCGCGGGTGGTGTCCGCCGACCCCGCCGACCGGCGCGGTGAGGCTCTGCTCGACCTGGTGCCCCTCGACGGCAACCGGCCCTACGACATGACCCGGGTGATCGAGGAGATCGTCGACGACGGCGAGTACCTGGAGGTCCACGAGCGCTGGGCGCGGAACATCATCTGCGCACTCGCCCGGCTGGACGGGCACGTGGTCGGCATCGTCGCCAACCAGCCGCAGACGCTGGCCGGCGTGCTGGACATCGAGGCGAGTGAAAAGGCCGCGCGCTTCGTGCAGATGTGCGACGCCTTCAACATTCCGATCCTGACGCTGCTGGACGTGCCCGGGTTCCTTCCCGGTGTCGACCAGGAGCACGGCGGAATCATCCGCCACGGCGCGAAGCTGCTGTACGCCTACTGCAACGCGACCGTGCCGAGGATTTCGCTGATCCTGCGCAAGGCGTACGGAGGTGCCTACATCGTCATGGACTCCCAGTCGATCGGCGCCGACCTCACCTACGCCTGGCCCACCAACGAGATCGCCGTCATGGGCGCCGAGGGCGCCGCGAACGTCATCTTCCGCCGCCAGATCGCCGAGGCGCCGGACCCCGAGGCCATGCGGGCGCGGATGGTCAAGGAGTACAAGGCCGAGCTGATGCACCCGTACTACGCGGCCGAGCGCGGCCTCGTGGACGACGTCATCGACCCCGCCGAGACCCGCGAGGTCCTCATCCGGTCGCTGGCCATGCTGCACCACAAGCACGCCGACCTGCCCTCCCGCAAGCACGGCAACCCCCCGCAGTAGGGCCAACAGACCAAACCTGTTGGTCTGTTTGATACTGCATGAGGATGCTGGGCGGTCTGTTCAGTCAGGGTCCGAGGGCGGATCGCTCCCTCCTGCGGGAATGCGGGCCGGTCCGAGGCGGATCCTGGCGTGCCGTCAACGCTGCTGACCTACCCCATAGTTGCAGGTGAATGGCGGTCTTCGAGACCTGCTGTGCCGTCACTTGAGAGTTGTTAAAAACAGAACGTACGGTCTGCTATTGACATACCGTGCGCGCTGTTTTTAAATCGTGTAGTGCCAGCAGCGCAGGTGAACTAGGGGAGACGGCGTGGACATCGACGTACTGGGCGCACTGGACGTGAGGGAGAACGGGGTGTCCGTGGCCCCCACAGCGCCGAAGCCACGCCAGGTGCTGGCGCTGCTGGCGCTGCACGCGGACCGGGTGGTGCCGGTCGCCTCGCTCATCGAGGAACTGTGGTCGGGCCGGCCGCCGCGCAGCGCGCGCACCACCCTGCAGACCTACGTGCTGCAACTGCGCGAGCTCATCGCGGCGGCGCTCGCCCACGACACCGCGGAGCAATCCGGTGACCGTGGCGCACGCCGTACCGCCAAGGACGTGCTGCTCACCCTGCCGGGCGGATACCTGCTCTCCTCCGGCGGCGGCACCAGTGACGTCCGCGAGTTCGAACGGCTGGCGGGACAGGGCTACCGGGCCATGGACGCCGGTGACTTCGCGGGTGCCTCGCGCACGCTCGCCGCCGCCCTGGACCTGTGGTCGGGATCCGCCTTCGCGGACGTGCAGACCGGGGTCCAGCTCGCCATGGAGGCCAAGCGTCTCGACGAGAGCCGGCTGTGCGCACTCGACCAGCGCATCGAGGCGGACCTGCGGCTCGGCCGGCACCGCGAAGTACTCGCCGAGCTGACCGTGCTGACGAGCCGTTACCGCACCCACGAGAACCTGCACGCCCAGTTCATGCTCGCGCTCCACCGCTCCGGGCGCCGCGGCGAGGCCCTCGCCGTCTACCAGCAGCTGCGCACCACGCTCGGCCGCGACCTGGGCCTGGAACCGTCACCGCGGCTGCGCCGGCTGCAGCACTCGATCCTGATGGCCGCGCCCGAGACCACGCCGGGCCCGGCGGCGCCCGCCCCGGCTCCCCGGACCACGCACCGCCCGTACGCCGGACCCCTGACACCGACCCACTGACCCTCCGGCGCGGGGGCCGATCCCTTGGAGGCATCCACCATGACCAGTGAGCCGACGGCACCTTTCGGTGCCCGCGGCGACATCCTCGCCGAGCTCACGGCCGTGCTGGCCGGCGTGGTCCACGTCGACCCCGACCGGGTCGACCCCGAACAGCCCTTCCCCGTGCTCGGCCTGGACTCCCTGCTCACCGTCGAGTTCGTCGCGGCGGTCAGCCGGCACTTCGGCGTCCGGATCGCCGCCGCGGCGCTCTACGAGCACCCCACGCCGGCCCTCCTCGCCCGCCATGTGGCAGCCGTCCGCGGCGGTGCCGAGGAGGCCCCCGCCGTCCAGGACCCCGGTGCCTCCGCCGCGGTGCTCCAGAGCCTGCGCGCGCAACTGGCGCGGATCCTGCACTGCGACCCCTGGGAGATCGACGGCGGTGCCGCCTTCGCCGAACTGGGCATCGACTCCATCCTGGCCGCCGAGTTCGCCGCCGCCGTCAACCGCGCCTACGGCCTGACCGAACGCCCCGTCACCGTCCACGAGCATCCGAGCCTCGCCGCCATGGCGGCCTACGTCGCCTCCCGCACCCGGGGCACGGTGACCCAGGCCGCGCCGGGCGCCGGCAGTGCCGTACCGGCCAGGGCGGAGCGGAGGCAGGAGCCGGTCACCGTCGCCGCGAAGCGGCCCCCGCTGTCCCAGGACGAGGTGGTCGCGCTGCTCGACGCCGTGCGAGGCGAGAGGATCGGCGTCGACGAGGCCGCCCGGCTCCTGGCGGATGGATGAAGCGGCGCCATGACGATCACCGCACCGGAGCCCCTCAGTGCCGGGCCCGCACCGCTCGGGGAGACGCAGGCCCCGGTGAAGCTGTGGCTGTGCCCCAACGACGCCCTGCCGCCGGCCATCGCCGCAGACCTGGCCTCGCACTGGCTCGACGAGCGTGAACACAAGACGGCGGCCCGCTTCCTCTTCGAACGCGACCGCCGGCAGTACCTGGTCGCCCACACCCTGGTCCGTCGCGCGCTGGCGCTGGAGGCCGGCCTCGCCGAGGCCGAACTGGTCATCTGGCGCTCCTCGCGCGGGCGGCCCTTCCTGCAGCCGCTGCCCGGCGGCCTGCCGCGCGGCGGCGACCACCTGGACTTCAACCTCTCCCACGCGGGCGGCTACAGCCTGCTCGGTATCGTCCGCAGGCACCGCATCGGAGTCGACGTCGAGGGCCTCGGCCGGGACGCGCAGGCCCTGCAGACCATCCTGACCACCTTCACCCCCGAGGAGCAGCAGTGGGTGGCCGGCGCGGCCCGGGGACGGGAGCGGGACCGGCGGGTGCTCAGGCTGTGGACCCTGAAGGAGGCGTACTCCAAGGCACGCGGACTGGGCCTCGGACTGCCTTTCGACGAGTTCTGCTTCACCCTGGCCGACGACCGGGGCGTGCTCGCCTTCCGGCCGCCCGCCGACGATCCGGCCGGGCGCTGGCGGTTCCTGGAGCTGGAGCCGGTGCCGGACGTGCTGGCCGCCGTGGCCGTACCCGCCGACGAACACGGCGCCCCGCTGCTCGAGCTGCACCACGGGTTCCCCTGGAGCCGCGCCACGCCGCACACCATCGCCCTGCCCGAGCCCGTGGGCGCGACGCATGGCTAGTGCCCCGCCGGACGTCCCCGTACTGGACGTACTCCGGCTTTCGGCCGGTGCGGCAAGAGGGCCTGCCGGGCGTCGCGACGGGGCGAACGCTGCCTGTCGGGGCACCAGGTGCTGTCGTCGGCGTGGCGCCTTCCAGCTGGGCGGCGGGAGTCCGCGGACGGCACCAGGGGGCTCAGCGGCCGGGCGCGGACGCCGGGCGCAGGGCCTCGGTCACGTCGTGGGTCACCGCCCGGGCCACGGCCGCGAGGTCGTCCTGGAAGTAGAAGTGACCTCCCGGGAAGACGTGCGTCGCCAGCAGCCGGGCACAGTGCCCGCTCCAGCGTTCCAGCGCGGCCGGGCCCACCACCGCGTCCTCGGCGCCCCCGAACAGGGACACCGGCACCGGCAGCGGTTCGCCGGCGGGCGCCGGACGCCAGCTCTCCACCAGACGCAGGTCGGCGCGGATGACCGGCGCGAAGTACCGCCACAGGCCAGGGTGGTTCAGCACCTTCGGAGGGGTGCCGCCCAGCTGGGCGACCCGGCGCCGCAGCTCCTCGTCGGACAGCTCCCGGGCGCGCGCCGGCACGGGCGGGCCGTTCCGGCGGGGCGCACCGCAGGCCGAAAGGCCCAGCCACACCGGAGGGCGGCCCCGCGCCGTCAGCCTGCGGGCGAGTTCGTACGCCACCAGCGCGCCCATGCTGTGGCCGAACAGCGCGAACGCCGGCTCCCCGGCGCCCAGTTCGGGGGCCAGCCGGTCGAGGTGGTGGGCCACCAGGGCGTCACCGTCGCTCAGCGGCGGCTGCCCCGCCAGCGTGCCGTGGCCGGGCGCGTCCAGTGTCGTCACCCGCCAGCCGGCGGGGAACTGCGCCGGCCAGTTCTGGTACATCAGCGCTGAGCCGCCCGCGTGCGGAAAGAGGAACAGGCGCACCGCGGGGACCGTCGCCGGCGCGTCTGCCGGTGAGGCGGAACCGGGCGCTCGCATCGCGTCTCCGTTTCACATCGGCGGGCGGGAAGAGATCGTGTGCCCGCAAGGCTATCCGTCGTCCCGAATTCCACACCGGAATCGACAGTTCATTTCCAGCATTGGTACACGTGTTCTTGAGTGCTTTACCGGCCTTACGCAACACCCCACTTGGAGTGCCGCTGGAGGACCGCTACAGAAAATCGCTCGGGGGGCATGGACACGGCTAGCGTGGCGTGGTGGCGGAGAATTTCAGGCCACCAAAAGGAACTGGACAAGGAACTCGACGAGGTGGGGAGGCCACCGAT
The DNA here is from genome assembly GCF_036345995.1 of Streptomyces sp. NBC_00557. Taxonomy (NCBI): domain Bacteria; kingdom Bacillati; phylum Actinomycetota; class Actinomycetes; order Kitasatosporales; family Streptomycetaceae; genus Streptomyces; species Streptomyces sp. NBC_00557. The sequence goes on from NZ_CP107797.1 coordinate 50,870, forward strand.
GCAGATTCAGGTTCTGGGTCCGTTGAGTGCCGAGGTCAACGGGGGATCAATCGTTCCGACGGCCGGTAAGCCGCGACAGATTCTGTCGCTGCTGGCGCTCTATCCCGGGCGGGTCATGCCCGTTCCCACGCTCATGGAGGAACTCTGGGGAACCGAACCTCCGGCGAGCGCGCTGACGACCCTGCAGACCTACATCCTCCAACTGCGCAGGCGGCTCGGTACGGCCATGGGCCCCGGCGCGCCGACCGGAGCGAAGGACGTCCTCGCCACACGGCACGGGGGATATCTGCTGCAGATCGACAAGAGCTGTGTCGACGTGCACCGGTACGAGGAACTCGTCAGGCAGGGACAGGCCGCGTTCGAGGCGGGGGACAACGAGGCGTCCGCGGCGCAGTTCCGCGAGGCACTCGACCTGTGGACCGGCGCACCGCTGGTCGACGTGAAAGCCGGACCGGTCCTCGACATCGAGGTGATGCGGCTTCAGGAGAGCCGGCTGGTGACCGTGGAGCGGCGCATCGACGCCGATCTGCGGCTCGGTCGTCACGCGGAGCTGATCGCGGAGCTGACCGAGCTGACCGCCCGCCATCCGCATCACGAGGGCCTGCACTCGCAGGCCATGGTGGCGATGTACCGGTCGGGCCGGCAGGCCACCGCGCTGGAGGTCTACCGCCGACTGCGCATGCGGCTCATCGACGAACTCGGCGTGGAACCCTCGCCGCAGCTGCAGCGCCTGCACCAGGCCATGCTGGCCGTCGATCCGCAGCTGGACGTGCTCGCGGGGCCGCGCCGCACCTCGACGTTCGACCTGTTCGCGGCGTGACGGGCGGCACCGCCCGGACCACAGAGCACGGCACGCCCCACCCGCCACGACACGGAACAGCACCGAACCGCCGAACCGCCATCCGGGGACGGCGGCTTCGGCGTGTTCGCGCAGGGGCTCAGGCGGCCGCCTGCAACCGGGTCACCGTCTCCCACAGGACCGCCGGAGTGGCGAAGGTGTCCAGGGAGAGGGCCTCGTCCACGAAGCGGATGTCGTAGGCGCTCTCCAGGGAGCCCAGCAGCTCCACCGCACCCAGCGAGTCCAGACCCGAGACCCTGAGGTCGGTGTCGGCCTCCAGCGGTTCCTCCGCGTCGAGGAACGGCAGGTAGTCGCGCAGGAGTTCCTCGAACTTCTTGTCCCAAGCCATTGCTGACCTCACCCTTTTGTATGTCGTCGGTGTCTCGATGGAATACCGGTCGTGTCGGCAGGGGGAACCCGTTACTCACCCCTAACCAGGTGGCCGGCCGTCGTGGGCGGGCCGTCGGGGGACAGGGCGAACGGCAGATCGCCGCGTCCGCTGATCCGGAGCTTGCGGTACACCTTCGTCAGGTGCTGCTCGACCGTGCTGACGGTGAGATACAGCTTCGCGGAGATCTCCCGGTTGGTCAGTCCCTGCGCCGCGAGCGTCGCCACCCGCTGCTCGGAACTGCTCAGCGTGCCCTCCAGCCGTTCCGGTCCCGGCCGCTCGGCGCGGTCCGGCGCGGGGTCGCTGAGCGGGGCGTCGGGCAGGATCTCCTTGCACAGCGCGGTCGCACCGCACTCCTTCGCCAGGTTCCACGCCGCCCTGATCGTCGCCGTCCCCTTCGCCGGGGCGCCCGCCTCCGACTGCCGGGCCCGGCCGAGATCGGCCATCGCGTGGGCGGTGGCCAGCCGGTCCCCGGAGCGGTGGAGTTCGTTCACCGCCTGTTCCAGCAGCGAGATCCGCTGCCGTGCCGGTCCGGTGGTCAGTGCCCGCTGGTGCAGCGAGACCCCGCGGACCCAGGGCCGGCGGGCGTCCGGCAGCGCCAGCTGCTGCAGCACCAGCTGCTCGGCCTGCTGGGACTTGCCCAGCCGCAGCAGCGCCTGGGCGGCGTCGGTGCGCCACGGCAGGCAGGCGGGCCGGTCGATGCCCTGGGCCTGCATGATCCGGCCGATGGTGAGGAAGTCGGTGAGCGCGGCCTGCGGCTGGTTGCCCGTCAGATGGTGCAGCCCGCGGGCGTGCAGGAAGGCGAGCCCGTCCAGGCTGTCCAGCAGGACCGCGGGCACCGGCCGGTCGCACAGCCGCGAGGCCTCGGTGTAGTGGCCCATGGCGCTGTGGGCGCGGATCAGCACCGCCGTCGCCGCGTACGGCAGGCCCCCGCCACTGCGCTCCGGCAGCGACTGAAGGGCCCGGTCGGCGTAGGCGCGGGCCTCGGCCAGGTCGCCGATGCGCAGCAGCGCCTGCGCGTGCAGGGTGGCGAACACCGCGGCCCAGCCCGGCGCGTCACGCCGTTCCGCGTCCTCCAGCAGGGTGCGGCTCCAGGGGACGGCCCGCTCGGGATGGTCGGACAGCAGCAGCGAGCGCAGCGCCTGCACGATCGGCGTCATCGTCGCCTCGGCCGGACTGGCCGAGCGCAGCAGACGTTCGGCGGCGGAACCGGCGTCGATCACCATGTCCAGCGGCGAGGCGCCCGGTTCCTCCCCTTCGGGGTCACCGTCGCCGAGCAGGCGCGCCGCGTCGGTGAGGCGTCCCTGGAGCAGGAGCAGCTGGGACAGCGGCTGGGTGCCTTCGCCGTCGAGGCGGCCCTCGCGCAGCGCGGCGAGCGGGCCGGTGACCAGCCGCTCGGCGGCGGCCGGGTCGAAACGCCAGGTGACCTGGGCGAGCCGGATCGCCACACCGTCGCGCCGCACGTCGTCGGCGCACAGCCGGTGGGCCGCCTGCAGCAGGCCGAGGGCGCCGCGGCCGTCGTCCTCGGCGAGCAGGCTCTCGGCCGCGTCGCACAGCAGTTCCGTCTCCTCATCGGTGGCCGACCGGGCGGTACCGGCCACGGCGGCGGCGGACAGCAGGTGTCCGGCCGCCTCCACCGCCGGGCTGCCCCGGCGGTGCAGCAGCAGGGCCGCCCGGCGGTGGAGGGCGGCCAGGTCGGCGGGGGCGAGGGCGCCGAGGACCGCGTCGCCCACGGCGGGGTGCGCCAAGCCGGCGTCGTTCAGCAGACCCGCGCCGTGCAGGCCGGCCATGGCCTGCCGCACGGCGGGCGGCGCCAGGCCGGCCAGCTCCGCGATCCGCTCCGGCGTGGCGGCCTCGCCCAGCAGCGCGGCGGCCCGGGCGACCGCCGCCGCGGTGGCGCCGACGCGGTACAGACAGGCGTGGACGGCCTGGACGAAGGGGCCGTCGACGTCCGGGACCGGGCCGGCCGTGCAGCCGGTGGCCGCGGCACCGGCCGGGCCTGCGGCGGCAGGGGCGTGCGGCGCGGGCGCCGGCGGGCGGGTCCGGTCGGTGAGGACACGGGGCACCTCGGCCGCTGCCGGGGGCCAGGTGCCGTGGTGCGCCGGTGCGGTCGGTCCCGGGCGGGAGGCGGCGAAGCCGGCGGGGGCCGTGAGCGCGCGCTCCTGCAGAAGGGCACGCAGCAGGAGGGGGTTGCCGCCGCTGGTCTCGTACAGCAGCGAGGCGTGCTCGCGGCAGCCCGCGCGTTCGGCCAGTGCGGTCACCTCGGCCGGCCCGAGACGCTCCAGGCGGATGCGGCGGAACGTCGGCTGGCGCATCAGCTCGGTCGTGAACGCCGGGTCGCCGGCCTCGTGGTGGACCGTGGTGGCCACCACCAGCAGGATGCGCGAGGGCCGTGCGTAGCGGGCGAGGTACTGGAGGAAGGCGAGGGACTCGTCGTCGGCGTGGTGGACGTCGTCCAGGCACAGCACCAGCGGGCTGCTCTCGCTCATCTCGCGCAGCTCGGCACAGAGGGCCTGCAGGTCCTCGATGCGCGGTGTCCGGTCCGCCGTGTTCTCCCACAGCGCCGGCCCGGACCGGCCGGCCAGCAGCTGGCGGACCACGCCCCACGCGGTGGCGCGCTCGGCGGGGAAGCCGGTCGCGCACAGCACGACGGCCCCCGCGGCCGCGGCCTGTTCGACCAGCAGGTGCACGAGCGCGCTCTTGCCGCAGCCCGTGGGCCCCTCCACGAGGACCGTGCGGGAGTGCCCCTCCGCACAGTCCGTGAAGGAATCCGTCAGAGTCCTGATCGCCGTGGTCCTTCCGACCAACGTCATAGTCGCCCCGTCTCGGTTGGTCCACCCCTAACCTGGACCAGCCTGACCACACCCCCTACAGGGGTGGTGGAGCCGTGGCGGAACGCGGCACGCGCCGGTCAGGGCTCGGTGCGCACCAGACCGGCGTCGCGCAGTTCGTCGACCCAGATGTCCATGTCCGCGAGGGTGTCGGCCGGTTCGGTGCCCCACAGCGACGCCAGCATGCGGGCCGCGGCGCCCACGTCACCGCTGTGCCGGCGCAGGGCGAGCCACATCGCCGTACCGACGGGACCGCAGCGCACCGCGCGGGCCGGTGCCGACGGCTCCGGCACCACGTCCAGGCGCCCCTGCGCGTCGACGCTCACGCTCAGTCCGGGCATCGGTTGAACTCGCACACGTACCTCCAGCCCGCGAGCGGCCCACGGCTTACCAGGTCGTCGGATTCACGCGCGGCGACGTACACCGGAAAACGGAATGCCGTCCGGGGGCGCCAGAGCGGTGAGAACCAGGAATCCATCCTGGTGGGTGCGGTCGGGCCTGGCAACGGTCCGTACCCCCCTACAAGGAGGTGTGCGAACAGCCCTGTACGTAGGGGTGTAGTGCGCGTTTCACCAGTGCGCCCCCGGCGGCGAGGGCCGGGCGAATGAATCCGGCCGAAATCAATTCAAGAAAAGCGGCAGGAATTGGCTGAAGCTTTTCGGAATGCCTTCACGGAACGTGAGAAAGCGCGAAGTGATTTCCCCGGGTCCGCTGTGTTTCACCCGTGCTCCATCGCCTCTCCAGCAGTGGCGGGCATGGTTTCGGTGACGGCTGTACGGGATGACGAACCATGAGGAAGGACCTCTCGTCATGGCGCCCACGTTGACCGAGCCCCTCAGCGGGGTGCTGCACCAGCTCCTTACCGCGCGCTGCCTGCGCGAGCGCAACAAGGAACTCGTCCTCGAACTGGTCGCGGCGGGCAACCGGGGCGAGGTCAACCGGCTCACCCGGCACTGGGCGGGTCCCGGCGGCCCGGGCGGGCGGGCCCTGCCCGACGGGCTCGGGCTGACGGTCGAGAGCGTCCTCGCCGACGGTGACGTCGTCGTGCTGCGGGCGACCGCCCGTGCCGGACGCGAGACCTGGTCGCTGGTCGCCGAACTCCGGTTCGACGCGGCGGGGCGGGTCGCCCACGTCCACGACATCCTGGTGCCCGGCGCGCAGCAGCGCTGAATCGGACCTCGGCTTCCGGGGCTCCGGCGGAGTTCGAGCGCGCCTCGGCCGGTTCTCGAGCGGCGGACGCCACCGTCGGCCCCTACCGCCGCAGGAGAGGGGGACGGCCCGTGAGGGTGGCGTCCGGCTGGGCCGGGCTATTACGGCGTAATAGGGAAGCGGGCCACTCCGCCCTGAGGGGGCGGCCCGTCGTGGTCGACCCGGACGGCGACACGGCCGTGCTGTTCGCCTCCGGGCCGGGGGTCAGGCCTGCCGTGGCGCGGACCCTGTACGGGGCGTGCTCCGAGTTCCGCGCCGCGTTCGACGCGACGTGCCGGGTGGCGGACCGGCGGCTGCCGGTGCCGCTGGCCGCCGCCGTGTTCGCCCCGCAGGACGGTGTCGACGCCCGCCTGCTGCACCGCGCCGAGTTCCGCCGCACCGCTCTGTTCGCCTACCAGGTGGCGCTGTTCCGGCTGTGGCGGGAGTGGGACGTGCCGCGGGTCGCAGCGGTCGCCGGTGAGGGCGCGGGCGCCTGCGCCGCGGCGTACGTGGCGGGCGTGCTCGGTCTCGACGAGGCAATACGGCTGCTCGTGTCGGGGCGCCGACTGCACGAGCACGGCGCGACGCGCGCCGAGCGAGCCCTGTGCGCCGGCGGGTTCGACCGCGTACTGCGCTGCGCTCCGGACCACGAGAACCTCGACGCCATGCTGATGCCGGGCGGCGTACGGCGGCTGCGTCCGGACCTGCTGGGCGGCTGAGGGCCGCGCGGGCGACGCCGGGTGACGGGCCGGTGGCCCGCGGTACCGCGCGAGCAGGTGTCCGCCCCGGATGAGCGCAGGTCGGGGACCGTTCGCGGACGGCTGGAGAAAACGGACGGACGGGACGCGGCGGAGCTAGCGTGGGGAGGCTGAGTGTGAGGGGACGGCCATGGGAGAGCGCCACAGCGGCCGGCGGGTACCGCAGCAGGAGCCGCAGCGGGAGCCGGAGGCGTATCTCCGCCGGATGCCAGGGACGCCGGCGTGTGGCGGGCAGGGGCCGCGGGGATACGCCGTGCGGTTCAGCGGGGCGCCACAGGCACTCCCGGTGACCTCCCCTGACGCCCGGGTCCGCCGCCGGGTGCCGCGTCCCCGCGGCGGACCCGCCAAGCCGATCCCGGACGAGGGGACGGTCCGGGGCCCGTCCCGCGGCGGCGCGTCCGCCCAGGCCGCTCCGCCTTCTCGGCCGGCCCGCGGTACCGCCCGCTGAAGCCGCGGGCGGAACACGTCCGTTGCGTACCGGTTGTCCAGGAGGGGGTGGCGATGAACGACGGCCGGCCTACCGGCGTGTGCGCGGTGATCGACCCCGAGCGCGGCGCTCACGGCGCCCTCGAACTGCGCGGGCCACTGGACGCCGCCTGCTTCCACCAGGCCCTGCACCGCATCGCCGAGAGCCGCCCGGACACCCGGCAGACGGGGCCCCGGCTGCTGCGACACGGCCCCGAGCTGCACACCGTCGTACTCCCAGGCGACGACGGCGAGCCGGCGCCCTATCCCGTCGGTCTGCTCGCCGACCTGCTCACCGCCGTCCCCGGCCCTCTCCCCGGCGCACGGCCCGGCGCCGTACCCTCCGCGGCGGCGGGCGACCGGCCCTGCGGGACGCTGCCGCGCACCGAGCCGGTCACCGCCCTGCAGCAACAGCGGCTCGCCGACGCCCTGGCCCGGCCCGACCACCAGGTCGAGCAGATCGTCTGGCGCTGGTACGGCCCCCTGGACACCGCCCGTTTCGAGGCGGCCTGGCAGGCCGTCGGGGAGCGCGAGAGCGTGCTGCGCACCGGCTTCCTGTGGGATCCGCGGCCGCGTTCCGTCGTCTTCGAGCGCGCCGCCCCGGACGTCGTCCGCCACCGGCACGTCACGGTGATCCGGCGCGCCGCGCTGCTCGCCCGCGAACGTGCCCGCGCCTTCGACCTGCGCCGCCCCGGACCCCTGCGGGTGGCGCTGCTGGACAGCGGCCCCGCGGACGCGGCGGCGCCCTTCACCGACGTGCTCCTCACCTATCACCGTGCCCTGCTCGACAGCTGGAGCGTCCGGCTGCTGATGCGCGAGTGCTGCCGCGCCTACCTCGCCGACGGGGTGCTGCCCGGCGGCGAACGCCGTCCCGACCTCGGCGACTGCGCCCGCTGGCTCGGCGCCCAGGACCTCGGCCCGGCCGGCGACTTCTGGCGCAGGCCCGCCCGCCGGTCCGCACCGGTGCCGCCCCCGCCCGCCCCGGCGGCCCCTCCCCCCGGCAGCGGTGGCACCGGCGTGCACCGCACCACCCTGTCCCCGGTCGAGAGCGACGGCCTGGCGCGCTGGGCGGCCCACTGGGGCGTCGCCGAGAGCAGCGTGCTGCAAGCGGTGTGGGCGATGCTCCTGTACCGCGCGTCCGGCGCCGCGCCCCGGCCCGCCGTCGTCGGCTTCGGCCTGGACTTCCCGGGGCGCGGACTGCTCCTGGAGGGCATCGAGGGTGTTCCCGGTCCGTTCGAGAACGCGCTGCCCGTCACGGTCGCCGTCGACGCCACGCTGGGCCTGCCCGGACTGCTGCGCGAACTGCGCGACCACGTCCTGGACATGGCCGCGTACGAATGGGTCGCCGCCGGGGAGCTGGACCCCGGCCGCGGCGGCGGGTCGCGGGCCGGCGGCCTGCTCGCCTTCGACTGCGGTCCGCGTCCCGAGGAGTCGTACGGCGACGCGCTCGCCGCGCAGGGAATCCGCCTGGAGGAGCGCGAGGCGACCGGATCGCCCGCCGGGTACGCCCTCCGGCTGCGCGCCGGCCACGACGCCCGCCGAGCTCTCGTGCTGACCTGTGTGTACGACCGTGACCTCGTCGACGGCGGGACCGCCCGCACGCTGCTGGTGCACGCCGTACGGCTGCTGCGCCTGCTGCCCTGCGCCGCGACCGGGGCAACCACCGTCGCAGACGTACTGGCCTGGCTGCCGGATGCCGTCACGCCCCGGGTACCGGACGGTCCCGTCGCCCGTGAGGCGTCGCCGCTGGTGTCGCTGCGCGCCGCCGCGGAGCCCGCGGCGGCGACCGTGTGCCTGGTCGACGTGCCGGGCGCGCCGCGCACGGGCCACTGGGAACTGGTGCGGCACTACCGCGGGCCGGAGGCGCTGACCGCGCTCCGGCCGACCGCCGGTGCCGAGGCCGCCGCTTCGGCCGTGGCCCTGGGCCGGCTGGCCCGCTCGCGCGGCCGGCTGGTCCTCGGTGGCTACGCCGGTGCCGGCGCCCTCGCCTGCGAACTGGCCCGGCGGATCACAGGGTTCGGGGCCCGCCCGCCCCTGGTCGTGGTCGGCGGCACCTGCGACGACCCGGACGGGCCCAGGGTCTTGGCGGGGGCCCTGCAGGAAGCGAGCGCGTCAGCCGCGCGGTACTGAGGCGCAGGGGAGAGGGGGGCCGCGGGCCGGCCGGGGCCGGTGGTGACGCCTCTGCGCGTCGGGCATCGCCCGGGGACCGGGGCGCGGCGGAGCGGTGCGGCGTGCGCGAGCTCCAAGGTGCGGTGCCCGGAGCCGCCGGGCGGGCGAAGGCGGCCGTGTGCCGTGCCGGCGGAGTTTCAGGCGCCGTGCGAAGCCCGGGACTTGCCCGCCGCGCGGTGCCGGGTGAGGGCTCGAACGGCGGCCCAGGCCGCCGAGGCGGCCCCGGCCAGCGAGACCGCCGAGGCGAGCGAGGCCGTCAGGAGGGTGTCCGAGCCGTCGAGGTCGGGTGAGGGCGACCGGGTGGGGGCGGAGGCCGCCATCGGGGCGGGCGGGCGGGTGCGGTGCTGGATCGGGGTGTGCGTCATGATCACCTCTACGGCCAGTCGATGTCGTCGTCGGAGGGTGTGGCGCGGATCGGTCCCGGTCGGCCGGAGCGGCCCTGGCGGGCAGCGCGGCGGGCAGGAACCGACTGCTTCATGGACGACTCCCGTGGACACGGACGGGAACAGCTCCCGTGGCATGGGGGCGGCCTGGTGCGCAGGCACCGCCGCTGACGCTCGAGATCGTGCCCGTATCCGGTGGAGGACCGCTCGAGGAACGCACGAGAGCCCCGTGAGATCCGCACGAGACCCAGGGCACGGCGCCTGGCAAAACATTGCCCGGCTGTTGCCCGCCGCCCTACGCTCGTGGCGACTTTCGGTGGCTCGCCGGTTCCGCCCCGCGGCCGCCCCCACTCGTCCGTCCCCAGGGAATGGTCACATGCTGCAACAGCCCGCGTTCGGCAGCCGTCTGAGGAAACTGCGCCAGGCCCGCGGGCTGTCCCAGACCGCGCTGGCCGGTGACGGCATGTCCACGGGGTACCTCTCCCGGCTGGAGTCCGGCGCCCGCCAACCGACCGAGCGGGCCGTCGCCTACCTCGCCGAACGGCTCGGCCTGGAGGTCGCGGACTTCGAGGAACCCGCGGGCGGCTCGCTCGCCAACGCGCTGTCGCTGGTCGCCTCCACCGGCTCCGACGCGGCGCTGGAGACGCTCCGCGAGGCCCTGGCGGCCGAGGGGCACGAGACGCCGGCTCTGCGCTGGCAGGCGCTGTGGCAACTGGCCCGGCAGCGCCGGGTCCAGGGCGACCACGCCGGCGAACGCGAGTACCTGGAGGAGCTGGTACAGCTCGGCGACACGGTCGGGCTGACCGCGCTGCGGGTGCGCGGGCTGACCCGGCTCGCCCGCTGTCTGCGCTCGCTCGGCGACATCAAGGACGCCCTCGACGCGGCGATGACCGCCCACCATCTCGCCCGCGAGGACGACCTGGACGTGGAGGACCGTGCCGCGGTGCTGCTGGCCCTGGTCTCGGTGGAGGGCGAGGCGGGCCGGATGCCGGACGCGCGGGCCCACGCCGACGAGCTGGTCGAACTGGTCGCCGGCCGGACGGACGCGTTGTGGGCGGAGGCGATGTGGACCGCGGCGGCGGTGCGCCTGCGGCAGGGCGACCACACCGCCGCGCAGGCCTACCTGGAGGAGGCGGTGGAGAAGTTCGGCAGCGGCGAGGACCTGGTGCTGTGGCTCCGGCTCAGGCTCACGACCGGCCGGCTGCACCTGGAGAAGACGCCGCCGGACCCCGAGGCGGCCGAACGGTGCCTGACGGCGGCCGAGTCGGCACTGGCCTTCGTCGGCACCCCCGGACTGCGTCAGCAGCTGGTCGCGCTCAAGGCCGACCTCGCCTTCGCCACCGCCCGGTACGACGACGCCCGCGCCCTGCTCGGCGAACTCGCCCAGGCGGAGCCCCGGATGACCTACCGGGAGAGGGTGCAGATGGACATCCTGCGCCACCAGCTTCTCATCCGCTCCGGCGACGAGCGCGGCATCCAGGGCCTGCGGACCCTCGCCGAACAGGCCCAGGCCGACGCGAACATCGACCTGGCCGCGCAGATCTGGCGCATCCTCGCGGAGTCGCTGGCCCAGTCCGCCACGGAACGGGGCTCCACGGCGGTGTGATCGCCCTTCCTCGGCTGCCGGTTGCCGGTTGCCGGTTGCCGGGAGCGGCGGCCCCTTCCTTCCCGGGGCGGCCGGCGGCAGGCGCGACGGTCAGCGGGGCGCCGGCTCCAGCGCCGGAGCCGGCGGTGGGGCCGGCGCCGGGTTCGTCGTCAGGGACCGCACCTGGCGGCTGCACAGAGCCCCCGCCGTCACCAGCACCACCAGCGTCGCACCGGCCAGCAGGGCGGTGCGGACGCCGAGGCGGCCCGCCAGGGGACCCGCGGCCATCTCGCCCAGGGGCAGGGCCACGAAGGAGCCGAGCGCGTCGTAGGCGTAGACGCGGGCCAGCCGGTCGGCGGGGATGTTCTCCTGGAGGGAGACGTCCCAGGCGACCCCGAACTGTTCCAGGGCCACGCCGTTGGCGAACATCGCGACCGTCAGCAGCAGGGCGCCCGGTGCCTCGGCCAGCACGACCAGCGGGACGGCCTCCAGGGTCACCAGGGCCACGCCGAGCAGCAGCGCGCGCCGGACGCGGGAGCGGGCCGCCAGGATTCCGCCGGCCACGGCTCCCGCCATCTGCGCTGCCAGGACGGTGCCCCACGCCCCCCGCCCGAAGGTGCCGTCGGCGACGACCGGCCCGAGCACCTGCACGCCGCCCGCGACCACCGCATTGACCACCATGAACTGCAGGACCACCAGCCAGACCCAGGAACGTGAGGTGAACTCCCGCCAGCCCTCGCGCAGTTCGTGGAAGGGCCGGGCCGGCCCGGCGGCGCCCTCCGCGTTCGCGGGGGCGGTGCGCACGCCGAGGAAGCACAGGGCCGCGCCGCAGAACGCCACCGCGTTGCCCGCGAGCCCCCAGCCGGGTCCGAGTACGGCGGCCACCACGCCGGCCAGCGAGGAACCGGCGATCGCGCCGAGGTTGGTGCCCATCCGCATGACGGCGTTGGCGGGCCGGATCAGCTCGGCGGGCACCGTCTGCGGAGTGAGCGCGGCGGACGCCGGCAGGGACAGCGCGGCGAGCGCCCCGTTGAAGGCGCTGAGCAGCACCAGCAGCGGGATCGACGCGGCGTGCAGCAGTACGCTCACGGCGATCGCGGCCTGGACACCGGCGGCTGCCAGCGCCGACCCCTGGAGCACCAGCGTGCGCCGCACCCGGTCGGCGACCACCCCGCCGACCAGCAGCAGCGCCACGTTGGCGAGCGAGCGCGCGCCGACCACCAGGCCCAGGTCGGTGGTGGATCCGGTCGCGTCCAGGACGGCGAAGGCTAGGGCCACCGGAGCCATGGCGTTGGCGAAGTACACCAGCAGCCGGCCGGCCGCCAGCCGCCGGAAGGGGCGGTGCGCGAGCGGCGCCCACGAGCTGCCCCGAGCCGGGTCCCCGGCCGGCGTCCGCGTCATCGTCGTCGTCCTTTCTTCGCCGCCCCCGTACGGTCAGCGGGCCCGGTCCGCCGGAAGCAGTGTGAAGTGCACCCGGGACACCGAGATGCCGAGGTCCTGTACGGCGTACGGGCAGAAGTAGTAGGCCTGCGGGATGGCATCGCGGGACGGTGTGATCGTGAACTCGGCGTGCACCCGCTCGCCGGCACGCTCCGCCCGCACCCGGCGCAGCACCGGGCCGACCTTCGCGTCGAGGTACACCGGCAGCACGATGCCCAGGTTCACCGTCCCGGCGCGGCGCGCCACGGCCTCGACCACCACGTGGAGGGTACCGCCGGCCGCCACCTGATCCGCCGCCTTAATCGTCAACTCGGCCGACGCGATGAGGGAGTTGGCGACATCGCCACAGCGCGGGCAGACCACCTGCACGGTGTCGGTGACCACCGGCACCCGGCCGCGGCGCCGGTAGGCACGCAGCGGGCGGCCGCAGGCGCACGGGGTGTCCAGGGCCACGGGCGCGTCGGCCACGCTGCGCTCGCCGAAGTAGGTCGGGAACTGCAGGACGGGGTCGTCGTGGTGCTTGGCGAAGCGGTGGGCGAGGGCCAGGTCGAGGGACGTGGCCTCCTTGGCGACGGCGGCGAGCGCCTCCTCGGCCTCCGGGGTGTTCACCACCGTACGCACCACGTCGTGCAGCAGGGTGTCCGACAGCGCCCGCAGCCGGGGCCGCAACGGGTGGTCCGGGCCGAGCAGGCCGCTGTCCAGCAGGCCGGACAGCCGCGCGCCGAGGGTGTGCAGGGGCAGCGGCTCATGCTGCGGAGACCTGCTGCCGGTGAGGTCCCGGTCCAGGGCCGAGGAGCGCAGGCCGGCCTGTACGAACGCCGGATACGGATTGATGTCCCGCAGCCGCTCGTTGACCGCCTCCACCGTGCCGGCCGCGAGCCAGGCCAGGTTCTCCGGGCGCTGGCCGTCGCAGGCGGTGAGGGTGGCCACCACCGTCTGCGCCGGTCCGTCCAGGGCGTTCAGCAGGATCAGGTACTTCGGGTCGTACATGGCGTGTCCGGCGAGCGCGCCGCTGAAGCAGTTCGCCAGCACCAGTTCGGCCGCCCGGATCGCGCGGGCCGGGATGAGCTTGTCCATGGGCTTGGTGCAGCCGAGACCATAGGCGCATTTCGGGCCGGGGGCACCGGGGAGGGCCGGCACGGGGCTCGCCCCGCACAGCGTGAACAGGCCCAGGTTGAGCTGGTCGTCCTTGCCGTTGCCGTGGAACAGCACCCGGCCCCACACCCGGCCCAGCGCCAGTTCCGCCACGTCGACGCGGCGTACGTCCTCCACGCCGCACCACACGTCCGCGCCCGGCGCCGGCGCTGCCGCGTCGAGCTCGGAGACAACGCCCACCGCGGCGCCCGCCGTGACCCGGGCGTACTGCTTGGCCACCACCCAGCTCAGGCTGTGCACGTCCCGGCCGGTCAGCAGGAACAGCGGCCGGGACGAGGAGTGGGCGGCCTCGACGACCGGTTGCACCTCGTCGCCGCGCAGGCGGCCGTAGGTGCCGGCGAGCAGCACGGAGCCGTCCCCGGGCAGCGCCGCCGGGTCGGTCACCCAGTGGCGGGCCAGCGGGGTGAGCAGGGCGCGCAGCGCCTCCGGCAACTCGTCGGCGCCGAACAGGACGCCGGTGTCCGCGGGTTCCGGGCTGCGCCGGCCGGCGTAGACCTGCTCGGCGAGCGCGATGCCGTCCAGCAGGTCGCCACGGCCACCGGTCCACACCGGCAGCGGACCGTCGCCTGCCGCGTCCGCCGCCACGGCCGCCGTGTAGTCGTCGAGCGCGCTGTGCGGGGCGAAGAGCGGCCCCGGCGCCACGGAGGCGTTCACGACTCGTCCACCTTCAGCTCGAAGTGGCGCAGCACGGTGTGCATCCGCTCCTCCACCTCGTCGGCGGTGGCGCCCTCGACGTGCACATAGCCGGTCGAGGCGTGCGAGGCGCGCGGCGGGTCGAGGACGTCGCCCGGCGCGGCGGTCAGGCGGGCACCGATCACACCGGGCAGCCGGAGCAGTTCCTCCTCGGAGCTGATGTGGACGACGCGGCCGGGCGCGGTGGGCAGCAGCAGGTCGCCGACGGCACGGTCGAGGGTGTACTCGGGCACCGGCACCCGGTCGAGGTAGGTGTCGAGGATGACGTGCAGGAAGTCGAACCCGTAGGCGAGGCCGTGGTTCATCGGCACCTCGCAGCCGCTGAGCCGGGCCGCGACCTCGCTCATCACGAACTCGCCGTCGTCGGTGAGGAAGAACTCGCCGTGCAGATAGCCGTAGGGGATGCCGAGGCCGTCGGTGAGCCGCTGCGCCAGCGCGCGGGCGTCGACCGGGATCTCCTCGCCGGGCGCGTAGGTGATGTTGGCGTTGATCTTGCCGTCGAGGACCTCAAGGATCGGCACCGGGTTCTTCGACAGGTAGGCGTCCAGCACGACGCCGCGGGCGATCACCGCGCACAGCTGGAACTCCCGGCCCTTGATGTACTCCTCGGCCATCCAGTCGAGGTCCGGGTCGAGCGGCGGTACGCCTGCCAGGTCCTCCGCGGAGTCGAGGCGGTAGGTGCCGATGCAGGAATCGGAGTCGACGGGCTTGAGGATCACCGGCCAGCCGTGCTCGTCACCGAACGCGACGACGTCCTGAAGGGCGCGCACGGGGCGGTAGGCGGCGTGCGGGATGCCGAGTTCGGCGTACCGGTCCTTCATCGTCATCTTGTTGCGCACCCAGCCGACCTGTTCCTCGCTCAGGTGCGGCAGGTCCACCAGGGCGGCGAAGCGCTGGGCGGCGGCCTGCAGCGCCTCGTTGGGGTTGCAGAAGTGGGTCGGCCGGGGCAGGCCCCTGGTGCCCTTCATCCAGCGCAGGTAGCGGGCCGCCTCGTCCTCCAGGGGCGCGGAGGTGTTCAGGGTGAACGTCGGCACGTGCGCGGTGCGGGCGATGTACTCCTCGGTCAGCTGCACGGTGTCGAAGCGCAGCAGGACGACGTCGACGTCGTCGCGGGCGAGGACGTGGTCGGTGAAGGTGGCCCGGCGGCTCTCGACGAGCAGGACGGCGGGGCGGGCGGCGGGGGTGCCGGTGGCGTGCATGGTCGTCTCCAAGTCTGCTGTTGACAGCGGGATTCAGCCGATGACCCGGGTGGATCCGTCGAGCCGGCCGGGGCGGGTGCGGCGCAGGTCGCGGACGAGGTTGACCCGCTTCAGCCAGCGGTCGCCGCCGTCGAACCCGGCGCGGAAGGAGCGCCGGCCGTGCACCACGTTGCGGTTGTCGACGAAGCAGATCCCGCCGGTGGGGACGACCACGTCGGTGAGGTTGGCGTCGAGGTGGGCGATGACGTGGGCGAGGGCCTCGGCGGCCTCCGCATCGCCGTCCCGGGCGCGGAAGAAGTCCCGGTCGATGCGGAGTACCGGCTGGTCCGGATGGCCCTCCAGGACGGGCACCGGTTCGGGGACGAAGGCGCCCTCGGCGAACTCGTGCGCGGAGTCGGGCAGGGCCACGAAACGCGGCTGCGACAGCACCGCGCGGATCCGGGCGGGCAGCCGGTGCACATCGACGTGGGCGACGGTCGTCGGCACCCGGCGTTCGTTGCGCAGCGCGAACAGACCCACCCAGTCCGCCCGGTACGGCGAGAAGGCGTCCTCGGTGTGCCAGGCCAGCTCCAGCTCGCTGGAGGCGGAGATCAGGCTCTTCTCGAAACCCTTGCTCGGCAGGATGTCGGTCACCAGCCGCCCGTCCTGCTGCGTGGCCCAGCCGGTGACGTCGCCCAGCAGCGCCGCGTACAGCACGAGCAGCACGCCGTGGACCTGGCTCGCCTCGGTGTTCGCCTCCCGCCAGTGGCCGGGGGTGGCGCCGAGCGCCGCCTGGTCGACGAGGTTGCCGCGGACCAGCGTGACATGGGTGGTCTCGTCGCGGCGTGCGGAGTTCAGGTGGCGGCGCACGGCCGGCGGCAGTTCGTGCGCGAGGACCGGCGCCTCGTCCAGGAACCGGGCGTCGTCCGCGGCCTTGTACTCCTTCAGGCAGGCCGCGGCCAGCGCGTGCGCCGCGCGGGCCTCGCGGGGGGTGAGGTCCAGGACGTGGTGGCGGTCGTCGGTGGCGGTCATGGGATCCTCCGGGAGAACGCGTCGTCGGTGGCTTGTGGGGGTGCTCGCGGGAACGGCCGCCGGCCTAGAAGGGGTCGCCGAGGTGGTCGTTGATGTGGTCGAGGCACAGCTCGTAGATGTCCTCGGCGTGGGTCTCGTACCAGCCCTCGGGGACGACGGCCGTCGCGGGCCACAGGGCACGGTGGCCGGTGGCGTCGGCGACGACGACGAAGGTGGCGAACTCGTCGGCGAAGGGGTCGTCGTGGGCCGGGCCGTCCAGCACCCGCAGGTTGCCGTCCTCGTCCAGGCGGGCGGCGCGGCCGGTGCGCCACATGCGGGCGGTGGTGCCGTCGGGGCCGCCGAAGGGGTCGGGCAGGAACCGTTCACCGCTGGCCCCGGGCGCCCCGGCGTAGCCCTGCGCGACGCCCGCGCCCGCGATGTACAGGGACCCGGTCTCGCCCGGGGCCACCGGCCGCAGCAGCGGGTCGAGGAGGTAGGCGCGGTAGCCGGGGGCGGGCCGGGCCGGGGTGCCGGGCGCCTGCTGCACGACGAGCCTGCCCTCGGCCCAGCCGCCGCTGACGGTCAGTTCGGCGCCCTCGGTCCGGGCGAGCGACACCAGCGCGCACAGCACGTCGTCGGAACCGCCCAGCACCACCCGGGCCGCCTGCTGGCGCAGCCAGCCCAGCACCTCGTGCGGCACGTCCTGGCTGAGCGAGCCGTCCGGCACGTGCACGCGGGCGCCGCAGGCCAGGGCGCTCAGCAGCCCGATCGCCGCGTCCCCGTCCGGGTAGCCGCGCACCAGCCAAGCCGCGTCGGCGGGTGCGGCCAGCGTCGCCGCGGTGACCGCCTCGCTGCCCACCGCGACCGTGCCGTCCTCGCCGGGCACCAGCAGCAGCGGGTCACCGGCGCGCAGCGGCCGGGACCGGTCGGCGTCGGTCACCGGCCAGTGCCCGGCCGGCGGCAGCCGGTCGGCGGCGCCGTCCTGGACCAGCCGGGCCGCGCCCGGCACGGCGGGCAGCAGCAGGTCGGCGGTCTCGTCGAGCAGCAGCACCGCCGGGCGCAGTGACTCGGCGAGGTCCAGCGACGGGTCGGCCGGCAGCAGCGCGGCACCCGTCTTCGCCACGGCGAGCGCGGCCACCGCGAAACCGGCCGGCGAGGACAGGGCGGTGAGCACGCAACCGCCGGGGCCCGCCTTGTGCTCGATGAGGGCGTGCGCCAAGAGGTCGGAACGGGCGTCGAGTTCGGCGTAGGTGAGGCCGGTCAGCGCGAGCGCCTCGGGGGCCCGCGCCACCTGGGCCGCGAACAGCGCGGCCACGTCCTGCTCCGCGAGCCGCACCTGCGCACCCGCCCACACCCCGCTGCCGGCGGCCGGGCCGCCGGGCAGCAGCCGCAGCCGGCTGAGCCGGGTCGCGGGCGCCTCGAGGGCCGACCGCAGTACGGCGGTGAGCTGGCCGGTGAGGGAGGCGGCGGCCGTCTCGCCGACCGTCTCGTGCCGGAAGACGGCGGAGACGGTGATGCCTGCCGGGGCGCCCGCGGGGCTCTGCCGCTCCGTCAGCGTCAGCCCCAGGTCGGCGGCCGGGGCCGGCGGCGTGCAGTGCTCGGCCTGCACGGACAGCCCGGCCGCCTCGAACCGGCCCGCGCAACTCTGGAGCACGGTCAGCGCGACCCCGCCGGGCAGCGCCGCCAGGGCCGCCTCGCCGTCCCGGTAGGCGGCCAGGTCCCGTTCGCGGACCCGGCGCAGCAGCTCGGTGAAGGCAGGGTCGCCGGAGGTGTCCACCGTGAGGGCCAGGATCCGGCCGTAGGGGCCGACGGCCTCGCGCAGCCCGGCGGTGTCCCGGGCGGGGACCGGGGCGGCCACGGTGACCTCGCCGGATGCGCCGAGCCGGGTCAGCAGGGCGGCGAGCGCGGCGTGCACCACCATGAACAGGGTGGTGCCGTGCTCGGCGGCGAACCGGGTGAGCCGGGCGTGCAGTTCCTCGTCCAGCTGGGTCTCCAGGGCGCCGTGGCAGGCGTGGCCGGCCTGCGGCGTGCTGCCCGGCAGCGGGGTGGCCGGGACGTCCCCGAAGACGGTGCGGGGGGCCGCGTCCAGCCCGGCGGGGGAACGGTGCGGGGTGTCAC
The DNA here is from genome assembly GCF_036345995.1 of Streptomyces sp. NBC_00557. Classification (NCBI taxonomy): domain Bacteria; kingdom Bacillati; phylum Actinomycetota; class Actinomycetes; order Kitasatosporales; family Streptomycetaceae; genus Streptomyces; species Streptomyces sp. NBC_00557. The sequence goes on from NZ_CP107797.1 coordinate 69,070, forward strand.
CGGTGGCCCGCGCCCCGTAGGCCCGGGCGAGTTCGGCGGCCAGCGGCAGGTGGGACCACTGGTCGACGGAGGCGGCGGGCAGGGCCAGTTCCAGCAGGTGGTCGTCGGCGGCGAGGGCGCGCAGCCGGGTGCCGGCCGAGCCGAGCCGGGAGTTGCGCAGCGCCTCGTGGCGCCGGCCGAGGTCCTCAAGGGCCGCCTGCAGGGCGCGGGTGTCCAGCGCACCGCGCAGCCGCAGCGAGAACTGCGCGCTGTCGCCGGCCGTGGCGCCCGGCCCGGTCGCCACGGCGGGGGCGTCGCCGACGAGCGCGGCGAACGCGGCCGGGGTCGGCGCCTCGTACAGTGCCCGGCTGCCCGGGTCGGCGCCCAGCGTCTCGCGGGCCCTGGACAGCAGCCGGGCCGCCGCCAGGGAGTGGCCGCCGATGCGGAAGAAGTCGGAGTCGGCGTGCACCTTGTGCCGGGGCAGGCCCACCACCTCGGCGAACAGGTCACGGACGATCTCCTGGATCGGCGTGCCGGGCTCGGTGCCGGGACCCTCGGCGGTGAAGGCCGGGGCAGGCAGGGCCTTGCGGTCCACCTTGCCGTTGGCGTTCAGCGGCAGGGCGTCCAGGGTCATCAGCGCGGACGGGATCATGTAGTCCGGCAGGCGCTCCTGGAGGTGGGTGCGCAGGGCGACTTCCAGGTCGACGGTGCGCTCGAAGGCGGTCGGGGTGTTGGCACAGCCCGCCGCGTCGACGACGGGTGCCGCGTACACGCCGGTGAGCGGGCCGGCGGGGATCTGCTCGGGGTCGAGGAAGACGATGTCGAGGAGTTCGGGGCTCTCGCCCCAGGTGGGCAGGGCCCGGTAGCCGAGGCGTTCGGCGGCCTCGCACAGCGCCTCCGGGTCGGGGGCGGGCGCGTCCTGCGGCGCGAGGTCGAGGCTCTCGCGGGGGTCGTAGAGGGACTGCATGGCGGCGTACTCGTCGTGCACCCGGCGGTTGGGCAGCGCGGCCAGGCGCAGCACCGCGGGCCGCCGCGCGCTCAGCCGGTCCTCGACCTCGGCGGCGCTGGAGACCTGCTCCCCCCAGCGGACGGCGGGCGCGGCGGTGAGGTCGGCGACGGGTTCGGCCGTGGAGAGCACCGCCTCGTAGCGGTAGCGGGTCAGCTCGTTGTGGTGGATGCCGCGCTTGGCACGCACGTCGACCGCCCGCACGGCGGGCAGCTCCCGGGCGAGGGTGTCGAACAGGGCGGGGGAGAGCAGCAGTTCGGTCTCCCGGTCGACCTGCTGGTCGATGGTGCGGCGCAGCGCCTCGCGGTCGCCCTGGGCGGCGCCGGGCCGGGCCAGCGCGATGCCGGTCTGGAAGCAGCGGGCGAGGTCGAGGTTGCGCAGGTCGCCGAGGAGCATCGAGCCGCCCGGGGCGAGCAGCGGCAGGGCCCGCTCGATGACGGTGCGCAGGTAGGCGGGTCCGGGGAAGTACTGGATCACCGAGTTGACGACGATCGCGTCGAAGCGGCCGGCGGACAGGCCGCCGGTGTCCTCGGCGCCCCGGCAGTCGAGCCGGACCTTCTCCTTCAGGACCGGGTCGGCCTCCACCTGCGCGGTGAGCGCATCGATGACAGCGGGGGAGAAGTCGGTGGCCCAGTACTCGTGGACCTCCTCGTCGCGGGCGAGGTGGGCCATCAGCAGTCCGGTGCCCACCCCGATCTCCAGCACCCGGCGGCGCGGCAGCTCGCGGATCCGGTCGAGGGTGGCGTCCTGCCACTCCCGCATGTGCTCCAGCGGGATCGGCAGGGCGTCGTAACTGCTGTTCCAGCCGGTGAAGTTGTCGCCCAGTCCGGCGGCAGCGGCGTCGTCGTAGAGCGCCTCGTAGATCTCCTTCCACTCGGTGATCTGCGCGTTCTCCTCGGCGGCCGCCGCGGCCTCGGCGGCCGGGACGACGTGTGCGACCAGGCGCTTGTCCCCGTCCTCGCCCTCGTGCAGGGACACCGCGGCGGCGGACACGGCCGGGTGGGCGGTCAGTACCGACTCGATCTCGCCGAGTTCGATACGGAAGCCGCGCAGCTTGATCTGGTCGTCCGCCCGGCCGACGAACTCCAGCGCGCCGTCCTCGCCCAGCCGCACCAGGTCGCCGGTGCGGTACAGCGCGCCGCCGGTGCCGGTGAAGCGGTCCGCGACGAAACGCTGCGCGGTCAGTTCGGGCCGGTGCAGATAGCCGGTGGCCACGCCCGGCCCGCCGAGCAGGAGTTCACCGGTGCCGCCCGGGGCGACCGGGGTGTCGTCGGCGTCGACGACGACGGCCGTGGTGGCGCCGATCGGGCGGCCGATCGGGATCGTACGGTCGCCCTCGGCGGGTTCGGCGACCTGGTGCCAGGTGGCGAAGGTGGTGGTCTCGGTCGGCCCGTACACGTGCAGCAGCCGCTCGGGCGCGCCGGCCGCGAACACCTCGCGCACCCGGCGCGGGTCGCAGGCCTCGCCGCCGAACAGGACGGTGCGAAGCGGCGCGAAGGCGGCCGGCCGCTCCCGTGCGAGCAGGTTGAACAGGGCGGTCGTCAGGAAGATCACGGAGATGCCGTGGGCGCGGACCGCGTCCTGGAAGCGGCCCGGGTCGGTGACGGTGTCCTTGGCGAGGCCGACCAGCCGGGCGCCCGCGGTGAGTGTCGTCCACACCTCGAAGGTGACCGCGTCGAAGGCCGGGTTGGCGGCCTGGGCCACCACGTCGGCGGGGGTCAGCCGCAGGTAGTCGGTGGACTGTACGAAGTCGAGCACGGCCCGGTGCGGTACGACGACGCCCTTGGGGGTGCCGGTGGTGCCGGAGGTGTAGCAGACGTAGACGGCGTCGTCCGCTCCGGCCGTCTCCTCGGGCAGCGCGCCGGAGCGCCGGGCGATCTCGGGGGCCTCGGCGTCCAGGGCGACGACCACGGCGTCCAGGCCGGCGTAGTCCGCGGCGTCCGCGCCCTCGGTCAGCACCGCGGCGGCCGCGCTGTCGCGCGCGATCAGCCGGCGCCGTTCGGCCGGGTTGGCCGGGTCGACCGGGACGTAGGCGGCGCCGGCCCGCACGATGCCGAGGAACGCGGTGACCATCTCCGGGCCCGGCCGCAGCGAGGTCAGCACGCGGTCGCCGTGGCCGATGCCGCGGGCGCGCAGGTGAGCGGCGAGGCGGTTGGCCGCGCGGCTCAGCTCCCGGTAGGTGAGGCGGCCGCCGCGGCCGTCGGTGTGCTCGGGGTAGTCGACCGCGATCGCGTCGGGCCGCTCGTGGACCTGCTGCTCGATGAGGCCGGAGATGGACATCAGCACTCGCTCCTTACGACAGCGCCTTCCGGCTTGGCAAAACGTTGCCTGAATGCTGGCAATGCCGTCTTGAAGGGGTGTCTCGGAACGGTCGAGCTGTGCTGGAGTCGCAGGTGGCGGAGGTGAATTGTTGCCAGGACGAGGGGCGAGGAGTTGCCAACGGGGTCCGGGTGCCCGGCATGCGAAAAGCGGCTGTGGCGCGGAGGAGAGGTCCTCCGCGCCACAGCCGCTCGGGCGAAAGGCAGGCGGCCGGGGCCGCCCGGTGGTCAGCCGTGCACGGGCGCGGCGGAGGCCGGCCGCGCGGGCAGCTCCGCCCGGCCCGAGACACCCAGCTTGCGGTAGACGCGCGTCAGATGCTGCTCGACCGTGCTGACCGTCACCCCGAGCCGGGCCGCGACACCACGGTTGGTCAGCCCCTCCGCCGCCAGCGCCGCCACCCGCCGCTCGGCGTCGGTCAGCGGCACGTCGCCGGTGGTGAGCACGGCGGCCGGACGGCCGGAGCCGGGCACCAGCTCCTCCCGCAGACCCACCGCACCCATCTGCTGGGCCAGGTTCCACGCGGCCCGCACGGTGGCTGCCCCCTGCGAGGGGCGGTCGTCGGCGTGCAGGGCGTGTCCTAGGTCGGCCAGGGAGCGGGCGGTCTCCAGCCGGTCGCCCGAGCGCCGCAGCAGTTCGACGGACTCGCGCAGCAGGGCGGTGCGCCGACCGGGGGCACCCGTCGCGGCCAGCAGACGCAGCGAGATCCCCCGCACCCACGGGTGTGTCGCGTCCGGCAGGGCGAGCTGCTCCTCGGCCAGCGCCCGGGCCCGCCCGAGCCGGCCCGTCCGCAGCAGCGCCTGCGCCGCGTCCGTGCGCCACGCCAGCAGGGCCGGCCGGTCCGCGCGCCACGACTGCAGCACCCGGCCCGCCTTGCGGAAGTCGGCGAGCGCGAGGTGCGGCTGCCCCAGGGACAACTGGTGCAGCCCGCGGGCCCGCAGATAGCGCAGGCCGTACAGGCTCGTCAGCGCCTGACGGGTCACCGGGTACCGGACGTGCCGGGCCGCCTCGTCGTGGCGGCCGAGCGCGACGCAGGCCTGGACGAGCACGGCGGCCGGGCCGTAGTGGAACGTCCCGCCACCGGTCGTCGGCAGCGCGTCGAACGCCGCCGTCGCGTGCTCACGGGCTCCGGAGGCGTCCCCCACCCGCAGCAGAGCCTCCGCGTGCAGGTCCGCGCAGACGGCGCGCCAGCCGGGTGCTCCGCTCCGTTCCGCCTGGGCGAGCAGCCGTCCGCTCGCGACGACCGCCCGCTCGGGCCGGTCCGAACACAACAGCGCGCGCACGGCGTTGACGAGCGGGGCGAAGGCGGCGTCCGTCAGCGGCACCGTCCGCAGCAGCGTCTCGCAGTCGGCGGACCGGATGTCGAGCAGCGCTTCGAGGGGCGAACCGGGGGCACGGCCCTCGGCACCCGGGCCGCCCGTCCGGTGCAGCAGGGCGGCGGCCTCCGGGACCCGGCCCTGGGCGAGCAGCATCGCGGCGGGTGCCGAGGGGTCCCAGCCGGCCGGGCGCGCCGAACGGGGCCCCGTGACCAGCGCGGTCAGCCGCTGCTCCGCCGCCTCCGGATGCCGGCGCGCGGCCAGCTGCGCGAACCGCAGCGCGACACCGGCACGCTCGGCCTCGTCGGGGCAGACGTGGTGCGCGAGGACGAGGAGACGCTCGGCGTCTTCGGCGGCATGGGACACGTCGGGGACTTCCGCGGTCCGGGGACGGCCGGCGACGGCACGGACGAAGGGGGCGTCCGCAGGAGGGAAATCGGCCGGGCAGGGGATGTGGGCGGTGGTCTGCGGGGTGCGGGGGGCGTCCGGCAGGGCTTCGTTCCGCAGGGTGGTGCGAGGGATCGCGAGGATGGCGATCTGGGGGAGGCCGGTGGGCCGGCGGGTGCTCCGGGGCGCGGGGAGGGCCTCGGCCGGGTGGGTGGCCCGGGTCGGGTGCGCGAGGGACGGGCGCGGCGCCAGCAGGGCCTCCGCCGTCCGGACGAGCAGGGTGAAGTCCTCGGGACCCACGGGGACGCGTACGCCGTCCGACTGCGGGGCGAGCAGGTGGTCGGCCACCACCCCGGCCGGCGCACCCGCCGCGCTCAGTGCCCGGGCGGCCATCCGGTGCAGGTCCACGCGGACGCGCGGGGAGGTCTCGGCGAGCACGGCGGCGGCGACGGACGGGTGCCGGAACCGGAGGCCGTCGAGCACCCCGCAGGCACGCAGCGCGTCCGGCGCGCCGCCGGTGCCCCGGGACCGCGGTGGGCGATCGGTGCCGAGGAGGTCCAGCATGCGGTCGACCAGCGGCTCGGTGGCGTGGCCGGCCAGCGTCGCCACCGCGCGGGCGACCGCCCGGCCGCCCGGTCCGCTGCGGTGCACGCAGGCGAGGACGGCGTCGGCGAACGGGCCGTCGGGTGTCGGCCCCCCGGGCGGTACGGCGGCGCTGACGCCGTCCTCCTGGAGCAGGGCACGCAGCAGGAGCGGGTTTCCTCCGGTGACGGAGTGCAGTTCGCCGGGAGTACGGCCGGGGCGGCCCGGGGCCGGCCACCGCAGGGGCGGGGTCGCGGCGGCCTGTGCCGTCTCCTGCGGGGTGAGCAGGCCGAGCCGGATGCGGCGGACGTACGGCAGCCGGAGCAACTCCGGTGTGAAAAGCGGCTCCTGAGCGGGGTCGGCGTAGGCGGCGACGGTGGCGACCACCAGCACCGGGGCCGGGCGGAGGTGCCGTACCAGGTGGCGCAGACAGTGCAGGGACTGCGGGTCGGTGTGCTGGACGTCGTCCAGGCACAGCACCACCGGCCCGTCGAGGGCGAGGCCGCACAACTCCGTGCGGAACGCCCGCATCGCCTCCTCCGACGGCACGGCGTCGTCGGCTCCGGTGCGGGCGAGGGCGAACGCCGGGCCGCTGCAGACCAGTTGGCGCAGCACGCCGAGGGGTACCCGGCGCTCCTGCTCGGTGGCGGCGGCGGTGAGGACCAGCGCGCCGGCCGCTGCGGCCCGTTCGGACACGGCGTCCAGGAGGTGGCTCTTGCCGCAGCCGGCCGGGCCCTCGATCAGTACCGCCCGGGAACGCCCCACCGCGCAGGTGGTGAGGACCGTCTGCAGAGCACCGGCCACCGATGTTCTTTCCGCCTCCGTCATGAATCCGCCCCTTCACCGCGGCCGCGCTGGTCCGGGTCAGGATCGAAGCCGCACCTCTAAGAGAGGTGGAGCGGGGACGGAGGTGACACCGGCTCGCGGAACGCCGAAGCCCCCGCGGCGGCACGGCGGCCGGCGGGGGCGTCACGGGACGGGCGCCAAGGCCCTGGCCTGTCAGACGGAGGCGGTCTTCGGCCAGTCGATGGCGGGCTTGGCGGTGGCGGCGGCGGTGGGGGCGACGGGCCAGTCGATGCTCGGGCGGGCGGCGGCGGTCGTGGCGGAGGCGGTCTTCGGCCAGTCGATGCCCGTGTTGGCGGCGGCGGCGGTGGTAGCGGGGGCGACGGGCCAGTCGATGCTCGGGCGGGCGGCGGCGGTCGTGGCCGGGGCGGCCGGCCAGTCGATGCCGGTGGCGGCCGTGGCGACACCCGCGGTGGAGAAGGCGGCGGCGGCGACGGCGGCGGCGACGGTGGCGATCCGGGCGATGCGGTTCATGGCGGGCTCCTCGGTGTCAATTCCGTGTTCGTTGCTTGGCAACCTCTTGCCAAGAAGATTGGCAAGAGGATCTCGGGAATTGCTCGGGAATTGGTCGATTTCTGCTCAAGATGGCCGCCAGAAACGCCCCAAGAGGCCCGCCTCGACAGGTTAGTTGCCACCAAAAATGTGCTCTGAGCTGCCGATTCGTCGCGTCTTGGCAGAACTGGAGACGCTCTGGCAACGCTTGGCAATTCCTCGTGAAGCAAGCCGGAAACGGCCCCGGTTTCCTTGCCTGCCGGCCCCCGACTTGAGTCGCGCCTGAGCCGATGCCCCCCGATGTTGCCAACTCCCTCCGCGTGCAGGCAAGGTGTTGCCAACCATTCGGCAATAAATTGCCTCAGTCACGGGGGGAGGCCCCGGAAGTGAACGCGACGTCTCACGGTGACCGAAGGGTCCACCTGAACACGGCCGGTGTGGGCCGCATGTCCGCCGCCGTACGCGCGGTCCTCACCGAATGGACGCGCCACGAGGACCGGTACGGGCCGTACGAGCTGGAGGAGCGCCTGGAAGACGTCCTCCACCGGGAGATCCACGAGCGACTGGCCGTGCTGCTGGGCGCACCGCCCGGCGACACCGTCCTGTGCACCGGCGCCGCCGACGCCTTCGCCGCGCTTGTGTCGCGGCTGCCGCTCGGCCACCGCGACCGCGTCTGGACGACTCCCTACGAGTCGGCCGCCAACCTCACCGCCCTCTTCGCCCTGCGCGACCGCACCCGCTGCCGGCTGGACGTCGTACCGCTGCGCGGCGACGGCGACCTGGACCTGGAGTGGATGGCACAGCACATCGGCGACGACGTCGCCCTGGTGTGCGTTCCGTACGTGCCCTCGGGCTGCGGCATCATCAACCCCGTCGAGGAGGTGGGGCGGATCCTCGCCCCGTACCGGGGCCTGTACGCCGTCGACGCCTCGTACGCCGTCGGCCAGCTCCCCGTGGACGTCACCCGCATCGGCTGCCAGCTGCTCACCGGGGACGGCTGGAGGTTCCTGCGGGGCCCGCAGTCCGTCGGATTCGCCTATGCGGCACCACAGCTGCGGCAGGCCCTGGCGCCGTACGGCGTCGTACCCCTGCTTCCCCCGGACGGCGCGCGCGTCGCCGCGCTGAACACGGCCCTGGCCGAGCACGCCGCGGCGGCCCCGTACCAGGACCTCGGCCCCGCCCTGCGCGCCGCCGTGGAGCAGGCACCCGGCACCGAACTGATCGCCCCCGGGCGGGCCCAGTCCGCCATGCTCGCCTTCCGGCACGCCGAAGTGCCCGCCGCACTCCTGCGCCGGCGCCTCGCCGAGCGCGGCGTCGTGGTCTGGAAGACCGTGGGACAGCAGACGCCGCTGTTCCTGCCCGCACGCGGGGTCACCACGGCCCTGCGCGCCTCGGTGCACGGCGACAACAGCGTGCAGGACGTGGACCGGTTCGCCGTGGCCCTGCGGGAGGTCGTCGAGCGGGAGCGGAGCCATGGGCCGGCCCGTCCTCGTCCGCCGCGTCCGCTGGCGGCCGTACCGGACCGGCCGGGCCGGGACACCTTCCCGGCGCGCACCGGGGCACCCCGCCCGCGTCGCGCCGCCCGGCACCTGACGCTGGTCCCGGTGTCCTGAGCGCAGGCCGCACCAGGACATGCGAAACCCAGGTCACGGACGGGGGATGGCGTGACCTGGGTTCGCGGTTCGGGGGGCCGGGGGAGGGGCTGACCGCTCCTCCCCCGGTGGTCTCACCTCATGTGGTCCCGCAGGGCGGCGATCACCTCGGCGGCCTGGTTGTTGAGGTAGAAGTGGCCGCCGGGGAACACCCGGAGGTCGAAGGGGCCCGAGGTGTGGTGGCCCCACGCGCGCGCCTCGTCGAGGGTGACCTGCGGGTCGTCGTCCCCGGTGAGGGCGAGGACCGGGCAGGACAGCCTCGGCCCCTCCGTCCAGCGGTAGGTCTCCGCGGCCCGGTAGTCGGCGCGCACGGCCGGCAGGATCATGCGCAGGATCTCGGGGTCGCCGAGGACCTGGGTGTCGGTGCCGCTGAGCCGGGTGATGTCCGCGATCAGCCCGTCGTCGTCCTTCAGGTGCACCCGCTCGTCCCGTGTGGTGGACGGCGCGCGCCGGCCCGAGGCGAACAGCCCGTGCAGCACGGTGCCGCGCTCCTCCAGACGGGAGGCCACCTCGAACGCCAGCGACGCTCCCATGCTGTGCCCGAAGAACGTCACGGGCCGGTCGCACCACGGGCGGATCTCGTCCACCAGCGCGTCGGCGAGCCCGGCAATGCTGTCGACGCACGGTTCGTGGCGCCGGTCCTGCCGGCCCGGGTACTGGATCGCCAGCACGTCGACGTGCGGCGAGAGGGTGCGGGAGACCGGGAAGTAGAAGGAGGCCGAGCCGCCCGCGTGCGGGAAGCACACCAGGCGGTGCCCGGCCTTCGGGGCGGGATGGAAGCGCCGTATCCACGCGCCGGTCTCGACAGTCGTCTCCGTGGTCACGTCAGGCCCCCATCTGCGGCGGTGCGGCGGTTCGGTCCATGAGAGGTACTCCTGTACTCCTGTGCTGCGATGGCTCCCAGCCGGCGGGCTGCGCGGCCGGCGGTCCTACGGCGTGTCAGGCGGGCGCTTCCTCGAGGATCACGTGGGCATTGGTCCCGCTGATCCCGAAGGAGGAGACCGCGCCCCGGCGCGGTGTGCCGGACTTCGGCCACGGCTGCGCCTCGGTGAGCAGCCGTACGTGCCCGGCCTCCCAGTCGACCTGCGGCGTCGGCTCGTCGACCCCGAGTGTCCGGGGCAGCAGCTCGTGCCGCAGCGCGAGGACCATCTTGATGACGGACGCCACCCCGGCGGCGGCCTGGGTGTGGCCCAGGTTGGACTTCACCGAACCGAGCCACAGTGGCCGGCCGGCGGGCCTGCCGCGCCCGTAGGTGGCGAGCAGTGCCTGTGCCTCGATCGGGTCGCCGAGCCTGGTCGCCGTACCGTGCGCGTCGACCGCGTCAACCTCGGCGGGCGTCAGGCCGGCGCTGTCCAGCGCCTGCCGGATCACCCGCTGCTGTGCGGGTCCGTTGGGCGCGGTCAGGCCGCTCGAGGCACCGTCCTGGTTGAGGGCGGAGGAACGGATCACGGCCAGGATGCGCCGCCCGTTGCGCTCGGCGTCCGACAGCCGCTCCAGCAGGATCATGCCGCTTCCCTCACCCCAGCCGGTGCCGTCCGCCGCGGCCGCGAACGAACGGCAGCGGCCGTCGCGGGACAGTCCGCGCTGCTTGGTGAAGTACTGGAAGGTCTCCGGCGTGACCATCACCGTCACCCCGCCCGCCAGCGCGAGGGAGCACTCGCCGGACCGCAGCGCCTGGCTCGCCAGGTGCAGCGCGACCAGGGAGGAGGAGCACGCCGTGTCGACGGTCACCGCCGGCCCCTCCAGGCCGAGGGTGAACGCGATCCGGCCGCTGATCAGGCTGCCACCGGTGCTGGCGCCCTCGTACTCGTGGTACATCAGCCCCGTGAACACCCCCGTCCTGCTGCCCTTGAGGGAGAGCGGGTCGATCCGGGCGTTCTCGATGGTCTCCCAGGCGGTCTCCAGCAGCAGCCGCTGCTGCGGGTCCATCTCGAGCGCCTCGCGGGGCGAGATGCCGAACAGTTCCGCGTCGAAGCCGGCCGCGTCGGCCAGGAACGCCCCGTGGCGGGTGATGCTCTTGCCGGGTGCGCCGTGCTCGGGGTCGTAGAGGCCCTCGACGTCCCAGCCCCGGTCGGTGGGGAAGGCGGTGACGCCGTCACGTTCCTCGACGAGCATCCGCCACAGGTCGTCGGGGCACTCCACCTCGCCGGCGAACCGGCAGGCCATGCCCACGATCGCGATCGGCTCGGCCTGGAGGCGGGAGAGCCGGTCGTTCTCCTTGCGCAGCCGTTCGTTCTCCATGAGGGAGGCGCGCAGCGCCTCCACGATCTCGTTGGTGTCCACGTGGCTCGGTGCCTTCCCCCTCAGTCGGACGTCCGGGCGGCGAGCGCGGCCCGCACCAGGTCGTCGATGCCCATGTCCGCGATGGCGCCTGCCGGGGCGGACTGCTCGTTCCCCGCCGCTGCCTGCTCGTCCTCGGCGGCCGGCGGTGCCAGCTCCTCCAGCAGGAAGGCCGCGAGGCTCTCCGGGTTCGGGTAGTCGAACATCATCGTCGCGGGCAGCCGCAGACCGGTCTGGCCGCTCAGCTGGTTGCGCAGCTCGATCGCCGCCAGCGAGTCCAGACCCAGCTCGGTGAAGCCGCGCCGCACGTCGACGGCGTCCGGGTCGTCGTGCCGCACCGCCGCCACCGTGGCCCGTACGACGTCCAGCAGGCTCTCCAGCTGTTCCTCCCGCGGGAGGCCGGCCAGCCGCTGCTCCAGCGACTCGGACTCGGTGGCGGCCGCATCGGCCCTGGTGCCCGGGGCGGCGGCCAGGGACCGCGTGCTGCGCGGCCGTCCGGCGGCCGCCACCTCGCTCAGCGCCGCGGGCACCGTGCCCGTGGCGGCCAGAGCCGCGGCGTCCAGGCGGAGCGGGACGAGGGCCGTCTGCCCGGTGGCGAGCGCCGCGTCGAACAGCGCGAGCCCGTCCTGCGGGGAGATGGCCGGGGTGCCCAGGCGGCGCTGCCGCTCGAACACCGCCGGGTCCAGCCGGGACCCCATGCCGTCGCCCTCCCACAGGTGCCAGGCGAGTGAGACGGCCGGGAGTCCGCTGCCGTGACGGTGGTGGGCGAGGGCGTCCAGGAAGACGTTGGCCGCCGCGTAGTTGGCCTGACCGGCGTTGTCGAGGAACCCGGTCGTGGAGGAGAAGAGCACGAACGCCTTGAGCTGGGGGGCGAGTTCGGCGGTCAGCTCGTGCAGGTGCCAGGCCGCGTCCGCCTTCGGGCCGAGCACCCCGTTGAACCGCTCCGGGGTGAGCGAGGCGATCAGCCCGTCGTCGACGACGCCGGCCGCGTGGACGACTCCGGTGAGGGGGTGGGTGGGGTCGATGGTGGTGAGCAGGCGGGTCAGTGCCTGGCGGTCGGCGACGTCGCAGGCGGCGAGGGTGACGGTGGCGCCGTGTGCGGTGAGTTCGGTCTTGAGCTGCTGTGCGCCGGGGGCGTCGGGTCCGCGGCGGCTGGTGAGCAGCAGGTGGCGTACGCCGTGTTCGGTGACGAGGTGGCGGGCGACGAGGGCGCCCAGGCCGCCGGTGCCGCCGGTGATCAGGACGGTGCCCTCACCGTCCCACGGCGCTGCCCCGGTACCGACGGCGGCCGGCAGCAGCTTCGGGACCAGGACCGCTCCGGACCGTAGCGCCAGTTCCGGCTGCCCGGACGAGACCGCCGCCGGCAGCGCCCGCTCGGACTCCGGCGTGCCGTCGAGGTCCACCAGGACCAGCCGTCCGGGGTGTTCGGCCTGTGCCGCCCGGACCAGACCCCACACCGGAGCCTGCGCCACGTCGGCACGGTCGCCGTCCGCCGTCCGCACGGCCCCGCGCGTGGCCACCACCAGGGTCGACCGCGCGAACCGGGGGTCGGCCAGCCAGTCCTGCACCGCCGCGAGCACCTCGTGCACCGCCGCGTGTGCGCCGTCCACCGTCCCGGCGCCGTCCGCCGTCACCCGCAGCAGGGCGTACGCGGGTACGTCGTCGGTGGTCGGCAGGCCGGCCAGTGCGGGCAGGTCCACTCCGTCGCCGGCCGGTGCCGGACCCGGCAGCCAGCCGAAGCGGTACAGGTCGTCGGCCGGGGCCGCGAGCTGCTCGCGGTCGACGGGCCGGGACATCAGCCGTTCGACCGTCGCGACCGGACGTCCGCTCGCGTCGGCGATCCTCAGCTCGGTCACCTCGGCCCCGCCGACCCGGCGCAGCAGCACCCGCAGCTCGGTGGCGCCGGAGGCGTGCAGGCTCACCCCGCTCCACACGAACGGCAGCAGCGTCGTGCCGGACTCGTCCAGCAGGTCGACATGGCTCGCCGCGTCGAGGAGCGCGGGGTGCAGCCCGTAGCGCAGGGCCTCGCCGTGGGCGGTCTCGGGGAGGGCGACCTCGGCGTAGACGTCGTCGCCGTGCCGCCAGGCGGCCTTGAGGCCCTGGAAGACGGGGCCGTAGTGGTACCCGCGGGACGTCAGGCGCTCATAGACGTTCTCCAGGCGGATCGGTGCGGCGCCGGCCGGCGGCCAGACGCCGAGGTCGAAGGCCGGGCTGTCGGAACCCGGAGTCAGGGTGCCGGCCGCGTGCTGCGTCCAGATCCCGTGACCGTCCTCGGGCCGCGTGTGGACGGTGAGGTTGCGCCGGCCCGTGGCGTCCGGGCTGCCGAGTACGACCTGGAGGGCGAGCGCGCCTCGGTCGGGGAGGGTCAGCGGCGCCTGGAGGGTGAGTTCCTCCAGGTGCGGGGTGCCCGCTTCGTCGCCGGCGCGGATGGCGAGTTCGACGAGTCCGGTGCCGGGCAGCAGGACGGTGCCCAGGACGTCGTGGTCGGCGAGCCAGGGGTGGGTCTCGGTCGACAGCCGGCCCGTCAGGACCGCTCCACCGTCCGGCAGGTCGATCGCCGCGCTCAGCAGCGGGTGACCCGTCGCGACCTGACCGTGCCCGGCCGCGTCCGTGGCGGCCGCCTGGACCTTCGGCGTCTCCAGCCAGAAGTGGCGCTTCTCGAAGGCGTACGTCGGCAGGTCGACGCGGCGGGCACCGGTGCCCGCGTAGTACGAGGCCCAGTCCACCCGGGTGCCCACGGCGTGCAAGAGGCCCAGAGCGCCGACGAGTTCGCGGTCCTCACCACGGCCCCGGCGCTGCGCCGGGACGAACGTGGCGTCGTCGGTGGTGGCGGGTCCGAGGGCGGTGAGGACGGCGTCGGGGCCGATCTCCAGATAGGTGCCGGTACCTGTCTGCGCCAGGTGTGCCAGCGCCTCGGTGAGCCGGACGGGCTTGCGGATGTGTTCGGTCCAGTAGTCGGGGGTGGTGAGTTCGTCGGTGACCGGCTGTCCGGTGACGGTGGAGACGAACGGGATGCGCGGCCGCTGGTAGGTCAGGGATTCGGCGACGGTGCGGAAGTCGTCGAGGACGGGGTCCATGAGGGGGGAGTGGAAGGCATGGCTGACGGCGAGCTGTTTGGTCTTGCGGCGCAGGCTGTCGAAGTGGGCCTTGATCGTGAGGACGGCGTCCTCGCTGCCCGAGATCACGGTGGAGTCGGGGGCGTTGAGGGCGGCGATGCCGGTCTGGTCGGTCAGCAGCGGCAGGACTTCGTCCTCGGTGGCCTGTACGGCGATCATGGTGCCGCCGGTGGGGAGGGCCTGCATGAGGCGTCCGCGGGCGGTGACCAGGCGGGCGGCGTCGTCGAGGGAGAACACGCCGGCGACGTGTGCGGCGGCGATCTCGCCGATGGAGTGTCCGGCGAGGTAGTCCGGGATGACGCCGAAGGACTCAACCAGCCGGTAGAGGGCGACTTCGAAGGCGAACAGGGCGGGCTGGGTGTACTGGGTCTGGCTGAGCAGGTCGGCGTCCTCGCCCCACATCACCTCGCGCAGTGGCCGGTCCAGGTGTGTGTCGACGGCGGCGAGCACCGCCTCGAGGGCCTCGGCGAAGACCGGGTAGGTGTCGGCCAGCTCCCGGCCCATGCCGAGCCGCTGCGCGCCCTGCCCCGTGAACAGGAACGCCGCGGGCGTGTCGGCCCGGTCGAGGCCCGTCACAACCGACGGCGACGCCGTGCCCTCCACCAGCGCGGTCAGAGCGCGCACCGCGTCGTCGGCGTCCGATGCGAGCACCGCGACCCGGTGGTCGAGCGCGGCGCGCGTGGTCGCCAGCGAGTAGGCCACGTCGAACAGTGAGGGCCGCTGCTCCGCCTCGAGGAGCGCCCTGAGCCGCTCGGCCTGGGCGGGCAGGCTCCGGGCGTCCTTGGCCGACAGCAGCAGCGCCGCCGTACGGCCGTTGTCCGCCGGAGGCGTGGGCGCCTCGGCCGCCCCGGGAACGTGCGGGGCCTGCTCGACGATGACGTGCGCGTTGGTGCCGCTGAGACCGAAGGACGACACCGCCGCGCGGCGCGGACGGCCCGTCTCGGGCCACTCGCGGGCCTCGGTCAGCAGCCGGACACCGCCGGCCGACCAGTCCACCTTGGGGGACGGCTCGTCCACGTGCAGCGTCTTGGGCATGACGCCCTCACGCACCGCCATCACGGCCTTGATGACGCCGCTGATGCCCGAAGCCGCCTGGGCGTGCCCGATGTTGGACTTGATCGAGCCCAGCCACACCGGCCGGTCCTCGGGCCGGTTCTGCCCGTAGGTGGCCAGCAGCGCCTGCGCCTCGATCGGGTCACCGAGTGTGGTACCCGTGCCGTGGCCCTCGATCAGGTCCACGTCATCGGCGGTCAGCCCGGCGGCCGCCAGCGCGCGCTGGATCACGCGTTGCTGGGAGGGACCGTTGGGCGCGGTCAGACCGTTGCTCGCGCCGTCCTGGTTGGTGGCGCTGGATCGGATGACGGCCAGGACGGGGTGGCCGTGGCGCTCGGCGTCCGACAGCCGCTCCACCAGCAGCAGGCCCACTCCCTCCGACCAGCCGGTGCCGTCCGCCGCCGCCGCGAACGCCTTGCAGCGTCCGTCGGCCGCCAGACCGCGCTGCTGGCTGAAGTCCACGAAGATCTCCGGCGTCGGCATCACCGTGACACCGCCCGCCAGCGCCATGGTGACCTCACCCTGACGCAGCGCCTGACAGGCCATGTGCAGCGAGACCAGCGAGGACGAGCAGGCGGTGTCGACGGTCACCGCCGGGCCCTCCAGGCCCAGCGTGTAGGCGACGCGGCCCGAGGCGATGCTGCCGGCGCTGCCGTTGCCCAGGTACGGGGACAGCTCGTCCGGGGCGGAGCCGTGCAGCGTGGCGTAGTCGTGGTACATGACGCCCACGTACACACCCGTCTGGCTGCCGCGCAGCGACGCCGGGTCGATGCCGGCCCGTTCGATCGCCTCCCAGGACGTCTCCAGCAGCAGCCGCTGCTGCGGGTCCATGGCGACGGCCTCGCGCGGCATGATGCCGAAGAACTCCGGGTCGAACTCGGCGGCGTCGTGCAGGAAACCGCCCTGCACCGCGTAGGTCTTGCCCGGGGTGCCGGGCTCCGGGTCGTAGATGCCCTCGGAGTCCCAGCCGCGGTCGGCCGGGAAGCCGGTGACCGCGTCGCGCCCTTCGGCGACCAGGCGCCACAGGTCCTCGGCGGAACGCACACCGCCCGGGAAGCGGCAGGCGATGCCGACGACGGCGATGGGCTCGTCGGCCGAGGCAGTGGTGCGCGGTGTGGCCCGCACCGCTGCGGGGGCGGCCGTACCGGACATCTTGTCCTTGATCAGCGCGGCCACCGCACGGGCGCTCGGGTGGTCGAAGACCAGGGTCGCGGGCAGCCGCAGCCCGGTCGCGGCGGTGAGGTTGTTGCGCAGTTCCACCGCGGCCAGCGAGTCGAAGCCCAGCTCCTTGAACGCCCGCTCCGGTCCCACCGACTCGATGCCGCTGTGGCCGAGCACCGACGCCACCTCGCGGCGGACCAGCTCCAGCAGGGCCCGATCGCGTTCGCCCTCGCTGAGGCCGGCGAACCGCTGGGCCAGCACCCCGGTCTCGGCGGCCGTGGCGGCCTGGGCGGCGCGGCGACCGGCGCCGCGGAACATGCCGCGCAGCAGCGCCGGCGGCTCGTCGGTACGGGACCGCAGGGCCGCACGGTCCACCCGGACCGGTACGACCAGCGGCTCGCCGGTGGCCAGGGCCGCGTCGAACAGGGCCAGGCCATCCGCGGCCTCCAGCGCGGGCATGCCCAGCCGTCGCATCCGGTCCAGGTCGGAGTCGGCCAGCGGTCCGCCGAGACCGGTGTTCACCGCCCACATGCCGAAGGCGACCGCGGTGGCCGGGAGCCCGGCGCCGCGGCGGTGGTGGGCGAGGGCGTCCAGGAAGACGTTGGCCGCCGCGTAGTTGCCCTGGCCTGCCGCCAGCACCAGGCCACCGGCCGACGAGAAGAGCACGAACGCCTTGAGCTGCGGGGCGAGTTCGGCGGTCAGCTCGTGCAGGTGCCAGGCCGCGTCCGCCTTCGCGCCGAACACCGTCCCCACCTGCTCCGCGCTGAGCGTCGCCACCAGGCCGCTGTCCACGGCCGCCGCCGCGTGGACGATGCCGGTGAGGGGGTGGGTGGGGTCGATGGTGGTGAGCAGGCGGATCAGTGCCTGGCGGTCGGCGACGTCGCAGGCGGCGAGGGTGACGGTGGCGCCGTGTGCGGTGAGTTCGGTCTTGAGTTGCTGTGCGCCGGGGGCGTCGGGTCCGCGTCGGCTGGTGAGCAGCAGGTGGCGTACGCCGTGTTCGGTGACGAGGTGGCGGGCGACGAGGGCGCCCAGGCCGCCGGTGCCGCCGGTGATCAGGACGGTGCCCTCACCGTCCCACGGCGACGACGCCTCGCCCGCGGGCGCCGGGACCAGCCGGGGCACCGACAGCACCCCGTCGCGCAGCGCGGCCTCCGGTTCCCCGGAGGCGGCCGCCGCGGCCAGAGCCGCCGCCGACGCCTCGGTGCCGTCGGTGTCGAGCAGGGCGAACCGCCCGGGGTTCTCCGCCTCTGCGGCGCGGACCAGACCCCACACCGGGGCCTGTGCCACGTCCACGGCGTCCTGCGGACCAGTGGCGACCGCGTTCCGAGTCACCACGACCAGGCGCGAACCGCTGAACCGGTCGTCCGCCAGCCAGGCCCGGACGGTCTCCAGGACGGACAGGGTCACCGCACGTGCCGCCGCCGGCACGTCGCCCGTGGCTGGGACGGTGACCGGGGCCAGCACCAGGTCCGGCACCGGCTGCCCGGCCGCCACGGCGGCGCCCAGCGCGGACAGGTCCGCGAACTCCGTCTCCCCGGCTGGAAGTCCGGACCCGGCGAGCCCTGCCACACCGGCCGCCGGTGCCTGCGGCATCGGCAGGCCGGTCCAGCCGACGTGGAACAGCGCGTCCGCACGACCGGGACGGGACGCCTCCAGCTGCTCACCGGCCACCGGCCGGGAGATCAGCTCGCTCACGGTGGCCACCGGGCGGCCCGTGCCGTCGGCGACCCACATCGCCGACACCTCGTCACCGCGCACCCGGCGCAGCAGCACCCGCAGTTCGGTCGCTCCGGAGGCGTGCAGCGTGACGCCGTTCCAGGAGAACGGCAGCAGCGTCTCACCGGAGGCCTCGCCGTGCTCGTCGACCAGGTCGCCGTGCATGGCCGCGTCGAGGAGAGCAGGGTGCAGCCCGAAGCGCAGGGCGTCGGCGTGGGCGGTCTCGGGGAGGGCGACCTCGGCGTAGATGTCCTCACCATGCCGCCAGACGGCCTTCAGGCCCTGGAAGACGGGGCCGTAGTGGTAGCCCCGGCCGATGAGGCGCTCGTAGATGTCGTCGATGGGCAGGGGCGTGGCGTCGGCCGGGGGCCAGGCGGTGCGCTCGAAGGCCGGGATGTCGGCCGCCGGGGCGAGGGTGCCCGAGGCGTGCAGCGTCCAGGCGGCCCCGCCGTCCTCCGGCCGGGTGTGCACGGCGACGGTACGGCAGCCGGACGGGTCGGGATCACCGAGTACGACCTGGAGGGCGAGCGCGCCTCGGTCGGGGAGGGTCAGCGGCGCCTGGAGGGTGAGTTCCTCCAGGTGCGGGGTGCCCGCCTCGTCGCCGGCGCGGATGGCGAGTTCGACGAGTCCGGTGCCGGGCAGCAGGACGGTGCCCAGCACGTCGTGGTCGGCGAGCCAGGGGTGGGTCTCGGTCGACAGCCGGCCCGTCAGCACCAGCCCCTCGGAGTCCGGTGACGGCACCGCGGCGCTCAGGATCGGGTGGTCCACCGGTGTGAGGCCGGCCGAACCGACGTCGCCGACGGGGGCGGTCGGGTCCAGCCAGTAGCGCTCCCGCTGGAAGGCGTACGTCGGCAGGTCCAGCCGCGAACCGTCACGGTCGCCGAAGAAGGCGCTCCGGTCCACGCCGATGCCTCGGGAGTACACCCGTCCGGCACCTCGCACCAGCTCCAGCGGCTCGCTGCGGTCGCGGCGTTGGGTGGGGATGAAGGTGGCGTCGTCGGTGGTGGCGGGTCCGAGGGCGGTGAGGACGGCGTCGGGGCCGATCTCCAGATAGGTGCCGGTACCTGTCTGCGCCAGGTGTGCCAGCGCCTCGGTGAGCCGGACGGGCTTGCGGATGTGTTCGGTCCAGTAGTCGGGGGTGGTGAGTTCGTCGGTGACCGGCTGTCCGGTGACGGTGGAGACGAACGGGATGTGCGGCTGCTGGTAGGTCAGGGATTCGGCGACGGTGCGGAAGTCGTCGAGGACGGGGTCCATGAGGGGGGAGTGGAAGGCGTGGCTGACGGCGAGCTGTTTGGTCTTGCGGCCCTGTGCGGCGAACTGCTCCGCGATCGCCGCCACGGCGTCCTCGCTGCCCGAGATCACCGTGGACGAAGGCGCGTTGAGGGCGGCGATGCCGGTCTGGTCGGTCAGCAGCGGCAGGACTTCGTCCTCGGTGGCCTGTACGGCGATCATGGTGCCGCCGGTGGGGAGGGCCTGCATGAGGCGTCCGCGGGCGGTGACCAGGCGGGCGGCGTCGTCGAGGGTGAACACGCCGGCGACGTGTGCGGCGGCGATCTCGCCGATGGAGTGTCCGGCGAGGTGGTCGGGGGTGATGCCGAGGGACTCGATGAGCCGGTAGAGGGCGACTTCGAAGGCGAAGAGGGCGGGTTGGGTGTACTGGGTCTGGTTGAGCAGGTCGGCGTCGTCGCCCCAGATGACCTCGCGCAGTGGCCGGTCCAGGTGTGTGTCGACGGCGGCGAGCACCGCCTCGAGGGCCTGGGCGAAGGCGGGGTAGGTCTCGGCCAGCTCCCGGCCCATGCCGAGGCGCTGCGCGCCCTGTCCCGTGAACAGGAAGGCGAGCTTGCCGCCGACGGCCTCCTCGATGTCCTTGCCGGCCGCGATCCGGTCCAGGGCCTCGGCCAGTTCCTCGCGGCCGGTGCCCGCGGCCACCGCGCGGTGGTCGAGGGCGGCGCGCGAGGTGGCGAGCGCGCTCGCCGCTGTCGTCAGCAGGCCGTCGTCCAGCGTGTCGAGGAATTCCCGCAGCCGGCCGGCCTGGGCCCGCACGGCCTGGGGCGTCCTGCCGGAGACCGGCCAGGCGACGACCGGCGCCTCCTCGTCCACCGGCTCCGGCCCGGCCGCGTCCTCGGCGGCCGGCTGCTCGATGATGACGTGGGCGTTGGTGCCGCTGATGCCGAAGGAGGACACGCCGGCCCGGCGCGGGCGCCCCGTCTCGGGCCA
Source organism: Streptomyces sp. NBC_00557 (assembly GCF_036345995.1). Classification (NCBI taxonomy): domain Bacteria; kingdom Bacillati; phylum Actinomycetota; class Actinomycetes; order Kitasatosporales; family Streptomycetaceae; genus Streptomyces; species Streptomyces sp. NBC_00557. The sequence goes on from NZ_CP107797.1 coordinate 89,186, forward strand.
GTCGCGGGCCTCGGTCAGCAGCCGGACGGCACCCGACTCCCAGTCCACCTGCGGCGACGGCGCGTCGACGTGCAGGGTGCTGGGCAGCAGGCCCTCCCGGATGGCCATGACGACCTTGATGATGCCGGCGACACCGGCGGCGGCCTGGGTGTGCCCGAGGTTGGACTTGATCGAGCCGAGCCACAGCGGCTCGTCGCCCGACCGGTGCTGTCCGTAGGTGGCCAGCAGTGCCTGCGCCTCGATCGGGTCGCCCAGCGTGGTGCCCGTGCCGTGCGCCTCGACGGCGTCCACGTCGGCCGGGGTCAGGCCGGCCGTCGCGAGGGCCTGCTCGATCACCCGCTGCTGGGAAGGGCCGTTGGGCGCGGTCAGACCGTTGCTCGCACCGTCCTGGTTGACCGCCGAGCCGCGGACCACCGCGAGGACCCGGTGGTTGTTGGCCCGGGCGTCCGACAGCCGTTCCAGGACCAGCATGCCCGCGCCCTCGCCCCAGCCGGTGCCGTCCGCGGCGGCGGCGAAGGACTTGCAGCGCCCGTCCGAGGCCAGGCCCCGCTGCCGGTTCATGTCGATGAAGGTGTCCGGAGTGGACATGACGGTCACACCACCGGCCAGCGCGAGAGAGCACTCGCCCGCGCGCAGCGCCTGTATGGCCCAGTGCAGCGCGACCAGCGAGGAGGAGCAGGCCGTGTCGACCGTCACCGCCGGGCCCTCCAGGCCCAGCGTGTAGGAGACGCGCCCGGAGACCACGCTCGCCAGGCTGCCGTTGCCGAGATAGCCCGCGGCCTCCTCCGGCACCCGGTCGCCGAGGCGCGTGCCCCAGTCGTGGTACATCACGCCGGCGAAGACGCCGGTGTCGGTCCCCCGGGCCGACAGCGGGTCGATCCCGGCCCGCTCCAGGGCCTCCCAGGACGTCTCCAGCAGCAGCCGCTGCTGCGGGTCCATGGCCACGGCCTCGCGCGGGCTGATCCCGAAGAACTCCGGGTCGAAGTCGGCCGCGTCGTACAGGAACCCGCCCTCACGGGTGGAACTCCTGCCGGAGACGCCGGGCTCGGGGTCGTAGAGGGCGTCGACGTTCCAGCCGCGGTCGGACGGGAACAGGGAGACCCCGTCCCGGCCCTCGGCGACCAGCTCCCACAGCTCCTCCGGGGAGGTGACCCCGCCCGGGTAGCGGCAGCTCATGCCGACGATGACGATCGGGTCGCCGTCGGTGTCGGCGGCCGAGGGCGCCGGGGCCGACGGCCGGGTGCCGGTCTGTTCGGCGCCGGGGACCAGCTTGGCGCCGATGTGCTCGGCGAGCGCCCGAGGCGTCGGGTAGTCGAAGACGAGGGTCGCCGTCAGCCGCAGACCGGTGGCCGCGTTGAGGCTGTTGCGCAGCTCCACGGCGGCAAGCGAGTCGAAGCCGCTCTCGCTGAAGGCCCGGCCCGGCTCGACCGCGTCGGCGCTGTCGTGCCCGAGCACCGCGGCGACGTGCGAGCGGACCAGCTCCAGCAGCGCCGCGGTGCGGTCGTCCGCGGACAGGCCCGCCAGCCGGCCGGCGAGCGAGTCGGCGACCGAGACCGTACCCGCGCCCGCGCCCGCGGCCGTGGCGGCGGTGCGGCGCGCCGGCCGGGCCGGCGCCAGGGAGCGCAGTACCGCCGGTACGCCGTCGGAGCGGTCCTGCAGAGCACGGGCGTCCACCCGCACCGGAACCAGGTTCGCGGCGTCGAGGCGCACCGAGGAGTCGAGGAAGGTGAGGTTCTCCGCCGCCGACAGCGGCTCCAGGCCCAGCTTGGCGATGCGCTGCAGGGCCGCCGCGTCGAGCCCGGCGCCCATGCCCACGTCGCCGGTCCACAGGCCCCAGGCGAGGGCGTGCGCGGGCAGCGAGGAGGCCCGGCGGTGGTGGGCGAGGGCGTCCAGGAAGACGTTGGCCGCCGCGTAGTTGCCCTGGCCGGCACCGTCGAGGAACCCGGCGGTCGAGGAGAAGAGCACGAACGCCTTGAGCTGGGGGGCGAGTTCGGCGGTCAGCTCGTGCAGGTGCCAGGCCGCGTCCGCCTTCGGGGCGAGTACCGCGTCGAGGCGCTCGGCGGTGAGGGAGGGGATCAGTCCGTCGTCGACGACGCCGGCCGCGTGGACGATGCCGGTGAGGGGGTGGGTGGGGTCGATGGTGGTGAGCAGGCGGGTCAGTGCCTGGCGGTCGGCGACGTCGCAGGCGGCGAGGGTGACGGTGGCGCCGTGTGCGGTGAGTTCGGTCTTGAGCTGCTGTGCGCCGGGGGCGTCGGGTCCGCGTCGGCTGGTGAGCAGCAGGTGGCGTACGCCGTGTTCGGTGACGAGGTGGCGGGCGACGAGGGCGCCCAGGCCGCCGGTGCCGCCGGTGATCAGGACGGTGCCCTCACCGTCCCACGGCGTATCCAGCTCGCCGAGGCCGGAGGCCGGCGCGAGGCGGGGGACACGGAGCTCCCCGGCGCGGACGGCGACCTCGGGCTCCCCGGTGGCCACAGCGGCGGTCAGCAGCTCCTCGGCGGCGTCGCCGTCGACGTCGACGAGGACGATCCGGCCCGGGTTCTCCGCCTGGGCCGCCCGCACCAGACCCCACACCGGCGCCTGCACCAGGTCGGCGGTCTCCCCGTCGGCGGCGGACACCGCGCCACGGGTGACGAAGACCAGCCGGCCGTCGGCGTCGGCATCGGTGAGCCAGGCCCGCAGCCGCTCCAGCGCGGCGCCGGTGACGGCGCGGACCGCGGCGGGCGGTTCCACGCCCGCGGGCGCCTCCACCCGTACGACGGTCGCCGTGCCGGCGTCGTCCGTCCGGGGCGCCGACAGCGCCGTCCACTCCACGCGCAGCGGCGCGCTCGCGCCGCCCTGCGCGGCCCGCAGCTGCTCGGTGTCGACGGGGCGCAGCACGAAGGACTCGATCCGGGCCACCGGCGCGCCCGTCGGGTCGGCCACCGCCAGCGACACCGAGTCCGTGCCGTTCGCGGCGATCCTGACCCGGATCGAGGAGGCACCGGCGGAGTACAGTGCGACGCCGGTCCACGCGAACGGCAGCCGCGTCACGTCCTCGGCCGGCTCGGGCGAGGCGAAGTCCGTGGCGTGCAGCGCGGCGTCCAGCAGCGCCGGGTGCAGGCCGAACGCGCCCGCCTGCGAGGCGGCCTCGCCCGGCAGCGCCACCTCGGCGAACACCTCGCCGCCCGCGCGCCACACCGCCCGCAGACCGTGGAAGACGGGGCCGTAGCCGTAGCCCTGCTCCTCCATCTGCGGGTACAGGCCGGAGATGTCGACCGGCTCGGCACCGGCCGGCGGCCACTGGGCCATGCCGAACGCGGCGGCGTCGGCCGCCGGCGCGGCGGACACCGCGAGCACACCGGTGGCGTGCCGCGTCCACTCCGTGTCCTCCGGCGCGTCCTCGGCACGCGAGAAGAAGTCGACCGTACGGCGGCCCTGCGCGTCGGCGGCGCCCACGACGACCTGGAGCGCCACCCCGCCGGAGGGCGGCAGCACCAGCGGCGCCTGCAGGGTCAGCTCCTCCAGCAGATCGCAGCCGACCTCGTCGCCCGCCCGCACGGACAGCTCCACGAACGCGGTGCCGGGCAACAGCGCCACCCCGGCGATCAGGTGGTCGGCGAGCCAGGGATGGGTGCGCAGCGACAGCCGGCCGGTCAGCAGGACCCCGCCGTTCTCGCCGGCCAGCCGCACCACCGAGCCGAGCAGCGGGTGCCCGGCGGCCAGCTGGCCGATGCCGGCCGGATCGCCGTTGCCCTCCGGGGCGTTCAGCCAGAAGTGGCGGCGCTGGAAGGCGTACGTGGGCAGCTGGACGCGGCGGGCACCGAGCCCCTCGTAGCAGGCGCCGAAGTCCACGGCCACGCCAGAGGTGTGCAGCAGGGCGACCGCGGAGAGCAGTTCACGCCGCTCGTCGCGGTCCCGGCGCAGCGCCGGCACGAACGTCGCACCCCGCCCCGAGACGCACTCCTGGCCCATGGCGGACAGCACGGCGTCCGGGCCGAGCTCGAAGAACCCGGTGACGCCCGCCTCCTCCAGGAAGCGGACGCCGTCGGCGAAGCGGACCGCCTCGCGCACGTGCTCCACCCAGTACTCCGGCGAGCACAGCTGCTCGGCGGTGGCGAGCCGGCCGGTGACGTTGGAGACGACCGGGATCCGCGGGGCCCGGTAGGTCATCACCTGGGCGACCCGGCGGAACTCCGTCAGCATCGGTTCCATCAGCGGCGAGTGGAAGGCGTGGCTCACCCGCAGCCGCTTGGTCTTGCGCCCCTGCTCCGCCAGCCGGGCGGCGACGGCCAGGGCCCGCTCCTCGTCACCGGAGATCACCACGGAGTTCGGCCCGTTCAGGGCGGCGATGCCGAGCAGACCGGCGTGCTCGGCCAGCAGCGGCAGCACCTCCTCCTCGGTGGCCTGGACGGCGATCATGGCGCCGCCCGCGGGCAGCTCCTGCATCAGCCGGCCGCGCGCGGCCACCAGGGTCGCGGCGTCCTCCAGGCTCAGCACCCCGGCCGCGTGCGCGGCGGCGATCTCGCCGATGGAGTGCCCGGCGAGATAGTCGGGGGTGATGCCCCACGACTCCACCAGCCGGTACAGGGCGACCTCCACGGCGAACAGCGCGCACTGCGCGTACCGGGTCCGGTGCAGCAGTTCCGCCTCGGGCGTGCCCTCCGCGGCGAACAGCACGTCCCACAACGAGACGTCCAGTTGCAGGTCGAGGTGGCCGATGGCGTCCTCGAGGGTCTTGGCGAAGATCGGGTACGCGCGGTACAGCTCGCGTCCCATGCCCAGCCGCTGGCTGCCCTGCCCGGTGAACAGGAACGCCAGCCGGCCGGCGGTGCCGCTCACGCCCTGCGGGTCGGCGAACAGCCCGGGTGCCGAGTGCTCCTCGACCAGGGCGCGCAGACCGCGTTCGAAACCGGCCCGGTCGTCGGCCAGCACCACGGCCCGGTGCGACAGCGAGGCCCGCGTGGTCGCCAGCGAGTACCCGATGTCCGTCAGGGACACCTCGGGGCGCTCGGCGAGGAAGCCCAGCAGCCGCTCCGCCTGTGCCCGCAGCGCCCCGCCACCGCGGGCGGAGACGACCAGGGGCAGTGCCTCGACGGTCCCGCTGGTGCGCTCGGCGGCGGGCTCCGTGGAGTTCTCCGCGGCGTCCCGAGCGGCGTCCTCGGCGGGCGGCTCCTCCAGGATGACGTGGGCGTTGGTACCGCTGATGCCGAACGCGGAGACGCCCGCGCGGCGCGGCCGGTCGTGGCCGGCCGCCCAGGGGCGGGCCTCGGTCAGCAGCTTGACGTTCCCGGCCGACCAGCGGATGTGCGGGGACGGGGCGTCCACGTTCAGGGTGCGGGGCAGCACGCCGTACCGCATCGCCATGATCATCTTGATCATGCTGGCCGCGCCGCCCGCCGCCTGGGTGTGGCCCAGGTTGGACTTCACCGAGCCCAGCCACAGCGGCTGGTCGTCCGGCCGGTCCTGACCGTACGTGGCGATGATCGCCTGCGCCTCGATCGGGTCGCCCAGCCGGGTGCCGGTTCCGTGCGCGTCGACCGCGTCCACGTCGGCGGCGGCGAGCCCCGCGTTCGCCAGGGCCTGGCGGATCAGCCGCTGCTGGGAGATGCCGCTCGGGGCGGTCAGGCCGTTGCTCGCACCGTCCTGGTTGACCGAGGTGCCCCGGACCACGGCGTACACCGTGTGCCCGAGCCGCCGGGCGTCGGACAGCCGCTCCACCACCAGCAGACCGATGCCCTCGGAGAAGCCGGTGCCGTCGGCGGCCGCGGCGAACGCCTTGACCCGTCCGTCGGCGGCCAGGCCCTGCTGGCGGCTGAAAGAGGTGAAGATGCCCGGGGAGCCCATCACGGTGACACCGCCGATGAGGGCCAGCGAGCACTCACCGCTGCGCAGCGCCTGCGCCGCCAGGTGCAGCGAGACCACGGCGCCCGAGCACGCGGTGTCCAGGGTCATCGCGGGGCCCTCGAGACCGAGGGTGTAGGACACCCGGCCGGAGGCGACGCTGGGCGCGTTGCCGATCATCAGGTACCCGTCGAGGCCCTCGGGCGCCTCGTGCGCCTTGACGCCGTACTCGTGCACCTCGGCGCCGATGAACACGCCGGTGCGGCTGCCGCGCAGGGAGTCCGGGGCGATGCCGGTGTGCTCCAGCGCCTGCCAGGCGGTCTCCAGCATCAGCCGCTGCTGCGGGTCCATCGCCAGCGCCTCGCGCGGGCTGATGCCGAAGAAGTCCGCGTCGAACCGGGTGGCGTCCTGAAGGAACCCGCCCTTGTTCACATAGCTCTTGCGGGGCGCCGACGGATCGGGGTCGTAGAGGTTCTCCACGTCCCAGCCGCGGTCGGTGGGGAAGTCGCCGAGCACGTCGCGGCCCTCGTCGACCAGCCGCCACAGGTCCTCGGGGCTCTCCACACCGCCCGGGAAGCGGCAGGCCATTCCGACGATCACGATCGGGTCGCTGTCGTCGACGGCCGCGGCGACCGGCTCGGGCACGAACACGTCCGGCTCGACGCCGAGCAGCTCGCCGCGCAGGAACGCGGCGAGCGCGGCCGGGGTGGGGTGGTCGAAGGCGACAGTGGGCGGCAGGCTCAGCCCGGTGACGGTGTTCACCCGCAGTTGCAGTGTGGACAGCCCCAGCGAGTCCAGGCCCTGCTCCTTGAACGGCACGTCCGGACGCACCGCGGCGGGCGGCTCGGGGTGGACCGCGCGCAGCACCTGAAGGGCCTGAGCACTCACCAGGTCCTGCAGCACGCGCCTCTGTTCGGCGGCCGGTAGCTGCTCCAGCCGGCTCACCAGGGCGGACCGGGTTGCCAGTGCGTCGTCCGGTCCGTGCTGGGCATCAGAAACATGGGTTCCGGACCCGCTCATCTGCACACTCCACCTGATCACTGTTGCCACAGCCAGAAATTGGGAATAACCCGGGAAAGGTCCCGGATTTGTGACTCTAGGTCGGGGCGCGGGACGGCCACACCCCTATCCACCCCTACCGGACCCACTAACCCGGCAGGAGCTGCGGCCCGGCCTTGTCGCCGATTTCCAGTGCCGCCTCGTCGTAGATCCGCCGGACATGGAAGAGATCCTTGAGCAGATCGGCCGAACCGATCTTCTTCGCCGTTCCTTGTTCCGCTATTCCGTGCAGCGGGAGCCGGCCGATGTCGGCCCACCGCAATCGGCCGTCGGAGCCGATATAGCTGCGCGCCCGGCCCGCGTTGTCGGGATGCACGCAGTACGGCACGTCGAGGTAGCCGCGCCGGAACGCGGTGAGCAGCGCCCGCCCGATGTCGTCGTCCAGGTCCAGCACCGCGTCGACCAGCGCGCGGGCCTCGGCGTACGTCGGCGAGTCGCCCTCCGCGCCGGCGGCGCCGTACGGCAGGGGCTGGGCCCGGCGGGCCACCGCCTCGGCGTACTCCAGCGCCAGCACGTTCTCGGCGACGGTCGGGATGCGGCGCGCCTCGGCGACCGTCTTCACGATCAGCCGGTGCGCTCCGGTGGTCACGGCCAGCCGCGCGGCCTGGCCCAGCAGGTGGTGCGCACCGCGGTAGGTCTCCGGATACACGCCCATGTAGGCGTAGATGACGATGTGCCAGTTGTCCGTGGGCAGCAGCTCGCGGCACAGCCGGCGCAGCGCTCCCACGGCCTCCCGGTCCTGGCCCATGTCGGTCTGCTGGGCGTAGCTCAGCGACAGCGAGCGGATGCCGTGCTGGGCGAAGAACATCGCCTCCAGGAAGCTGATGGCCACCAGTTGGGAAGGCGGGCACAGCTGTCCCATCATGCAGCCGCCGAACGTCTCCAGGTGCGGCTCGATGCCCGACTCGCGCAGCCGCGTGTACAGCTCGCAGCAGGCCTCCCAGTTGCGCACGCCGTCGGTGAGAGGGGTACGGCCGTAGGGCAGGCAGTAGGAGACGGGGCCGCCCTCCGTCGCATTGAGCCGGAGCCGCAGCAGCGCCCAGAAGATGTCGATCGGCGTCGCGGAGCCGTGCCGGACCTGCACCGGGAAACCCGCGTCCCGCACGCCCGCGAGCACCGCCTCGGTGGTGGCCGGCGGATGGTTCACTACCGGGTAGCCGTTGAGCTTGATGCCCTCGCGCAGCGCCTCCTCGACCGCGTTCAGCTCGCCGACCCGGGTGTAACTGTCCAGCGTCAGGGTGCCCACCGTGGTGGCGTCCGCCGCCTTGGTGGCCAGCAGCCCCTCGCGCATCAGCGCGGGATCGCCGAACCCCATGCGGGGCTGCACCACCAGGCGCCCCTCGGCGCCCGCCGCGCGCACGAACGCGCCGAAGTCCACGGGCCGCTGCTCGGCCGCCCGGCGGCGGGGGAACGGATGCAGGCCGCTCACAGGGCCACCCGGCCGGCGTCGTCGAGGCTGCGGTCGTGCGGCGGCAGGGCGGCGAGGAAGCCGCGGAACGCGCCGACCGGGTCCTGGCCGTCCTCGAAGACGGCGTCGAAGCCGGCCGCCACCAGCTCGTCCGCCCGGGCGGACGCCTCGGCGTCGTCGGTGCCGAGTTTGCCGCCGATCACGATCGGGGTGGCGGCCAGGGGCGTGAGCGCCCGGAGCCGGCCGATCACCCTGAGGCCGTCCTGGTAGCCGTGCCCGTTGACACTGCTGATGACGACCATGTCCGGTTCGAGCGCGTGGCACTCGCTGACCAGGAGCTCGTCGGGCACGCACGGGCCGAGGTTGACCACGGTGTATCCGCACTCCTCGATGAGCAGTTGCAGGAACACCAGGTTCCAGGTGTGCGAGTCGGAGGAGACCGACGTGACGATGACGGTGCCCTTCGGCTCGGCGGGACCGGCCTCCCGGCCCTCCTCGGGCAGGCGCACCGCGCTCACCGCGGGCCCCTCTCCACCGGAGTGCGCGCGTGCTCGATCCGGGTGGCCGAGACGACCCGGCCGCCGGACACCGCGACCTCCACGGGCGCCGGGCGGCCCAGGAACATCAGCAGGCTCGACGTGGGGCCGTAGGCGCCGGTGTTGGGGATGGCCAGCAGGTCGCCGGGGCGCAGGTTCGCGGGCAGCTCGATCTGCCGGCCCAGCACGTCGCCCGGTGTGCACAGCGGCCCGACCAGGCTCGCCTTCTCCGTCTCGGCGTCCGTCGGGACGTGCACGGTGACCGGCATGAGCCGGCCGAGCCCGGACATGCCGCCGAAGGTGTTGATGCCCGCGTCGGCGATCACGAACTTCTTGCCGCGGCTGACCTTGACGTTGGTGACCCGGGTGACCAGGGTGCCGCTGTCGCCGGCCAGGTAGCGGCCGGACTCCACCGCCAGACGAGGGGTGCCCTCCCTCCAGCGCGGGAAGTGCACGTCCAGCGCCGCCGCCAGCTCGTCCCGCAGCTTGGGATAGGCGTCCCGGCCGCCCTGCTGGGCGTACGGCACGGAGAAGCCGCCGCCGATGTCCAGCAGCCGCAGCTCCACTCCCAGGTCCTCCTGGATCGCCGCGGCCACTGCGATGGTGTGCGTCAGCTCACCGATCAGGGCGTCCTCGTCGCGGGCGTTGGACTGCGAGAACAGGTGCAGTCCGGCCAGCCGGGTGCCCGGGACCGAGCGCAGCTGCGGCGCCAGTCCGGCGACGGTCTCACTGTCGATGCCGAACTGGGTGGGCGCCCCGGTCATCCGGATGCTGGTGGTGGCACTCGCCGTGGCGCTGTTGATGCGCAGCAGGCAGTCGACGACCGTGCGGTGCGCGAGGGCCGCCTCCCCGATGTGCTGCAGGTCGCTCAGGGACTCCGCGGAGAAGGTGCCGACGCCCTGGCCGACGGCCTCGGACAGCTCGCCGGGGGTCTTCCCGGGGCCTGTGTAGAGGATGTCGTGGCCGCGGTATCCGGCCTCCAGGGCCGCCGCCAGCTCACCGGTCGAGCTGATCTCGGCCCTGCACGTCGGCCCCTCGCCGGTGCGCAGGGCGCGGACCAGGTCGACGTGCGGGTTGGCCTTGAAGGCGTAGAACACCTCGAAGCCCTCGGGCAGCCAGGCGAACAGGTCGCGGCGGGCAGCCCGGGCCCGGTCCAGGTCGTACACGTACAGCGGGGTGCCGAACCGGCGGGCCAGCTTGGTGGGGTCTGTGGACTGGTCGGTCATTCTCCGCTCCCGTCGAGCATCAGGGCCAGCTCCTTGCGCGCGTTCTTGCCGTGCTGGGTGAGCGGGAAGTCGCTGAGGACGCGGCAGATCGCCGGCACCTTGGCGGGTTCCAGGCGACGGGTCAGTTCCTTCAGGACGGTGCGCGGCGGCAGGTCGCTCTCCACGAACAGCGCCAGGTCGTGCTTGTCGTTCGGCGGAAGCGCGGCGGCCGCCCGCACCCCGGGGATGTCCATGGCGGCGCCCTCGATCTCGAGGGTGCTCATGCGGAAGCCCTTGCGCTTGAACATGTCGTCGCGGCGCCCCTCGAAGTACAGGTAGCCGTCGGCGTCGAGGCTGCCGTAGTCGCCGGTGTGCAGCCGCAGCTCACCGGTCCCCGGGTCCCTGCGGAACGCCTTGGCGGTGAGTTCGGGGCTCTTCCAGTAGCCCGGCATGACGTGCGGGCCCACGGCGACGATCTCGCCCGTCTCACCGGTGGGCACAGGCCGGCCGTCCGCGTCCAGGATCAGCACCCGGGTGCCGGGCAGCGGGAGGCCGACCGCGCCGGGGCGTTCGGTGTCCTCCTCCGGCGGCATCACGGTGATGCGCTTGGCCTCCGTCTGGCCGTACTGGCGCACCACCCGGACCCCGGGGAAGTGCCGGCGCAGCGCGTCGATGGTGGCCTGCGGCAGCGCGGCCCCGGTGTTGGTGAACAGCCGCACCGGCGCCTGCGGTTCGTCGCTGCGTCCGGCCAGGGTGACGATCATCGAGGCCAGCGAGGGCACCAGCGGGACGACGGTGGCACCGGTCTCCCGCATCCGGCGCAGCAGCACCAGGTCGGAGTCGCGGTCGGCGAGGACGATCTCGCAGCGCGCGATGCAGGTCATCAGGACCTTGTACAGGCCGTAGTCCCAGGACATCGGGAAGCGGCAGAAGACCACGTCGTCGGGGCGGTAGCCGAGGGCCTCGACCAGCGCCCGGGAGGCGAAGGTCACCTGGGCGTGCGGGCAGACGACCGCCTTGGGCGCGGCCGTGGAGCCGGAGGTGTAGATCAGCGTGGCCACGTCCTCGGGGCCCACCTCCTCGGCGTCCGCGCCGGCGCCCCGGGCCCGCAGCTCCTCCACCTGCGGCCACAGGTCGGCCAGGAGATGAACGGAGCCGGTGATCTCCGCGAGGTTGTCACCGCTCGCGGCGTCGCCGATGACCAGCTCCGGCTCGGCGTTGGCGACGACATGGCGCAGGTGGTAGCTCTTCATCGCCGGGTTCAGCGGCACGAAGACCGCGCCCGCCCGGGAGGCGCCGTAGAACATGGCCGCCAGTTCGCGGGTGGTGGGCAGCTGCAGCACGACCCGGTCGCCGCGGCCGACTCCCCGCTCACGCAGCCAGGCCGCGAACGCCACGCCGTACTCGGCCAGTTCACGGTAGGTCCAGCTTCCGGTGGCGTCCCGGATCGCGGGGGCGTGCGGTGCCTCGGCGGCGGCCTCGTCGAGGAGGCCGTGCACGAGTGTGCTCCGGGCCGCCGGCCCGGAATGCGTTCCGGATTCTTCCAGTGACGAATACGAGTGGCTGACCAACGTCGCACCCCGCTTTGAGTTGTGGCTCGGTTCGCCGAAATCCGCTTTCGTCGAGAACCTCGTTGGCCACGGTATGGGGGGTGCGTCGGCGGTCAAACCCCTAGCTCCCCCTATCCGGTCCGCCCGGCCCCGGACGGAACAGAATTCGAGGGGAATTCCGGCAGACCTGCCGCACTGTTTCAGGAACGCCTCGTGGCGCGCCTCGAATCATTCTCGAGAGCGGCTCGAACGGGCGTCGTGCAAAGCCGCCGAATAATCCTCGAGATCGATGTTCTCCGCGGCCCGCACGGACAGCCGCGAGAAGTATCCGGCCAGCACGGGCAGTTGCAGGACCCGGTAGGCCAGGTTCCGGCCGCGGATCCCGCGCGCGGTGGCGGGGGCGAGCATGCGGCCCGCGCTGTCGGCGTTCTTCTGGCAGCCCAGGGCGTAGGCGCGGATCCGCTCCTCGTACGCGGCAAGGGCACCGCGGTGGTGGCCGGCACGCATCGCCAGTTCCCCGGCGAGCACGTACGCGCACACGAGGGCGAGGCCGGTGCCCAGACCACCCATGGTCGCCCCGTAGCCCGCGTCGCCGAGCAGCACGACCCGGCCCTCGGAGAACCGGTCGACGCGGACCTGGGCCATGGCGTCGAAGTACACGTCGTCGGCCTCCTGAAGCGCCTTCAGGGCCCGCGGCACCTCCCAGCCCAGCCCGGCGTAGCGCTCGGCGAGGAGCGCGCGCTGCCGGTCGCCGCCGAGCCGCGCGTGCCCGGGGTCCGGCTCGGCGAACACCATGGTGACCAGGCACGTGGCCGGGTCCCCGCCGTAGTGACCCAGGCACAGGGCGCGGCCGGGGGCGTTGAACCACTGCGCGCAGCGGTCCAGACCGAGGTGGTTCGGGGCGTCGTAGACAGCGACGTAGTGGCCGAGGAAACGCAGGTGGTGCGGCTCGTCGCCGAACACCAGGCGGCGCACGTTCGAGTGCAGCCCGTCCGCGCCCACCACCAGGTCGAAGGTGCGGGGCGCGCCGTGTTCGAAGGTGACGTGCACCGCGTCCGGGGTCTGTTCCAGGACGGCGATGGAGTCCCCGAAGACGTACTCGGCACGGTCCCGGGTGTGCTCGTAGAGGATCTCGGAGAGGTCGCCGCGGAAGATCTCCACGTCGCCGCTCATGAACTCCGACGACAGCCTGGCCTGTTCCCGCCCGTCGGGGCCGAGGAAGCACTGGGCGCCCATGTGCGTCTGCCGGGCCCGCACCTCCTCCCACAGGCCCATCCGCCGCAGCACCGTGCGGTGCGCGGAGCCCCGCAGGTCGACGGCGAAACCGCCCCGGCGCAACGCCGGGGCCTTCTCCACGAGCGTCACGGAACAGCCGTACGCGGTCAGCCAGTACGCGAGGGCCGGACCGGCGACGCTGGTACCGGAGATCAGGACACTCCGGCCGCGCAGGGCGTCGGTGGCGGCTTCTTCGCGCATGCTGCTTCCTCCGTGAACGGGTGCGGCCCGGAACACCTCCTGCCGATTGTGTCCCAGTACCGGCGGGGCAACCGTCACGCTGCGCCGGGGACGGCCGGATACGGCTCCTCGGTCCCGGCGGCTCCCCCGCTCCCGGCGCCCCGCCCGTGTTGCGGGAACGGGACTGCGGGGAGGACGCCCGTGTGAGACCCGTGGAACGCCCGGTTCACCGGTCCGGCCGAATTCTGTCTCCGGACTCGCCGCCGTCCTGCCGGGCGGTGCGGGACGCGGAGGAGCAGACGGGATGCCAGCGGGTGCTGGCCGTCAGGAGATCGGCGGCCCAGCCGTCCAGGCGGCGGCGCCCGAGATCCGCCCGTGCCCCCCTGGGGTCGCCGAGCACCCCGTTCGGGGTGACCCCGCGCAACCCCACGCGCAGCAGCGCGGGCAGCAGGGCCGGCAGCGGCCGCCTGTCGCCTTCTTCGGCCCGTTCGCGGCGTACCGTGCCGGGCCGAAGGACCAGCATGGCCGAGGTCTCGGCCCGCCCGGCGTGACTGTCGGCCGGATCCCCTTCCGGTTCCCAGAAGTACGCCCGGCGTCCCTCCGCGCGCAGCCGCGCCACCGCCCGGCGCACAGGTACGGCATTGCCTCCGTGCGCCGAGACGAACGCGACGGCCGCGAACGCGTCGGCGGAGCGGCCCAGTTCGGTCAGCAGCAGTTCGGTGGCCTGCCGCCCGATCGACAAGGTGCCGGGGAACCCGGCGTGTTCCCCGCTGGAGCCGTAGGACACCGGCGGTGCCAGCACCACCCAGGGCCGGGCCGCCGCCAGCCGCTCCGCCAGCGCGAGCGCGATGTCCGTGTCCACCGTGAAGGGCAGGTGCGGCCCGTGCTGCTCGGTGGACCCCACCGGCACGACCAGGACGCTCCGGTCCGCCGTGGCGGCGATCTCCGGCCACGTCGCCTCCGCCAGCCTGCGCGGCTTCGGCATCCGCCCCCCACCTTCCGTTTGCGAAGTCCGTATGTCGTTGTGTCGCGCGGGGCTTGGCACGGCCTGCACGTCGTCCTGTTCGCGTGGGCCTGGCATCGGCCTGCCCCCTCCGCGGGTCCGGCTCCGGCGTTCCGTTTGACGCCGTGCCGGCATGGCCCGTGCCCGGCCCCGTCGCCAGCCGCGTGACCCGTGCGAGGTGCCGGGCCGCGGGCATCCGGCCCACCCGGATCAGGCCCGTCGCACCCCGTCCCGCCCCGGCCACTCCTGTGCGTCCGGAAGCAGTGGGGCCAGGGTGCGGTGCCGCAGGGCGCCCCACCAGACACCGGCGCCGTAGGCGAGGTCGTCGGCGATACGGGCCGGGAGCCACTGGTGCAGCGGCAGCGCGGGGCGCCCTGCGCGCCAGTCGGCCACATGGCGGCCCCAGGCGGCGGCCAGCAGCAGCCGCCCGTGCCGGGAGGCGGCCAGGGCCGGCACCGCCACCGGCCACCACGAGCGGGTGACCGCGTCCGCGAACATCCGGCCCGCACCCCAGTGGCCGCGCAGCGCCAGCGCCACCGACTCCTCGGCCGGTACGCCCACCCCGCGCAGTCTGCGCGGCAGCAGCGACGCGGTGATCAAGGCCGTGGCGGAGGCGGCGGCCGGCCGGCCCGCGGCCACGGCGCCCCAGCACGCCAGCGTCCAGGGCGACACCCGCACCGGCGCCGCCGCGGCACCGTGCCGCAGCGCGAGCGGCGCGGCCGACGTCCCGTAGTCGAAGCGCTGCCGCGCCCACGCCGACCACCGGGACCGCGGCGCGTGCCACACCTGGGCGGCCGGCTCGTAGCGCACGAGCTGCCCCTGGCCGGCCAGCCGCCACACCAGGTCGACGTCCTCGCCGAAGCGCAGGGTCTCGTCGAACCCGCCGAGCGCGCGCAGCGCCGCGACCCGGACGACGAGGGCGGCGGTCGGCACGTAACTCACCCGGCTGCCGGGCCGCACGAGGGACGGCAGCGGCCCGAGGTCGATGGGGGAGCGGTCCTGCTCGTACCGGTCCAGCGCGCTGTCACCCGGCCGGCTGCGCACGCGCGGTGCCACCGCGGCCACCCGCGGATCGGCGAAGTGCGGCAACAGGGCCGCCAGCCAGCCCGGTTCGGGCACCACGTCCGCATCCAGGAAGGCGACCAGCTCCGTGTCCGCCAGCCGCCAGCCGCTGTTGCGCGCGGCGGCCGGACCGCGCGCGGCCGGATGCCGCACGGTGGCGCCGGGCAGCGGCACCGCGCTGCCGTCGTCCACCACCACGGTGGCGGCGAGTTCCGTCAGCCGTGCCAGTGTCGCCGTCACCCCGGGCCGGTCGCGGACCGGGATCACGGCGGTGACGTCGGCCTCGGTGAACGGGCCCGCGGTGTAACGGGGATGGACCAGTCCGGCGGACACCAGCTGCTG
The DNA here is from genome assembly GCF_036345995.1 of Streptomyces sp. NBC_00557. Classification (NCBI taxonomy): domain Bacteria; kingdom Bacillati; phylum Actinomycetota; class Actinomycetes; order Kitasatosporales; family Streptomycetaceae; genus Streptomyces; species Streptomyces sp. NBC_00557. The sequence goes on from NZ_CP107797.1 coordinate 104,626, forward strand.
AGCCAGCCGCCGGAGTCCGGGCGCACCGGACACCGCCTGACCGTCGAGCCAGCCGTCGACCAGCCGGGCGCCGGCCGCGCTCAGCCGCAGTACCCGGTAGGGCGAACCGCCGAGCAGCGTACGGCCGCCGTCCAGCCGGCTGAGGGAGACATCCGGGTCCAGACGCAGCAGGGCCGTCTCCGGCGTCGTCGCAGCCGCGCTCGGTGTGCTCATGGCAGGAAACCTCCGTCGGCGTGGACGACCGTGCCCGTGATGGCGGACGCCTGCGCGCCGCACAGCCAGCAGACCGCCGCCGCGACCTCCGCCGGCTCCAGCAGCCGCTGAAGCAGCTGGTGCCCGGCGAACTCGGCGGTGTCCGGCAGCCCGTACAGGTCGGCGCTGGCCTGGAGCATGGGGGTGCGGGTGGAGCCGGGGGAGACGGCGGTGGCGGTCACGCCGGTGCCGCGCAGGTCGGCGGCCAGACCCCGGATCAGGCCCACCACCGCGTGCTTGGCCGCGTTGTACCCGGCCAGATGCCACAGCCCGTGGTGGGCGGCCGCCGAGGCGAGCGCCACGAACCGGCCCGAGCGCGGCCCGGGCGCGGCCAGCAGCCGGGGTACGGCGGCGCGGGCCAGGTTGGCCACCCCGCGCACCCCGATGTCGAACAGGGCGTCCCACTCGGCGTCGGTGGTCTCCCACAGCGGCCGGCCCCCGGCCATCACCGCCGCCGCGGCCACGGCCGCGTGCAGCTGCCCGGAGTGCCGGTACGCCAGCTCGACCGCCGCGTCGAGGGCCGCCTGGTCGCGTACGTCGGCGACCACCGGCAGCACCGCGTCCGGCCACCGGTCCGCCAGCGCCGACAACTCCGTCTCGGTGCCCAGCCGATAGCCGACGCCGGGCAGGTCGCGGCACACGTCCACGGCCACGACCAGCCAGCCGTCCGCGGCCAGCCGTTCCACCACGGCCGCGCCGATCCCGCGGGCGGCGCCGGTCACGACGGCCGTGCGCCGCCCGGCGGACCCGGGTGTGCCCTCCATCGCGGTCCTCCCTTCGTGGGCTTCAGGCCTCTCGCACCGGGGCGTGCACGCCGTGCTCCCGCAGCTCGGCGAGCAGCAGCTCGGCGGCCTCCTCGGGAGAGCCTGGGATCACCACGCGGGGCGGGGTCCGGGGCGGGGCCAGGGCACCGGTGAGCGCCAGGAGCCGTTGCCGGGTGCCGCCCTCGGGGGCGGACAGCGCCCTGGGACGGGGACGGTAGGGGCGAGGCCGGCCCGCCCGCACCGCGGCGCCCTCCCGCGCGCCCGCCCGCACCACGGCGATCTCCGCCCGGCGTGCGGCGAGGGCCGTGGCGAGGGGCGCGCGACGCGGCCGTACGGTCCCGGGCTCCACCGAGCACACCGCCGGCAGCGGAACCCGCAACTCCTCGGCGCGGCCCCCGTCCAGGCGGCGCACCGCGCGCAGCGACGCCCCGGCGGCACCCTGCTCACCGACCGTCAGCTCCGTGAGCCCCAATGCCTGAGCGGCACCCGACAGGTGGGCCAGCAGTGCCGGGGTGGCGCCGGTGCCGCGGTCCAGTGAGCGGTCCCCGCACACCACCACCTGCGGCAGCGGGCCCCGCGCGGTGAGCCCGGCCAGCAGGCTGTGCGCGGTCGCCGCCTCGTCGCCGTCCGGGCCGTCGACGCGCAGCGCCTCGTCGGCACCGGCGGCCAGGGCCTCCCGCAGCATCTCCTCGGCGCCCACGGGTCCCACGGTCACGGCCAGGCAGCGGCCGCCGAGCCGCTCGGCGAGCCGCAGCGCGTGTTCCAGCGCACACCGGTCGGCGGGGGAGGCCCCGGCCGCGTACGGGGCGCTCGGCGCGGTGCCGGTCAGTGGATGCGCGAAGGCGCGCGAATCCGTCCAGCGCAGGGCCGCGGCCACCAGCACGTCGCTCACCCCTGCCGGAAGGCGACCCCGTGGCCGCCCTCGGGATAGGACCAGGTGAGCGCGCCGGGCGCGTCGCACACCTGGTAGCAGGTGCCGCACTCGAAGCACTGCTCGTAGTTGAAGAGGATGCCGCCGTCGTCCGTCGGCACGAACAGCGCGGCGGGGCAGGCGTGCACACAGGCGCGGACCTCGCAGGAGCGGCACACGTCGGTGTCCACCGTGATGTGCGCCCGCTCGGCGACACGGAAGTCCACCGTGGCCATGCGGTCCTCGAAGGACACTGCGGGCCGCTGGCCTTGGGGGCTGGTCTGGGTCATCGGAAGGACCTCGCTGAGGTGAACGCGTCGGACAGCAGATGCCGCAGGCGCACACCGCGCCGGCGGGCCGCGTCCGACACCAGCCGGCGCAGACCCGGTTTGGGGCGCGGGTTGTCCACGGTGAAGAACCCCTGGGCCACGTCGCACAGCAGCCCCGGGTACGACCGCTGCACCCGGTCGGAGAAGACCAGTCCCGGCACCCGGCGCAGCCTGCGGTGGTCGGCCAGCACGAAGGACTCCTCCAGCAGACGGCGGTAACCGGCCAGCCCGGTACGGGAGGTGTCGCCCGCCGCGATCGCCTCGGCGGCGGCCCGGCCGGCGTACATGCCCGCGCCGAGCGCGTAGTTGACGCCCTCCAGCCAGACACCCGCGGCCAGGCACATGGCCCCCGCGTCCCCGGCCACGAGCATGCCGTCGGTGACGAGTTCGGGCATGGTGTCGTAGCCGCCCTCCGGGATCAGGTGCGCGGAGTACTCCTTCAGCTCGGCGCCGCGCAGCAGCGGGGCGATCGCCGGGTGCTCCTTCAGCCCGGCCAGCACCGCCTCCGGCCGTACGCCGGACGCGGTGAGCCCGGTGAGCGACAGCACCACGCCGACGCTGACCGACTCCAGGTTCGTGTAGAGGAAGCCACCGCCGGGGATGCCGCCGGTGCCGCCGAGGATCTCGATGTCCTGGCCGTGCCGCCCGCTCAGCCCGAACCGTTCCTCGACGACCTCGCGCGGCAGGGCGAGGGTCTCCTTCACGCCCAGCGAGGTGTGCTCGGCCTGCTTGCCGGACACCTTCGCGAAAAGCCCCGCCTCCTTGGCGAGGAAGGAGTTGACGCCGTCGCAGGCGATGACGACCCGGCCGGTCAGGTCGCCGCCCGGCCGGTCGGTGCGCACTCCGGTGACCTTCCCCGCGGTGTCGCGCAGCAGCCCGGTGGCCGTGGTGGACGGCACCAGCACGGCGCCCGCCTCCTCGGCGAGCCGGGCGAGCCAGCCGTCCAGCTCGGCACGGAAGGCGGTGGCCCCGTTGTACGGGGGGCGGCCCCAGTCCTCGGCGCGGAAGTCGACGGTGAGCGCCTGGCTGCCGGTGAGCAGCATGGTGGAGCGCCGGGTGACCCAGCGCTGCACCGGCATGTGCTCCCACCAGCCCGGCACCAGCTCGTCCAGGATCCGGCCGTAGACCACGCCGCCGTACACGTTCTTGGCGCCCGGGTAGGGACCGCGCTCCAGCAGCGCCACCGACAGCCCGGCGCGCGCCGCCTCCAGCGCGGCCGCCGACCCGGCGGGGCCCGCGCCGACCACGACGACGTCGAAGGCGGGCGCCGGATTCGTCTCAGGCGGCATCGCCCACCTCCCTCAGCCTGCGGGTCAGCGCGGCGAGCACGGCGGGCGCGTCGGCCACGATGCCCAGGTCGGCCATGGCGGTCATCGGGCAGTACGGGTCGGTGTTCACGCTCACCACATGGCGCGGCGCGCCGAGCCCGCCGGTGTGGTGCGGGGCGCCGGAGACACCGAACGCGACGTACAGGTCGGGGTCGACGGTGACGCCGGTGGTGCCGATCTGCCGGGCGTACTCCAGCCAGCCCGCGTCGGTGACCACGCGGGTGCCGCCCACCGCCATGTCCAGGGCGGCACCGGCCTCGGCGAGCAGCGCCACGGCCTCGGGACCGCCCAGCCCGCCGCCCGCACCGAGCACCCGGCGGGCGGCGGCCAGATCACCGGCGTCGGCCGAGGTGTCGAGGTCGGCCACGTGCACCGCGTCGGGGACGGCGGGCGCGGGGGCGGACAGGGTGAGTTCGCCGGTCTCCACAGGGCCCGGCACGGGCACCGCGCCGCGCACCCCGGGCTCCAGGGTGGCCACGAAGGGGCCGTCCACGGTCAGTTCGACCAGTGCGCTGCCGCCCAGGCGCAGCACGTCGGCGCCGTGCGGAAGCACCTCGAGGGCGCTGGCGAGGAGCGGCCGCCCCAGCTCGGCGGCGAGGCGCGGCGCGAGGTCCCGGCCGTCCGGGGAGGCAGGCAGGATCACGATGCGCACGGCGGCGAGCAGCGGCGCGAGTGCGACGGACAGGGCGGCGGGCGAGGTCCCGCTGTCGGCCGTCCACACCCGCCGGGCCGCGACCAGCTCCCGGGCCCCGGCGGCGGCCCGCGAACCGGCCACCAGCGCGTGTCCGTCCGCCTCGGCCACGGCCTCGTCCGCGCCCAGCGGAAGCACCCCGTCCCGTACGACGAGCACGGCGACCCGCTCGGGCAGGCGGGCGCTCACAGGGCCGCCCCCACCCGGTGCCCCTCGACGACCGCGGCGTGTGCGCGGCGCGGGGTCAGGCAGTCACCGGCCCGGTGGACCGGGAACGGCGCGTCCGTCAGCGCGTGCCACAGGGCGTCCTCCGGCGCCTGGTGCACGGCGCACACCACCCAGTCGTAGCGTTCCCGCGCCGTGGTGTTCGTGGTGTGCGTGAGGATGTCCAGCTCCACTTCCCCGTCCCCCTGCCCGCCCGGCCGGGCTCCCGTCACCACCTGGTCGGTGGCGTGTGCGATGCCCTTGGCGTGGGCGCGCACGCCGTACGTCTCCAGGTCGAGCGTGACGCCCAGGTCCTGCCCCACGACCATCCCGGGCGTGCTGATCCGCACCCTGCAACCCCGGTCGGCCAGCAGCTCGGCCGTGGAGGTGGCCTGGTGGAAGCCGAGTTCGTCGACGACCAGGACCCGCTGTCCGGCCTGCGGCGCCGCCCGGCCCTCCAGCACGTCCCGCACATCCACGATCCGCTCCAGGCCGCCCGCCCAGTAGGGGGGTTGGGGCCGCGCACCGGTGGCGAGGACGACCGCGTCCGGCGCCTCGGCGCGCAGTGATTCGGCCGTGGCCTCCACCCCCGTGCGGATGTCCACGCCATGGCGCAGGCACTCGGCGAGCAGGTTGCGCACCACGTCCAGGAACTCCGCCCGGCTCGGCGCGGTCGCCGCCGTGGCGACCTGGCCGCCGGTGGCCGGCGCCCGCTCGTACAGCGTCACCCGGTGCCCGCGCTGCGCGGCGGTCGCCGCCGCCTGCAGCCCGGCCGGGCCGCCGCCGACCACCAGCACCCGGCGCGGCCTCGGGCCCGGCGCGGGCAGCGGCACCGCCTCGCGGCCCGCCCGGGGGTTCTCGATGCAGCCCAGCCAGCGGTTCAGGCCCATGCGGCCCACGCACTCCTGGTTGCAGGACAGACAGGTGCGGATGTGCGGGGTGTGCCCGGCGCGGGCCTTGGCGGCGAAGTCCGGGTCGGCGATCTGGCCGCGCACCACGCCGACCAGGTCGCAGTGGCCCTCGGCGAGGGCCCGTTCGGCCTGCACCGGGTCCTTGATCCGGCCCACGCCGATCACCGGCAGTCGCACGGCCGAGCGGATGGCGTTGGAGACGAACAGGGCGTAGCCGGGCGGCACCGACATCGACGCCTCGATCATGTACAGGGTCGAGGTGGCCACGCCGATCGAGGTGTTGATGTAGTCGACCTTGCCGGTGGCCTCCACCAGCCGGGCCGTGGCGACGGCCTCCTCGATGGTGGTGCCGCCGTCCAGCAGCTCGTCGCCGCACAGCCGCACCCCCAGCACCCGGTCGGGCCCGATGGCCTCGCGCACCGCGTCGACGATCTCCGTCAGGATCCGCACCCGGTGCTCCAGCGGGCCGCCGTAGGCGTCGGTGCGCAGGTTGGTGGCGGGGGAGAGGAAGCCGCGCACGATCGAGGAGTGCGAGCACTGCAGTTCGACGCCGTCGAAGCCGCCCTCCGCGCAGTGCCCGGCGACCGTGCCGTACCCGGCGACGATCTCGGCGATCTCCGCGGTGGTGACCTCCTTGGGCACCTCCCGGAACAGCGGGTCGGGCACCGGCGACGGTGCCCACACCGGCAGCCGCGAGTACATCGAGGACGCCTGGCCGCCGTTGTGGTTCAGCTGGGCGAGGATCGGGGTGCCGTGCGCGTGGACGGCCTCGGTGATGCGCCGGTACCCGGCCACCGCCTCCGGCCGGAAGCCGTGGATGAGCTTCTCGTACGGCCAGTCGGTGGCGTGGGTGGAGTGCTCCTCGGTGATGATCAGCCCGGCCCCGCCGGCCGCCCGCGCCGCGTAGTACGCCGCGTGCTGCTCACTGGGCAGGCCGTCCTCGGCGTAGTTCGTCAGATGCGCGGAGAACACGATCCGGTTGGCGAGCGTCAGAGGGCCCAGCCGGAGCGGGGAGAACAGCAGCTTCACGGCGCTCACCGCGACGCACCTCCTTCGCCGCCGTGCAGCGCCAGCGCCGCGCGGCGGCCCTCCAGCAGGGCCTCGTGCACCGTGCGCGGTGCCACCCGGTCGCCCGCCGGCACGGCGCCGGCCGGGGCGGTGAGCGAGGTGTCGGGCAGCCGGTGGCCGCAGTGCACCACGGCCGCGCACGCCACCTTGTGCTGCTCGCCGGTGACGGAGTCCTCCACCAGCGCGGCGTCCGCGAGCACCGCCCGCAGCACGGCCCGCCGCAGCAGGCTCACCCCGGCGCGTGCCAGCCGCGCGTGCGCGTCGGCGAGGTCACCGGTCAGGGCGAGCTGTGTCCCGGCCACCTGGTCCGGGGTGACCAGCGCGGTCTCACGGCCCTCGGCGGCCAGCCGGTCGGCGAGGGCGACGCCGGTCGCGTCGCCCACGGGATCGTGGACGAGCACCGGTCCGTCGGGCAGCGCCGCACGGCCCGCGAGGAGGTCGGCCGCCTCCAGCACGGTGCCGCCGTCGACGTCGTAGCGGCGCGGACCGGGACGCGAGCCGGTGGCCAGCACCACCCGGCGCCCGGTCAGGTCCCGTGCCGCCGCCTCGGTGCCGGTCCGCACGACGACGCCGAGCCGCCGTACCTCCGACTCCAGCCAGTCCAGCAGCGGCGCCCAGCGCCCGCCCGCCACCCGCAGCATCCCGCCGAGCCGCTCGGTGCGCTCCACCAGTTCCACGGGGTGCCCGTGGGCGGCCAGCACCCGCGCGGCCTCCAGGCCGGCGGGGCCGCCGCCGACCACGAGGACGGCATGGCCGGACGCCCCGGGAGGCGCACCGTCGGGCCTCCCGGGGGCGTCCGTCTCCCGCGCCGCGGCGGCCACGGACCCCGGCTCCCGCCTCAGGGGGGTGTCCGGCGGGTCCTCGGTCTCATGGCCGCTGCGGGGGTCCACGGCGCACGAGACCACCGGGTTGCGGTTGTCCCGTACGCGGCACTTCTGGTTGCACAGCACACACGGCCGCACCCGCTCGGGGCGTCCCGCGCGCACCAGCGCGACCAGCTGCGGATCGGCGATCTGGGCGCGGGTCATCTCCACCAGGTCGGCGATCCCGTCGTCCAGCGCGCGCTGGGCCAGGTCCGGGCCGGTGACCGAACCCTGCAGCACCACGGGGACCGCCCCGGCGACCGTCGAGCGCACGCCGGCGCACAGCGCGCTGTTGAAACCCGGCGGGGTGTGGAAGTCGGGGCGGGTGGCGGCGGTGGACATCGCCGAACCCCGCACCACCACCAGGTAGTCGAGCAGCGGCGCCAGCTCACGGGCGAAGCCCTCGGCGTGCTCGGGCGTGATACCGGCCCACGGTGCCAGCTCGTCGCAGGACAGCCGCAGCCCCACCAGCCGTCCTGCGCCCACCGCCTCGCGCACGGCCCCGAGCACCTGGCGGACCAGCAGCAGCCGGTCGGTGCCGTAGGCGTCCTGGCGCTGGTTGGTCAGGCCGGACAGGAACTGGCGCAGCAGGCTGTACTGGCCGGCGTCGACCTCCACCCCGTGCAGCCCCGATTCCACCGCCAGCCGTGCCGCCGACGCGAACCCGGCGCGCAGCCCGTCCAGTTCGGCCTCCTCCACCTCCATCGGCAGTTCCCGGCTCACCACGTCGGCGACCCGGGACGGCGCCCACAGCGCCGACTGGTGGTAGGCGGAGGAGCCCTGGGAGCCGGCGTGGCCGAGGGAGGCCACCACCAGCGTTCCGTACGGTGCGCACGCGGCCGCGGTGGCCGCCCAGCCGGGGCCGCAGTCCGCGGCCAGCGGGGCCCGCTCGTACGGCCAGTCGGAGACGTGCACGCTCGCCGTCTCGGTGACGACGACACCTGCACCGCCGGCCGCGCGCCGCGCGTAGTAGGCGGCGTGCCGGTCCGACAACGCCCGGCGGCGGGCCAGATTGGTCTCGTGCGGCCCGAACACCACCCGGCTCGGGGCGGTGTACGGGCCCAGGGTGACGGGCTCGGTCAGACGCATGGTCACGCGGCCCCCGGGCTCCCGGGCGCGAACCCGGCCAGCGGGCTGGTGTCACAGGCCCGGTCCGGCACCCCGGCGGCGGCCGGGCGGCGCCCGATGGTCACCGGGACCGGGCCGGACCGCGGACGGGAGCGGTGCGAGTGGTCGCCGCTCGGGCGCGGTGCCGTCCCCGCGCCGACCACGGCCAGCGCCCGCTCCCCGTTGCCCTTCACGCACTCCGGGTCCGGGCCGTCCAGCGGCAGCCCGGTGAAGAACTTCGCGGCCATGCAGCCGCCGCGGCAGGCGTCGTACGCCGGGCAGGCCGTGCACGCGCCGCCGGTCTGCGGGGAGCGCAGCTCGGCGAACAGCTCCGACTCGCGCCACACGGCGGAAAAGCCGCCCGGGGAGCGGACGTTGCCGGCGAGGAAGGTGTCGTGGATGGCGAACGGGCAGGCGTACACGTCGCCGACGGGGTCGATCAGGCAGACCACCCGGCCCGCCCCGCACAGGTTCAGACCCGGCAGCGGCTGTGCGCCGAGGGCGTTGAGGTGGAAGAAGGAGTCGCCGGTGAGCACGTCCTCCCCGTGCGCCAGCAGCCACTCGTACAGCGCGCGCTGCTGGCCGGCCGTCGGGTGCAGCTCGTCCCACACGTCGGCGCCGCGCCCGGAGGGCCGCAGCCGGGTGATGCGCAGCTGGGCGCCGTGGGCGTCGGCGATGGCCTTGAAGTCGTCGAGCTGGCCGGCGTTGTGCCGGGTCACCACCACGCTCAGCTTGAAGTCGCGCATGCCGGCGTCGGCGAGGTGGCGCATCGCGGCCATCGCGGTGTCGTACGAACCCGGCCCGCGCACCGCGTCGTTGACCTCGGCCGTCGCCCCGTCCAGGGAGATCTGCACGTCGACGTAGTCGCTGGCGGCAAGCCGGCGGGCCCGCTCGGGCGTGATGCGCACGCCGTTGGTGGAGAACTTCACCCCGACGTGGTGGTCGGTGGCGTACTCGACCAGCTCCCAGAAGTCGGGGCGCACGGTCGGCTCGCCGCCGCCGATGTTGACGTAGAAGACCTGCATGCGCTCCAGCTCGTCGATCACGGCCTTGCACTCGGCCGTGGTCAGCTCCCCGGGGTCGCGCCGGCCCGAGGAGGACAGGCAGTGCACACACGCCAGGTTGCAGGCGTAGGTCAGCTCCCAGGTCAGGCAGATGGGGGCGTCCAGGCCGCTCTCGAAGTGGTCGACGAGCTTCATGCTGCTTCCTCCAGCAGGTCGCAGGCCGGCTCCTCGGGCCGGGGCTCGATCACGCCGCCCGCGGCGAGGGAGGCGAGAGCGCCGAGGTGGGCGGCGCGTTCGGCGGCGGGCACCCCGGCCGCGTCGAGCGCCGTGTGGACGTCCGGGTGGCCGGCCAGCGACCGTACGACCGCCACCAGCCGGGGTGTCTTCAGGAAGCACAGCCGGCGGGTGCCGAAGTGGTAGGCGAGCGCCCCGAAGGGCTCGGGGCGCAGCGCCACGCTCGGTGAGCACCGGTAGGGGCGCTCGGGGGTGAACACGGGGGCGGCCTCCGGTCAGTAGACGCCGCACATGCCGTCGATGGAGACCTCTTCGACGAGCAGTTCCTCGGCGTACTCGGCGTCCGCCGCGATCCCGGGTGCCTCCTCGGTCCGGGGCGTCTCCTCGGCGTCCATGGCGGTCCCTCCTTCGAACGATGCCGTGCGCATCCGTCCTGGAAGATGCTCTCGGACACCGACGAAAAGGACCACCCCTAACAAATTAGGGGTGGTCCGGTGAGCCCATCGCGGAGGGTTCTGCCTTTTCTCAGTCGGAAAGTTCCCTGTCCCGCGTTCCCGTCATGATCGCGAGCAGCGCATAGGAAAGGTCCGGGCCGGTGGGAGCGGATTCCGGGTCGATCAGCCACTGGGCCATGACTCCGGTGAGCAGCGCCTGGAAAAAGGAGCCGACCGCGCGCACGGTCCGCTCGTCGCTCTCTTCCTCCAGCTGCGCCAGGAGAGCCTCGCCCATGCCGACCCGGGCCTCCTGGAGACCATCGGCGAGCGCCTCCCGGATTTCGGGGGAATGCTCGATCTGGGTGAGTGCCTCGAAATTGACGGACCAGAGCCGGCGGTGTCCGGAGAACAGCTCGATCACCTTGGTCCAGACCGCCTCGAACTGCTCGCGCGGGGATGCCGGTGACTCGTCGTCGTAGGCCATGGACTTTTCCAGCGCCTCGCCCCATTCGGCGTTGGCGCGGATCAGGGCCTCGTTGAGAAGTGCTTCCTTCGAGCCGTAGTGGTAGCCGATGGAGGCGAGGTTCGCGCCTGACGCGGCGACGATGTCACGGGCTGTCGTGCGGGCATAGCCTTTCTCGGTCAGGCACTGCTTCGCACCTTCGAGTAGAGCGTCGCGATGTCCCATTCCAAGACCTTACCACATTTCTCATACGATTGTATAATTCAAGCGTATTAGACGCCTGTACAAATCGGATCAGCGGGGCAGGCCCCTCAGGTACTCGATCATCGTCGCGATGAACCGCTCCGGTTCCTCCAGGTGCGGCAGGTGACTCGACTCCTCGAAGATCTCCCACCGCGCGTCCGGGATCAGTTCCGCGTACGGCCGCACCGTCTCCGGGGTCGCCTCGTCGTACCGGCCGGACAGGACCAGCGTGGGCACCTCGATGTCCGGCAGACAGTCCTCCACCCCCCAGTCCCTGAGCGTGCCGATCACATGGAACTCGCTGGGCCCGTTCATCGTCCGGTACACGGTCGGATCGTTGGTGATCTCGTAGAACGACGCCTGGTAGTCGCGCGGCCAGGGCTTGAGACGGCACACGTGCTTCTCGTAGAAGACGCGCATCGCCTCGTGGTACTCCTCGCTGTCCGTCGTCCCCGCGGCCTCGTGACGCAGCAGGACCTCGTTGACACCGGGGGGCAGCTGGGCCCGCAGCACGGCCATCTCCCGCAGCCACAGCGGATACGAGGCGGGGGCGTTGGCGATCACCAGTCCCCGCAGCCCCGCCGGCCGTGCGGCGGCGTGCCGGGCGACGAGCAGCCCGCCCCAGGACTGCCCGAACAGCACGTAGTTGTCGGCGACGCCGAGCCGGTGCAGCAGGTTGTCCAGCTCGTCCAGGAACAGCTGCGGGGTCCAGAAGTCCTCGCCCTTGTCCGGCAGGTGGGTGGAGCCGCCGTTGCCCAGCTGGTCGTAGAGCACCACCGGCCAGCCCACTGCCGCGAAGACCTCCATCCCGCGCAGGTAGTCGTGAGTGCTGCCCGGCCCCCCGTGCACCACCACGAGCGCGGGCAGCGGCGAACCGGGATCCCCGCTGATGCGGTACCAGGTCTTGAAGTCGCCGAAGGGAACGGTTCCCTTGACAATGGAAGCCACAGACATGTCGGACACCTCGTCAGATGCGGGCCGGAGTGGGAGCGAGGGTGCCGAGGAACTCCTCCACCATGCGCGCGGTCGGTTCGGCGTCGCTCTCGATGATGGTGAAGTGCGAGGCCGGCACCGGCCGGTAGACGTGCTCGGCACGCCAGGGCCGGGTCCGCCACTCCTCCTCAGCGGCCGGCGACGACCCGGTCAGGAACGACCGGTCGGCGCCGAGGAACAGCACGGGCGCGGAGATGGCGTCCAGGGGGCACTGCGGCAGCAGGTCGAAGTAGCGGGTCATGGCGGACAGCCCCGTGCTGTCGAACAGCCCGAACTCGGCGTCCTGTTCGACGAGGGTCGCGGCCAGCCCGTGGGAGACCTGGGCACTGACCCCACCCCCGGACACCTGGTAGGAGTCCACCAGGACCACCCCCGCCGGACCGGCACCCTGCTGTTCCAGGCGGGCCGCGGTGGCATAGGCGATCAGACCGCCGGAGGAATAGCCGAACAGCACGTACGGCTCGCCCTCGGCGGCGGCCACCACGGCGTCCCCGAGGAGCCCGGTGAGCGCCTGGAGCGAGCCGGGCAGACTGTCGCCGGGCGTGAACCCCGGCGTCGGCAGTGTGCTCACCGGCCGGACACCCCGGAAGTAGGAGGCCAGCCGGGCGTGCTGGTGGGTACCACCGGTCGCCATCGGAGTGCTCAGGCAGACCAGGCGCGGCCGGCCCGGGCCGTCGGCCAGCCGGACCGGTGCCAGCTCCCCGGGGAAGTCCCGCGACGAGGAGAAATGCGGCCGCAGGTCGGCCACCGACCGCAGCAGCGCGAACCCCGCGTCGGAGTCGCCGGCGCGCACGGCGGCCCGGAACAGCTCGGCGACCGTCTCCTGGCCGCCCGTGGGCCGCTGCCCGTCGGGCTCGGCGGTGACCTCGTCCCGCAGCCTGCGCGCCAGCCCTGCCGGGGTGCGGCTGTCGAAGACGGCCGTCGACGGCAGCGTCACCCCCAGGTCGTCGTGGAGCGCGGAACGCAGTTCCATCACGCTCAGCGAGTCGAACCCCGCCTCCAGGAAGCCGAGTTCCGGGTCCACCGCCTCGGGGCCGCCGTGCCCGAGCACGGTCGCCGAGTGCCGCAGCACGAGTGCCAGCACCTCGCGCTCGCGCTCGTCGGCGTCCAGCCGGGCGAGCCGGGCCCGCAGCGCGGCCGGGTCGGCGCCCGCGGCCCGCCGCCGCGCGGCGGCAGGCCTGACGAGCGCGCGGAACAGCGCGGGCGGTTCGCCGGCGGCAGCGAGTGCCTTGAAGTCGAACCGGATCGGCACCAGGGCCGGTACGTCGAGGGCGCACGCGGCGTCGAACAACGCGAGCCCCTCCTCGGCGGACATCTCCCGCACGCCGGAGCGGTTCAGGCGTTCCCGGTCGGCCTCGCTCAGTTCGCCGGTCATGCCGGTGTCGCTTTCCCACAGGCCCCAGGCCAGGGAGTGGGCGGGTAGTCCGCGGGTGCGGCGGTGGGTGGCGAGGGCGTCGAGGTAGGCGTTGGCGGCGGCGTAGGAGGCCTGGCCTGCGTTGCCGAAGACGCCGGCTGCGGAGGAGAACAGGACGAAGGCGGTCAGGGGGTGGTTCTGGGTGAGTTCGTGGAGGTTCCAGGCGGCGTCGGCTTTGGGTCGTAGTACGGCTGCGACCCGGTCGGGGGTGAGGGAGGTGACGAGTCCGTCGTCGAGGACGCCGGCGGTGTGGATGACGGCGGTGACGGGGTGGTCGGCGAGCAGCGCTGCCATGGCTTGGCGGTCGGAGGCGTCGCATGCGGCGAGGGTCACCTCGGCGCCGAGTGCGGTGAGTTCGTCGCGTTGTTCGGTGGCGCCGGGTGCGTCGGGTCCGCGGCGGCTGGTGAGCAGGAGGTGGCGTACGCCGTGTTGGGTGACGAGGTGTCGGGTGAGGATGCGGCCGAGGGCGCCGGTGGCTCCGGTGACCAGGACGGTGCTGTCGGGGCCGAAGGCGGTGGGGGGCTGCTCGGTGCCGGTGCTGGTGCTGGTGCTGGTGGGGGTGGGGGTGAGGCGGGTGAGCCGGGCGCTGTGGGGGCGTCCGTCGCGGATGAGGATCTGGGGTTCGCCGGTGGCGAGGGCGGTGGGGAGGTCGGGGTGGTCGGGGGTGTCGGTGTCGATGAGGAGGAACTGGCCGGGGTTCTCGGCTTGTGCGGAGCGTATGAGGCCCCAGGCGGCGGCGCCGGCGAGGTCGGTGATGTCCTCGCCGGGCAGTGCGGCCGCGCCGCTGGTGACGACGGCGAGCTTCGAGCCCTTGGCCAGGTGCTCCCGCACCTCGGCCAGCACCCGCAGCACTTCCTCACGCGCCCCGGCCGCGCTCAGACCCGGCTGCACCCGTACGACGGTCACGTCGGACACGTCCACCGAGCCGCCGGAGTCCGCCGCCGGAGTCCATTCGACACGGAACAGGCTGTCGGCACCTGCCGGCCGGGCCGCGGCGATCTCACGCAGCACCAGCGAGCCCACCGACAGCACGGGGGCACCCTGGGCGTCCGCGACCTCCAGCGACATGCCGTCCGCAGCCGCCGACGGCGTCAGCCGCACTCGCAGCGACGAAGCGCCCCAGGCATGCAGCGCCACCTTCGACCAGGCGAACGGCACCCGCGCGGAATCCCCGTCCGACACCAGGCCGAACACGTGCAGACAGGCGTCGAAAAGGGCCGGGTGCAGCCCGAACCGCTCGGCCCCGGACACCGCGTCCTCCGCCACGGAGACCTCCGCGTACAGGTCGTCCCCGTGCCGCCAGGCGGCGGTCAGGCCCTGGAAGACGGGCCCGTAGGCGAACCCGGCCTCCGCGAGGGCCTCGTACAGGCCCTCCACGGCAAGCGGCTCGGCGCCCGGCGGCGGCCACGCGGCCAGGGAGCCGGGTACGGCCGCGGCGGCGGAATCCGCGGCGGCGAGCCGCCCGGTGGCGTGCCGCGTCCAGGAGCCGCCCGTGTCCTCCTCCCGGGCGTAGACGGCGACGGGACGCGACCCGGTGCCCTCGCCCACGACGACCTGGAAGGCCACTCCGCCGCGCTCCGGCACCACCAGCGGCGCCTCCAGCGTCAGCTCCTCCAGCACCTCGCAGCCGACCTGCTCGCCGGCCGCCAGCGCCAGTTCGACGAAACCGGTCCCCGGGTACAGCGTGCTGCCCCCGACCTGGTGGTCGGCCAGCCAGGGCTGCGACTTCGGCGACAGCCGTCCGGTGAACACCACCGCGTCCGACTCCGGTGACCACACCGCGGCACCCAGCAGCGGATGCTCCGGCACCTGGAGCCCCGCCTCCAGCACGTCACCGCCGGATCCCAGCCATGAGTCGGCGAGGTAGTCCTTGGCGTCGAGCCAGTAGCGGGTGCGCTGGAAGGCGTAGGTGGGCAGGTCGGTGCGGCGGGCGCCGGTGGTGGCGTAGTAGGCGGTCCAGTCCACGCGGGTGCCGGTGGTGTGCAGGTGGCCGAGTGCGGCGGCGAGTTCGTGGGTTTCGTCGCGGTCGCGGCGTTGGGTGGGGATGAAGGTGGCGTCGTCGGTGGTGGCGGGTCCGAGGGCGGTGAGGACGGTGTCGGGGCCGATCTCCAGGTGGGTGGTGGCGGGTATGCGGGTGAGGGCTTCGGTGAAGCGGACGGGCTTGCGGATGTGTTCGGTCCAGTAGTCGGGGGTGGTGAGTTCGTCGGTGACCGGCTGTCCGGTGACGGTGGAGACGAACGGGATGCGCGGCTGCTGGTAGGTCAGGGATTCGGCGACGGTGCGGAAGTCGTCGAGGACGGGGTCCATGAGGGGGGAGTGGAAGGCGTGGCTGACGGCGAGCTGTTTGGTCTTGCGGCCTTGTGCGGCGAACTGCTCCGCGATCGCCGCCACCGCGTCCTCGCTGCCCGAGATCACCGTGGAGTCGGGGGCGTTGAGGGCGGCGATGCCGGTCTGGTCGGTCAGCAGCGGCAGGACTTCGTCCTCGGTGGCCTGTACGGCGATCATGGTGCCGCCGGTGGGGAGGGCCTGCATGAGGCGTCCGCGGGCGGTGACCAGGCGGGCGGCGTCGTCGAGGGTGAACACGCCGGCGACGTGGGCGGCGGCGATCTCGCCGATGGAGTGTCCGGCGAGGTGGTCGGGGGTGATGCCGAGGGACTCGATGAGCCGGTAGAGGGCGACTTCGAAGGCGAAGAGGGCGGGCTGGGTGTACTGGGTCTGGCTCAGCAGGTCGGCGTCCTCGCCCCAGATGACCTCGCGCAGTGGCCGGTCCAGGTGTGTGTCGACGGCGGCGAGCACCGCCTCGAGGGCCTCGGCGAAGACCGGGTAGGTCTCGGCCAGCTCCCGGCCCATGCCGAGCCGCTGCGCGCCCTGCCCCGTGAACAGGAAGGCGAGCTTGCCCTCCTGGGCACGGCCGCGCAGCACACCGGGAGCGGTGCGGCCCTCGGCCAGCGCCTCCAGGCCTCGTAGCGCGTCCGCGTGGCTCCCGGCGACGACGGCCGCCCGGTGCCGTAGGGCTCCGCGAGCGGTGGCCAGGGTGTGGGCGACGTCGGTGGTGGAGACGTCCGGGCGGGCGGTCAGCCAGTCGTGCAGCTGCCGGGCCTGCGCGGGCAGCGCCTCGGCCGACTTGGCCGACAGCAGGAGCGGCACCGCGTCGGGGCTGCCGCAGTCACCGGCGGACGGTGCGGGCTCTTCGGACGCCTGCTCGATGATGAGGTGGGCGTTGGTGCCACTGAGACCGAAGGAGGACACGCCGGCCCGGCGGGGGCGGTCCGTCCCGGGCCAGTCGCGGGCCTCGGTCAGCAGCCGGACGGCACCCGACTCCCAGTCCACGTGCGGGGTGGGCTCGTCCACGTGCAGGGTCCTGGGCAGGACGCCCTCACGGATCGCCATGACCATCTTGATGACACCGCCGACGCCGGCGGCGGCCTGGGCGTGGCCGATGTTGGACTTCAGCGAGCCCAGCCACAGCGGCCGGTCCTCGGGCCGGTTCTGCCCGTAGGTGGCCAGCAGCGCCTGCGCCTCGATCGGATCGCCCAGCGTGGTGCCGGTGCCGTGCGCCTCCACCGCGTCCACGTCGGCCGTCGTGAGCCCGGCCGACGCCAGCGCCTGCTGGATGACACGGCGCTGGGCGGGGCCGCTCGGTGCGGTCAGTCCGTTGCTGGCGCCGTCCTGGTTGATGGCGGAGGAGCGCAGCAGCGCGAGCACGGGGTGGCCGTTGCGGCGCGCGTCGGACAGCCGCTCCAGCAGCAGCAGACCGGCACCCTCCGCCCAGCCGGTGCCGTCCGCGGCGGCGGCGAAGGACTTGCAACGCCCGTCGGAGGCCAGCCCGCGCTGCCGGCTGAACTCCACGAACGTCTCCGGGGAGGCCATCACGGTGACGCCGCCGGCCAGCGCGAGATCCACCTCACCGGCACGCAGCGCCTGCGCGGCCAGGTGCATCCCCACGAGGGAGGAGGAGCAGGCGGTGTCCACCGTCACCGCCGGACCTTCGAAGCCGTACGTGTACGACACCCGGCCGGCCAGCACGGAGCCCGTGTTCGAGTTGGCCGGATAGTCGTGGTACATCATCCCGGCGTAGACGCCGGTGGCGCTGCCCTTCAGCGTCGCCGGGTCGATGCCCGCCCGCTCGAACACCTCCCAGGACACCTCGAGCAGCAGCCGCTGCTGCGGGTCGATGTACTGGGCCTCGCGCGGACTGATGCCGAAGAAGTCCGCGTCGAAGTCGCCCGCGTCGTGGACGAACCCGCCCTCGCACGCGTAGCTGGTGTCGGGCCGCTCCCCGTCCGGGTCGTACAGCCGCTCCACGTCCCAGCCCCGGTCCGCGGGGAAGCCGGCGACGGCGTCCCGCCCGTCGGCGACCAGCCGCCACAGGTCCTCCGGGGAGCGCACCCCGCCCGGGAAGCGGCAGGCCATCGCGACGATCGCGACCGGCTCCCGCGCGGCCTCGCCGAACTTGCGGTTCTGCGCGCGCAGCCGCTCGTTCTCCTTGAGTGACGCGCGCAGCGCCGCCACCAGCTTCTCGTCGGTGCCCGTCTGAGGGTTGGTCATCGCTGCTGTCCTATTCACGGATCGAGTCGACATCGAGTCCGAGCGTGGTGTTGATGAATTCGAACACGTCGTCGGCACTGGCGGACTCGAGCGTGGCCTGAGCGGACCCGGCGCCCTCGTCATCGCCCTTCGTCAGCCGGCCGGCCAGGGCGTGCAGCCGGGCGACGACACGTGAGCCCTCGATCTGCTCGGCCGTCAGCCCGGCGAGGTACTCGCCGAACCGGTCCAGTTCCTCGTCGACCGAAGCACCGCCGCCGTCCTGCGGGCACAGCTGCGAGAGCAGGTAGTCGGCGAGGGCACGCGGGGTGGTGTAGTCGAAGACCAGTGTCGTGGGCAGCTTGCGGCCGGCGGCCGTGCTCAGCCGGGAACGCAGGTCCACGGCGGACACCGAGTCGAAGCCCAGATCCTGGAAGGACCGGCTCGGCTCGACCGCCGAGCCGTCCTCGTGGCCCAGGATCGCGGCCACGTGCGTGCGTACCACGTAGAGCACGGCCGCGGCCTGCTCGGGGGCCGTCATCCCCGCCAGCCACGTGGCCAGTTCCTGCCCGCCGTCACCTGCGGTCGGCTCGTCCGGCGCGCTCTCCGCCGCTTCCGGCAGCGCGTTCAGCAGGGGCCGCGGCCGGGCCAGGGTGTAGGTGGGCGCGAACTTCGCCCAGTCGAGGTCGGCGACCACGACATGGGACTCGCCGTGCTCCAGGATCCGGTGCAGCGCGGCCAGCGCCGGCCGCGGCGGCATCGCCGGTGCGCCGATGCGCCGCGACGCGGCCGCGATCTCCGGGGTGACCATGCCACCCTCCCAGGAGCCCCAGGCGATCGAGGTGGCCGCGCGGCCGCGCGCACGCCGGCGCCGGGCCAGCGCGTCCAGGTAGGCGTTGGCGCTCGCGTACGCCGTCTGTCCGGCGCCGCCCCACACCGCAGCGCCGGAGGAGAACAGCAGGAACCTCTCCAGCGGCCGGTCGCCGAGCAGTTCGTCCAGGTGCGCCGCGCCCGCGACCTTCGCGGTACCGACCCGGGCGAACTCCTCCAGCGACAGCTCGGCCAGCGGCACCGGGCGCTGCGCGGCACCGGCCGCGTGCACGACGGCGGTCAGGTCCTCCAGCCCGTCCAGCAGCGCGGCCAGTTCCGCTCGGTCGGCGACGTCACAGGCGGCCACGGTCACCCGGGCGCCGAGCGCGGTCAGTTCGGCCGTCAGCTCGGGCACCCCGGGCGCGTCGGCGCCCCGCCGGCTGGTGAGCACGAGATGCTCGGCGCCGTCCGCAGCCAGCATCCGGGCCACATGGGCGCCGAGGCCGCCGGTGCCGCCCGTGATCAGCGTGGTGCCGTGCGGCCGCCAGGGCCGGGCGGGTTCGCGGTCGCCCAGAGGGGCCCGCTCCATACGGCGGCCGTAGGCGCCCTGCGGGCGCAGGGCGACCTGGTCCTCGCCGCCGACGGCGGACACGACCGCGTACAGCGCGTCGAGGACCGTGGCGTCCACCCGGTCCGGGAGGTCCACCAGGCCGCCCCAGGTGTCCGGGTGGTCGAGCGACAGCCCGATGCCCAGCCCCCACAGCGAGGCGGCGAGCGGTTCGTCCACCGTCTCGGAGTCGTCCACGGCCACGGCACCGGCCGTCGCGCACCACAAGGGGGCGATGACGCCCGCGTCGCCCAGCGCCTGCACCAGCAGCACGGTCGCCGCGGTGCCGCGGGACAGCTCCGGGTACCCCGCGTGCGGCGCGCGGTCCAGGCCGAGCAGCGACAGGACCCCGGTGGCGCCGGACGCCTCCCTGCCGAGCCGTTCGGCCAGGACGGCGCGGTCCTCCGTGCCGTCCGTCTCGATCACGGTGACGTGCCCGGCACGCTCCCGGACGCCCTCGACGACCGCGTTCACCGTCGCGTCGCCCGACCGCGCGGCCGGCACGACGAGCAGCCAGGTCGCGGCGGCCCCGGCCGGAGCCTGCGGGGCGGCGACGGGATGCCAGGTGACCCGGTAACGCCACGAGTCGGTCAGTACCCGGTCGCGGTGGGCCCGGCGCAGCTCGCCCAGCGCGGGCAGCACCTCGCCCAGGGACTCGGCGGACACACCCAGCCGTTCGGCGAGCACCTCCGGATCGGCGTCCCGGTCAAGGGCCTCCCAGAAGCCCGCGTCCAGCGGATCCGCCCCGGCGCCGCCCCTGGCGGTCGGCTGCCACAGGTACCAGCGGTGCTGGAACGCGTACGTCGGCAGCTCCACCCGCCGGGCGCCGGCGAAGAACGCCGCCCAGCCCACCGGAATCCCGCGCACATGCGCGGCGGCGAGCGCGCTCACCGTCTCCTGCGGCTCCGGACGACCGCGGCGCAGCAGCGGCACGAACGCCCCCTCCCGGCCGTCCCGGAGGCACTCCGGTCCCGTCGCCGACAGCGCCGCGTCCGGACCCAGCTCGAGGAAGGTGGTCACGCCCCGGGACTCCAGCCACCGCACCCCGTCCAGGAAGCGCACCGGTTCCCGCACGTGCCGCACCCAGTACTCCGGCGAGCACAGCTGCTCGGCGGTGGCCAGTTCGCCCGTGACGTTCGAGACCACGGCGAGCGTGGGCGGCGCGTACGACAGACCGCGGGCGACCTCGGCGAAGCCGGCCAGCATCGGCTCCATCAGCGGGGAGTGGAAGGCGTGGGAGACGCTCAGGCGCTTGGTGCGGCGGCCCAGCGCGCGCAGCTGTTCGGCGGTCGCCAGGGCGGCCTCCTCGGTGCCGGAGACCACCACAGAGGCGGGCCCGTTCACCGCGGCGATGCCCACCTCGCCGGTGAGCAGCGGCAGCACCTCCTCCTCGGAGGCCTCGACGGCGATCATCGCACCGCCCGCGGGCAGCGCCTGCATCAGCCGGCCGCGCGCCGCCACCAGCGCGGCCGCGTCGGCGAGCGAGAACACCCCGGCGACGTGTGCGGCGGCTATCTCGCCGATGGAGTGCCCGGCGAGATAGCCGGGCCGCACGCCCCAGGACTCCAGCAGCCGGTAGAGCGCCACCTCCACGGCGAACAAGGCGGGCTGGGTGTACTCGGTGCGGTTCAGCGGCTCGGTGTCCTCGCCCCACATCACCTCGCGCAGCGGCCGGTCGAGATGCCGGTCCAGCTCGGCCACCGCCGCGTCCAGAGCCTGGGCGAACACCGGGTGGGCGGCGTGCAGTTCCCGGCCCATGCCCAGGCGCTGCGCCCCCTGCCCGGTGAACAGGAACGCGCCGACGGCGTCGCCACGCGCCACCCCCCGCACGACGTTCGCGGCAGGGTCTCCCGCGGCCACCGCGGCCAGGCCGCGCAGCACCTGCTCCCGGTCGGCACCGGTCACCACCGCCCGGTGCTCCAGCGCCGCCCGGGTGGTGGCCAGGGAGAAGCCGAGGTCCCGCAGGTCCGCCCCGGGTATCTCCCCGAGATGGGCGGCGAGCCGCGCGGCCTGCGCCCGCAGCGCCTCCTCGGTCTTGCCGGAGACCAACAGCGGCAGGCTTCCGCCGTCGTGCGCCGTACGCCCGGCCGGCTCCTCCTCGGCCTCCGCCTCGGGCGCCTGCTCGATGATCACGTGCGCGTTGGTGCCGCTGAGACCGAACGAGGAGACGCCCGCGCGCCGCGGGTGCCCGCCGTCCGGCCAGGGCGTGTCCTCGGCCAGCAACCGCACCGATCCGCCCGACCAGTCGACCTTCGGGGTCGGCTCGTCCAGGTGCAGCAGCTTCGGCAGCGTTCCGTGCCGCATCGCCTGCACCATCTTGATGACGCCACCCACCCCGGCAGCGGCCTGGGTGTGGCCGATGTTCGACTTCAGCGAGCCCAGCAGCAGCGGCCGTCCCTCGGGACGGTTCTGCCCGTAGGTGGCCAGCAGCGCCTGGGCCTCGATCGGGTCGCCCAGCACCGTGCCGGTGCCATGGCCCTCGACCGCGTCCACGTCGGCGGCCGTCAGCAGCGCGTCGTCGAGGGCCTGCTGGATGACCCGCTGCTGGGAGGGTCCGTTGGGCGCGGTCAGACCGTTGCTCGCGCCATCGGAGTTGATCGCGCTGCCACGCACCACCGCGAGCACCGGATGACCGTTGCGGCGCGCGTCCGACAGCCGCTCCAGCAGCAGCACACCGGCTCCCTCGCCCCACCCGGTGCCGTCGGCGGACGCCGCGAAGGACTTGCAGCGGCCGTCCGGCGCGAGCCCCCGGTCCTGGCTGAAGCCGACGAACGCGTCCGGCGTGCTCATCACCGTCACTCCGCCCGCCAGGGCGAGCGAGCACTCCCCGGCGCGCAGCGAACGCACGGCCCAGTGCAGCGCCACCAGCGACGACGAGCAGGCCGTGTCCACGGTGACGGCGGGTCCCTCGAAGCCGAAACTGTAGGCGACCCGGCCCGACACGACACTGCCGAGCGTGCCGATGCCGCGCTCACCCAGCCCGCTCCGCCCGGCGTAGTCGTGGTAGGCGACCCCCGCGAACACCCCGGTACGACTGCCCTTGAGACCGGTCGGGTCCAGGCCCGCCCGCTCCAGCGCCTCCCAGGAGATCTCCAGCAGCAGCCGCTGCTGCGGGTCGGT
The DNA here is from genome assembly GCF_036345995.1 of Streptomyces sp. NBC_00557. Classification (NCBI taxonomy): domain Bacteria; kingdom Bacillati; phylum Actinomycetota; class Actinomycetes; order Kitasatosporales; family Streptomycetaceae; genus Streptomyces; species Streptomyces sp. NBC_00557. The sequence goes on from NZ_CP107797.1 coordinate 126,899, forward strand.
CTCCTTCGCCTCACGCGGGCTCATCCGGAACAGGTCGGCATCGAACTCCCCCATGTCGTGCAGGAAGCCGCCCCGCGTGGAGTACGTCCGTCCCGGCGTCGCCGGCTCCGGGTCGTACAGGGCCTCGGCGTCCCAGCCCCGGTTCTCCGGGAAGGACGTGATGCCGTCGCCCCCGGCCGCGACCAGGTCCCACAACTGCTCCGGGGAGTGCACACCCCCCGGATAGCGGCACGCCATCGCGACGATCGCGACGGGTTCCGTCTTCTGCACCTCCAGATCCCGCAGCCGCCGCTTGGCCTGCTGGAGCTCGGTGGTCGCACGCTTGAGGTAGTCCCTGAGCCTGTCGTCGTTCGCCATCGGTTTCCACACTCTCCGGTCAGGACAAGCCGAGTTCGCGGTCGAGCGCCTCGAACAGTTCGTCGTCAGTGGCCGAGCCGAGGTCCTCCTCGACGGCCTCGACCTCGCGCCCCGCGAGGTCCTGCCAGCGGCGCGCCAGCGCCTCCAGCCGGGCGCCGACCCGGGTCCGCCCGCCGTCGTCGCCGACGGGCACCATGGCCAGTGCCTCCGCCAGCCGGTCGACCTCCGCCAGCACGGACGCCACGGGATCCACGGGCGGCGGCGCCAGCTCGGCCCGCAGATAACCGGCCACGGCACGGGCGCTGGGCTGGTCGAAGGCGAGCGTCGCCGGCAGTTCCAGACCCGTGGCACCGCCCAGCCGGCGGCGCAGCTCCGTCGCGGCCATCGAGTCGAAACCGAGCTCCTGGAACGCCTCGTCCGGTTCCACCAGGGAGCCGGACGGATGCCCCAGTACCTCCGCGACCTGCGTGCGGACCAGGTCCAGCAGCTCCCGGTCACGCTCGCCCTCGGGCAGCGCGGCCAGCCGCCGGCGCAGCCGCGCGCCGCCCTCCTCGCCCACGGCCCGGCGGGTCGTCGCACGGCGTCGCACCGGCGCCACGGCGCCTTCCTCGACGCCCAACTGCTCGGCCGTCACCGTCCGGAAGCCCACCGAACGCGCCGAGAACACCGGTGCCCCCGAGGAGTCGACGGCGCTCAGCAGCACGCCCTCGCCATCGGCCGGAGCGATCCGCACGCACAGCTCCGAGGCACCGGCGGCGTGCAGCGTCACGTCCCGCCAGTCGGCGGGCAGCAGTGGCCCGGGCTCCTGGCCGCCGCCGGCGGCGGCCCACACGGGATGGAACACGGCCTCCAGCAGCGCGGGATGCAGACCGAAGCCGTCGGCCGCCGTACCTTCCGGCAGCGCCACCTCGGCGAACAGCTCCTCACCGCGCCGCCAGACCGCACGCACCGACTCCAGCGCGGGGCCGTAGTGGTGACCGCGCCCGGCCAGGACGTCGTAGCCGTCGTCGAACGCCTCACGCGTCGCACCGGCCGGCGGCCAGGCTCCCGGGCCGGCCGGTGCGCCGGGCTCCTCCGGACGCAGCACGCCGATCGCGTGCCGGATCCAGTCCGCGCCCTGCCGCCGGGAGTGCACGGTCACGGTACGGCCGCCCTGCTCCTGCGGCGCCTCGACCACGACCCGCAGCGCCACGGTCGCTTCCGCCGACAGCACCAGCGGCCGTTCGACGCCGAACTCGGTCAGCGTCCCGTGTCCCAGCCGGTCGCCCGCGTGCAACGCCAGCTCCACCAGGGCCGACGCCGGCAGCACCGGCGTGCCCAGCAGGCTGTGGTCGGCCAGCCAGGGCGCGGTGCCCGGGGCCACGGCCCCGGTCAGCACCAGCCCGCCGTCCGGCAGGGCCACCTCGGCCCCCAGCAGCGGATGCCCGCTCGACTCCTGCCCGACGCCCACTGCGGCGTCGCCCGACGACCGCGGGGCCAACCAGTAGCGGGTGCGCTGGAAGGCGTAGGTGGGCAGGTCGGTGCGGCGGGCGCCGGTGGTGGCGTAGTAGGCGGTCCAGTCCACGCGGGTGCCGGTGGTGTGCAGGTGGCCGAGTGCGGCGGCGAGTTCGTGGGTTTCGTCGCGGTCGCGGCGTTGGGTGGGGATGAAGGTGGCGTCGTCGGTGGTGGCGGGTCCGAGGGCGGTGAGGACGGTGTCGGGGCCGATCTCCAGGTGGGTGGTGGCGGGTATGCGGGTGAGGGCTTCGGTGAAGCGGACGGGCTTGCGGATGTGTTCGGTCCAGTAGTCGGGGGTGGTGAGTTCGTCGGTGACCGGCTGTCCGGTGACGGTGGAGACGAACGGGATGCGCGGCTGCTGGTAGGTCAGGGATTCGGCGACGGTGCGGAAGTCGTCGAGGACGGGGTCCATGAGGGGGGAGTGGAAGGCGTGGCTGACGGCGAGCTGCTTGGTCTTGCGGCCCTGTGCGGCGAACTGCTCCGCGATCGCCGCCACCGCGTCCTCGCTGCCCGAGATCACCGTGGAGTCGGGGGCGTTGAGGGCGGCGATGCCGGTCTGGTCGGTCAGCAGCGGCAGGACTTCCTCCTCGGTGGCCTGTACGGCGATCATGGTGCCGCCGGTGGGGAGGGCCTGCATGAGCCGTCCGCGGGCCGTGACCAGGCGGGCGGCGTCGTCGAGGGTGAACACGCCGGCGACGTGGGCGGCGGCGATCTCGCCGATGGAGTGTCCGGCGAGGTGGTCGGGGGTGATGCCGAGGGACTCGATGAGCCGGTAGAGGGCGACTTCGAAGGCGAAGAGGGCGGGCTGGGTGTACTGGGTCTGGTTGAGCAGGTCGGCGTCGTCGCCCCAGATGACCTCGCGCAGTGGCCGGTCCAGGTGTGTGTCGACGGCGGCGAGCACCGCCTCGAGGGCCTGGGCGAAGGCGGGGTAGGTGTCGGCCAGCTCCCGGCCCATGCCGAGCCGCTGCGCGCCCTGCCCCGTGAACAGGAAGGCAAGGCCCTCGGCGTTCCGCACACGACCTCGGATGATCCCGGGCAGCTCACGGTCCTCTGCCAGGGCGAGCAGTCCCTCCAGGGCGTCGTCCCGGTCGGTGGCCCAGACCACGGCACGGTGTTCCAGCGGGACCCGGGAGGCGGCGGTGGAATATCCGACATCGGTCAGCCGCGGAGCGGGATCCGTGGCCAGCAATCGGTGCAGGCGCTCTGCCTGCGCGGGCAGGGCCTCGGCGGTCTTCGCCGACAGCAGCAGCGGCACCAGGCGGGGGACGGTGCGGCATTCGGCGCCGCCGAGCCGCTCCATCGCGGAGGTGAACTCGGCCTGCTCTCCGTGGCCCCGGCGCTGCGTCGCCGTGAACGTGGCGTCGTCGACCGAGGCGGGTCCGAGGGCGGTGAGGACGGCGTCGGGGCCGATCTCCAGGTGGGTGGTGGCGGGTATGCGGGTGAGGGCTTCGGTGAAGCGGACGGGCTTGCGGATGTGTTCGGTCCAGTAGTCGGGGGTGGTGAGTTCGTCGGTGACGGTGTCGCCGGTGACGGTGGAGACGAACGGGATGCGCGGCTGCTGGTAGGTCAGGGATTCGGCGACGGTGCGGAAGTCGTCGAGGACGGGGTCCATGAGGGGGGAGTGGAAGGCGTGGCTGACGGCGAGCTGCTTGGTCTTGCGGCGCAGGCTGTCGAAGTGGGCCTTGATCGTGAGGACGGCGTCCTCGCTGCCCGAGATCACGGTGGAGTCGGGGGCGTTGAGGGCGGCGATGCCGGTCTGGTCGGTCAGCAGCGGCAGGACTTCGTCCTCGGTGGCCTGTACGGCGATCATGGTGCCGCCGGTGGGGAGGGCCTGCATGAGGCGTCCGCGGGCGGTGACCAGGCGGGCGGCGTCGTCGAGGGAGAACACGCCGGCGACGTGGGCGGCGGCGATCTCGCCGATGGAGTGTCCGGCGAGATGGTCGGGGATGACGCCGAAGGACTCGATGAGCCGGTAGAGGGCGACTTCGAAGGCGAACAGGGCGGGCTGGGTGTACTGGGTCTGGTTGAGCAGGTCGGCGTCGTCGCCCCACATCACCTCGCGCAGTGGCCGGTCCAGGTGTGTGTCGACGGCGGCGAGCACCGCCTCGAGGGCCTGGGCGAAGACGGGGTAGGTCTCGGCCAGCTCCCGGCCCATGCCGAGGCGCTGCGCGCCCTGCCCCGTGAACAGGAACGCCCGGCCACCGTCGTCGGGCGACTGTTCCAGCACGACATGCGCGTTGGTGCCGCTGATGCCGAACGAGGACACACCGGCCCGGCGGGGACGCCCGCGCTGCGGCCACGGGGTCGCCTCCGTCAGCAGCCGTACCTGTCCCGCCGACCAGTCGACCTTCGGCGACGGCTCGTTCAGGTGCAGCGTCCTCGGCAGCAGCCCGTGGTGCATGGCCTGCACCATCTTGATGATGCCGCCCACGCCGGCGGCGGCCTGGGTGTGGCCGATGTTGGACTTCAGGGAGCCGAGCCACAACGGGTGCTCCGCCGGCCGGTCCTGCCCGTACGTCGCCAGCAGCGACTGCGCCTCGATCGGGTCGCCGAGCACGGTGGCCGTGCCGTGCGCCTCCACGGCGTCGACGTCGTCCGTGCCGAGACCGGCGTCCGCGAGCGCCTGGCGGATCACCCGCTGCTGGGCGGGGCCGTTGGGCGCGGTCAGCCCGTTGCTCGCACCGTCCTGGTTGACCGCCGAGCCGCGGACCACCGCCAGCACGGGGTGGCGGTTACGGCGCGCGTCCGACAGCCGCTCCACCAGCAGCAGACCCGCGCCCTCGCCCCAGCCGGTGCCGTCCGCGGCAGCGTCGAAGGAACGGCAGCGACCGTCGGCGGACAGCCCGCGCTGGCTGCTGAACTCGATGAACGTCTCCATCGTCGACATCACCGTCACCCCGCCCGCCAGCGCCAGGGAGCACTCGCCGGCCCGCAGCGCGCGGACCGCCAGGTGCAGGGCGACCAGCGAGGAGGAGCAGGCCGTGTCCAGGGAGACGGCCGGCCCTTCCAGGCCGTAGTGGTACGCCAGCCGTCCGGAGACGATCGAACCGGTGGCCGAGGCGAACGGGTAGTCGTGGTACATCACGCCGGTGAACACGCCCGTGGAGCTGCCCTTGAGCGCCGCCGGGTCGATCCCGGCCCGCTCGAACAGTTCCCAGGACACCTCCAGCAGCAGCCGCTGCTGGGGATCCATGCCGAGTGATTCGTTCGGGCTGATGCCGAAGAAGCGGTTGTCGAAGTCGCCCGCGCCGTGCAGGAAGGCGCCCGAGCGGGTGTACGTCCTGCCGGGTGTGCCCGGCTCGGGGTCGTACGTCCCCTCGACGTCCCAGCCGCGGTCGGCGGGGAACTCGGTGACGGCGTCCACCCCGTCGGCGACCAGCCGCCACAGGTCCTCCGGAGAGCCGACCCCGCCGGGATAGCGGCAGGCCATGGAGACGATGACGATCGGGTCGTCGTCCGCCGCGACGGCCGTCGCGGCGGTGGCGCCGGCCGCCCGGTCCCGAGTGCCCGACAGCAGCGTCGCCAGGTGTCCGGCGACGGCGCGGGCGCTCGGATAGTCGAAGACCAGGGTGGCGGGCAGACTGTGGCCCACCACGGTGCGCAGGGTGTTGCGCAGTTCGACGGCGGCGAGCGAGTCGAATCCCAGCTCCTGGAAGGCCCGGTCGGGTTCGACGGCCTCGGCGGAGTCGTGGCCGAGCACGGTGGCGACCTGGGTCCGCACCAGGTGCAGCAGCTCCCGCTCGCGGTCCGCCTCGGACAGGGCCGCCAGCCGGTCCGCGAGCGTGCCGTCCACCGGCCGCGCCGCTGCACCCGCAGGCCGTCGTACGGCAGGCGGCACCAGGTCGCGCAGCACGGTCTGGGCCGATCCCGCGTCGGCCTGCGCGCGAAGCGCGGCGACGTCCAGGCGCAGCAGCAGCAACAGCGGTTCCGCGCTGCCCAGCGCCGCGTCGAACAGGGCCAGCCCCTCCTCCGCCGACAGCGGCGGGAAGCCCTGGCGGCGCAGCCGCTCCACGTCGGCGTCGGTCAGCTGCTCGGCCATGCCCCCGGTCGCCCACAGGCCCCAGGCCAGGGAGGTGGCCGGCAGCCCGGCCGCCCGCCGGTGACGGGCCAGGGCGTCGACGAAGGTGTTGGCCGTGGCGTAGTTGGCCTGGCCCGCGGCGCCCAGGGTGCCGGCGGCGGATGAGAACAGCTGGAAGAACGCGAGCTCCTGACCGGCGGTGAGCTGGTGCAGATGCCAGGCACCGTCCGCCTTCGCGGCCAGGACGGTGTCCAGGCGGTCGGCGGTCAGGGACTCCACCACCCCGTCGTCGAGGACGCCGGCCGCGTGCACCACACCCGTCAGCGGGTGGGCGGCGGGCACCGAGTCCAGGACCCGGGCGAGCGAGTCGCGGTCTCCGACGTCGCACGCCGCGACGGTCACCTCGGCGCCGAGGGCCTCCAGTTCGGCCACCAGCTCCGCCGCCCCGGGAGCGGCAGGGCCGCGCCGGCTGGTCAGCAGCAGCCTGCGCATCCCGTGCCCGGTCACCAGCCGGCGCGCGACCAGCGCGCCCAGGCCGCCGGTGCCACCGGTGATCAGCACCGTGCCGTCGGGGTCGAGGGAGGCCTGGGCTTCCGGGCCGGCCCCGCGTACCAGCCGCGGCACCCGCAGCTCGCCGCCGTGCAGCGCGACCTCCGTTTCGCCGCTTTCCAGCACGCCGGGCAGGGCGGCGTACGCGGCCGCGCTGCCGTCGACATCGGCCAGCACGAACCGGCCCGGGTTCTCCGCCTCGGCCGCCCGCACCAGACCCCACACGGGAGCCAGGACGACGTCCGTGGCGCCCTCTCCGGCGGCGCCCTCGGTGACGAACACCAGCCTGGAGGAGGCGAACCGGGCGTCGCCCAGCCACTGCTGGACCAGGTCCAGCGCGCGGTGGCTGACGGCGCGCACGGCCGCCGGCACCTCGCCGTCCGGCCGTGCCACCGGGCACAGCACCCACTCCGGCACGGTCAGTCCGCCGTCCACGGCCGCGCCCAGTGCCGCCAGGTCCGGGTACGCGAAGTGCCCCGGTACCCCGGCCTCGCCCAGCACCGCCACCACCGGCGCGCCCGCCTCGTCCGGTCCGGCGGGCAGCGGCCGCGTGGCCCACTCCAGCCGCCAGGGCTGCTCGCCCAGGCTCTGCGCGGCGACGGGCCGCGCCACCAGCGAGGCCACGGACAGAACGGGACGGCCGGCGGGGTCGGCGGCGCTGATCGCCGTACCGTCGTGGCCGGCCGGGCTGAGCCGCACCCGCAGTTCGGTGGCGCCGGACGCGTGCAGCGACACCCCGGTCCAGGCGAACGGCAGTACCGTCTCGCCGCCCTGACCGCCGTCGGCGTCCTCCACGGCGAGCGCGGCGTGCAGGGCCGCGTCCAGCAGGGCCGGATGCACACCGAAGCGCCCGGCCTCGTCGCGGGTCTGGCCGGGCAGCACCACCTCGGCGAAGACGTCGTCGCCGCCGCGCCACACCGCGCGCAGGCCCTGGAACACCGGCCCGTAGTCGTATCCGCGGGCCCGCAGCCGCTCGTACAGGCCGTCCAGCGCGACCGGCCGCGCGCCGGCCGGCGGCCACTCGGTGAGCCCGGTGCCCTCGGGCGCGCCCGCGGCCAGCACACCGGTCGCGTGCCGCACCCACGCCGTCCCCCGGCCCTCCGCCCGGCCGTGCACGGTGACGGTACGGCGGCCGGTGGCGTCGGCGTCGCCGAGCAGCACCCGGAGCTGCACGGCATCGTCCTCGGGCAGCACCAAGGGCTCGTGCAGGGTCAGTTCTTCCAGCAGGTCAAGGCCCACGGTGCCGCCCGCGTGGACGGCCAGCTCGACGAACGCCGTGCCCGGCAGCAAGGTGCTGCCCAGCGCCGCGTGGTCGGCGATCCAGGGATGGGTACGGGCGGACAGCCGCCCCGTGAAGACCAGGGCGCCCTGCTCGCCCAGTTCCACCGCGGCGCCCAGCAGGGGATGGGCGACGGCCGACAGACCCAGCTCGCCGGCGTCCGCCGCCACCACCGGCACCGACCAGTACCGGCGGCGCTGGAAGGCGTAGGTGGGCAGGTCGACGCCGACCGCGCCGGTCTTCTCGAGCAGCCCAGCCCAGCGCACGGTCACGCCCCGCACGTGGGCCCGGGCCAGCTGGCCGAGGAACCCGTCGGGGCCGGGCGCCAGCACGGTCGCCCCCTCACCGGCGGCGGCCGTCACCCGCCCGGCGAGAGCCGCGTCCGGTACGACGAACACCTCGTGCCGTTTCGTCCTCAGCGCCCGTACGGTCTCCTCCAGCGGGGCGCCCAGCCGCAGCGCGCCACCGGTGCGCAGCGCCCCGGCGTCGGGCCGCCCACCGGAGACGACCAGCCGTGCCCCGTCCTCCAGGGACAGTGCCCCGGTGACGCAGGCCGCCGCCGTCTCGCCGTCGCCGACGCCCGTCACGGCGGCCGGCCGTACCCCGAGCGACTCCCACAAGGCGCACAGGGACACCGACACCGCCCAGCGCAGCGGCGCCGCCGCGTCGGGTGCGGTCCGCGTCCCGCGGGCCACCTCCAGCAGCTCCCAGCCCGTCAGCGGACGCAGGGCCCGCGCACACTCGGCCATCCGGTCGGCGAACGCCGGGGCGGCGTCCAGGAGTCCGGCCGCCTCGGGCACGCCGTCGCCGGGCAGGACGAAGACCGGGCGCGGATCACCGTGCGCGGCACCCACCACCGCCTGCTCGCCGCCGCGGTCCTCGGCCACCGCCTCCAGACCGGCCAGCAGCGTCGCCTCGTCCGCGCCGAGGACGACGGCCCGGTGCTCCAGAACGGCCCGTGTGGTCAGGGTCAGGGCCACGTCGACCGGCCTGGTGCCGGGCGTCGCCACGAGATGATCGCGCAGTCGCCGGGCCTGGGCACGCAGTGCGGCGGCGCTCTTGCCCGAGACCGGCCAAGCCACCAGATTCCTTGCCAACGCCATCCCTCTTATTCAGCGGCGGACGATTTCGGCGGCGGTCCGGGCGACCACCGCCGGCGGGCGGCGGAGCCTTGCGGCTCACCGCCCCGGCGGACAACGGACCATGACGGCCCATGACGAACCGACTGCGGGACGGCCGCCGCGCGCCCCGTGGCGCGCGGTGACCGCCCCGTGAGACGACTAGTGCACAGCGGCGGGGGTGAGCAGACCGCCCAGCTCCGGGAACTGCGCGATGGCCTCCTCGGCGGTCAGCTGCGGCCGGCTCGGGCCGCGCCGAACCAGCTCCTGGACCTCCGGCGTGACCATCTCGGCCGCCGGTGTCATCAGCGTGTAGACACCGAACAGGGCGTTCGCGACGACCGGTTCGCTGAGCGACGTCGCCGCGAGCCGTCCCATGAACTCCTGCTCCTCGGGGCCCGGCCCGGCCACGGCCGTCCGGTTGGTGCGCACGTCGGGGAAGGCGACGTCCTGCTGTACGGCCATCGACCACGGCGTCTCGACGGCGGCCGCCACCCCGGCCTGCGCCCGGGCGGCGAGCCCCGGCTTGAGACCGACCTCCTCCAGCGCCGCACGCAGCGCGAGCGCACCGAAGGCGGAGGCCGACATGCCGTGCGCGTACACCGGGTTCAGAGCTGCCACGGCATCGCCCACCAGGGCGAAGCCCTCGGGCAGCGGCAGCCGCTCGTAGTAACGGCGCCGGTTGACCGTGCCCTTGTAAGGGCGGACCTCGCTGATCGGCTCCGCCTGCGCGAGCAGGTCGGCGATCACCGAGTGCCGCTGTCCGCGGGCGAACGCGTCGAACCCGGCCGCGTCCGAGGGCGGCTGCGCCCCGCGCGTGCCGGTCATCGTGGCGATCCAGCGGCCGCCCTCGATCGGGAACAGCGTCGCGCCACGGCCCGGCTGCCCGGTGCCCGCCTGCGGCTGGATCAGCACCGCGGGGAAGTCCGGGTGCACGCCCTGCGGCGCCCGGTACAGCCGCGTCGAGTACGCCAGACCCGGGTCGACGAACTCCTCCTCGACCTCCGGGACGCCTATCTCCACCAGCCACTCGGGCGCCTTGGAACGGCGACCGGTGGCGTCCACCACGAAGTCCGCGGCGAGCACCCGCTCGCCGTCCTCGTCCTGCAGCCGCACCCCGGTGACCCGGGCCGCGTCGCCGGTCAGCCCGACGACCTTCGCCGACTGCACGACCTCGATGTCGTCGGCCTCCAGGACCCGCCCGCGCACCACGTGGTCGGTCAGCTCCCGGCTGCACACGACGATGAAGGCGTCGCCGTGGTGACGCGGGAACCAGCCGCCGGCCGACAGCGTCAGCGTGTTCCACGGCATGCCGCGGCGGGAAGCACCCGCGGCGTGGAGCCGGTCGAGTACGCCGGGCAGCAGGTCCTCCAGGGCGAGGGCCCCGCCGCCCATGAACATGTGGCTGTGGTAACCCTGCGGCAGCCCGCGCCGCGGCGCGGGTACGTCGGGCAGCCGGTCGCCCTCCACGATGGTGACCTCGTCGGCGTGACGGGCCAGGGCAGAGGCCGCGAGCATCCCCGCCATCCCGCCGCCGAGCACTACTGCCTTGGTCATGGTGATCTCCGATACGTCATCGTCGGTGCAGCTTGATGGCGGCCACGGGGCAGACGTCGGCCGCCTCCTGCACGTCGTCCGACTCGCCCGGCTCGGGGTGTTCCCTCAGCAGGACGACGCGGCCGTCGGTGTCGTCCTGCTCGAACACGCCGGGAGCGGCGAACACACACGAACCGGTGCCCGTGCACAGCTCCCGGTCGACGCTGACCCGCACGGCGCTCACCATGTGACGGGGCACTCGTACATGCCGTAGATGAGCGTGTCGTTCTTGAACGACAGCTCCTCGAACGGCACGGCGAGCCGCAGCTCGGGGATGCGGCGGAACAGCGTGTTGAAGACGATCTCCAGCTCGACCTTCACCAGGCTCGCCCCGGGGCACTGGTGGACGCCGCCACCGAAGGCCACATGGCCGCGGGTGTCGCGGTGGATGTCGAAGACGTCGGGATCGTCGAAGACGGCCTCGTCGCGGTTGGCGGAGCCGTACAGCAGGATGACGCCCTCGCCCTCACGGACCGTCACGTCGCCGAGCCGCACGTCCTCCGTGGCGACACGGGCGCTCGCCGAGTCGTTGATCGACAGGTAGCGCAGCAGCTCCCCGATCGCCTTCGGGGTCAGCGACGGGTCGGCCTTGATCTGCTCGAGCTGCTCGGGGTGCTGCAGCAGGGTCACCGTCCCCAGCGAGATCATGTTGGCCGCGGTGTCGAAACCGCCGAACATGAGCATGCGGGCGATGGCCACCAGGTCGTGGTGCTCGAGCGCCCCGTCCTCCTTGTTCTTGGCGATGATGCGGCTGAGCAGGTCGTCGGTCGGGTTCTTCTCCTTCTCCGTGACCAGCGCGGCCAGGTGCTGCTCCATCTCCAGCTGGCGCCGGTCGAGTTCGTCGGCCTCCAGCCCCCGGGTCATGGTGCCCTCGGCGTGCTCCCGGAACGACGTGGCGTCCTCGGCGGGGGCGCCCATCAGCTCGGCGAACAGCAGCGTGGGCACCGGCACGGCGAGTTCCTGCACGAGGTCGACGGGGCCGCCCTTGGCGAGCATCCGGTCGATGCAGTCGTCCACGAACCGCTGGATGCGGGGCCGCAGCGCCGTGACGCGCTTGACGGTGAACTCGGGGATCAGCAGGCGCCGGCGTACGGTGTGCTCGGGTGCGTCCAGGGCCAGCAGCGGCAGTTCGAGGGTGTTGAGGATCTCCTGGGACAGCGCGACCTGGTGCGGGTACCCCGGATTGCGCCAGTTGGAGCTCATCGCCGGCGAGGTCAGCACCTGCTTGACGAGGTCATGGGTGGCCACCACCCACGCCTCCTTGCCCGACACCTCCACCTTGACCTTGGAGACCGGCTCTTCGGCCCGCAGTCGCGCGTATTCCGGAGTGTGGCGGAACGGGCATTTCTCGGCCAACGGAAAGGAGGGGGTCTCGGTTTCCGTTCGTTCGTCGTTGACGAGGTCTGCCATGTGACAGTTACCTTCTCGATCGTGGGCGCGAATTCGGTCGTCCGGACCGAAGAGAAACGATCCTTCCTTTGACGCTATCCAGTCGCCCCACGCAGGCCCACCCCTAACAGCCCCCTAGGGAAGCCGGGCGGCCGACGGCGGCCGCCTCCCGTGGGAGACGGCCGCCGAGCAGCCGGTCAGGCGTCGCCGAGAGCCAGGTTGATCAGGGCGTCCGTGTCCAGATCGTCGATGGACCCGCTTTTCCCGGACAGATCCTGAGCATCCGTCGGACCGGTGGTGAGGGCGTCCTGGTCCTCGGCCAGCGACAGCAGGGCGTCGGCCAGGCCGCTGGCCCGCAGCCGCTCCACCGGAATCACCCGCAGGATTTCCCGGATCCGCTCCTCCTCCGGATCGGTGCCGGCCTGGGTTTCCGTGGCGGGTGCCAATTCGGCGGACAGGTGGTCGGCCAGGGCCCGTGCATTCGGGAATTCGAAGACGAGCGTGGCCGGAAGGCGCAAATCCGTCTGCGCGTTGATGCCGTTGCGGAATTCCACCGCGCCGAGGGAATCGAATCCCAGGTCCTTGAAGGACCGGTCCGGGTCGATCGCGGCCGCCGACGCGTGCCCGAGGATCGCCGCGGCCTGGCCGAGGACCAGGTCCAGCAGGACAGCGGTGCGTTCGGCGGCGGGCAGGGCGCGGACCCGCTCGCGCAGCCCGGTGACCGGTGCGTTCGCGGCGGCCGCCGTACGCCGCGCGGCGGAGCGCACCAACCCGCGCAGCAGCGCCGGCACATCGGCGTCGTACGAACCCAGGGCGAGACGGACGGGAACCACCGCGGGCAGTTCCTGCGCGCACGCGGCGTCGAAGAGAGCGAGCCCCTCCTTGGCGGACATCTCCCGCACGCCGGAGCGGTTCAGGCGTTCCCGGTCGGCCTCGCTCAGTTCGCCGGTCATGCCGGTGTCGCTTTCCCACAGGCCCCAGGCCAGGGAGTGGGCGGGTAGTCCGCGGGTGCGGCGGTGGGTGGCGAGGGCGTCGAGGTAGGCGTTGGCGGCGGCGTAGGAGGCCTGGCCTGCGTTGCCGAAGACGCCGGCTGCGGAGGAGAACAGGACGAAGGCGGTCAGGGGGTGGTTCTGGGTGAGTTCGTGGAGGTTCCAGGCGGCGTCGGCTTTGGGTCGTAGTACGGCTGCGACCCGGTCGGGGGTGAGGGAGGTGACGAGTCCGTCGTCGAGGACGCCGGCGGTGTGGATGACGGCGGTGACGGGGTGGTCGGTGAGCAGCGCTGCCATGGCTTGGCGGTCGGAGGCGTCGCATGCGGCGAGGGTCACCTCGGCGCCGAGTGCGGTGAGTTCGTCGCGTTGTTGGGTGGCGCCGGGTGCGTCGGGTCCGCGTCGGCTGGTGAGCAGGAGGTGGCGTACGCCGTGTTGGGTGACGAGGTGTCGGGTGAGGATGCGGCCGAGGGCGCCGGTGGCTCCGGTGACCAGGACGGTGCTGTCGGGGCCGAAGGCGGTGGGGGGCTGCTCGGCGCCGGTGCCGGTGGGGGTGAGGCGGGTGAGCCGGGCGCTGTGGGGGCGTCCGTCGCGGATGAGGATCTGGGGTTCGCCGGTGGCGAGGGCGGTGGGGAGGTCGGGGTGGTCGGGGGTGTCGGTGTCGATGAGGAGGAACTGGCCGGGGTTCTCGGCTTGTGCGGAGCGTATGAGGCCCCAGGCGGCGGCGCCGGCGAGGTCGGTGATGTCCTCGCCGGGCAGTGCGGCCGCGCCGCTGGTGACGACGGCGAGCTTCGAGCCCTTGGCCAGGTGCTCCCGCACCTCGGCCAGCACCTGGGTGACAACCGCGTGCACCGCCTCGGGACCCGTGCCCGGCTCGGTGCGCAGCACGGTGAACCCGTCCGCCGACGCCCCACCGGGCCGCGCCACGGCCTCCGACCACTCGACGCGGTACAGGTCGTCCTGCCGGGCCCTGGGCATCTCGGTCAGCTCACGCAGCGTCAGCGACTCCGCAGTCAGCACCGGCGCCCCCAGTCCGTCGGCGACCAGCACCGACACGGCACCCTCGGCCCGCGGCCGCAGTCGCACCCTGACCCGCGTGGCGCCCGAGGCGTGCAGGGCCACACCCGACCAGGCGAACGGCAGCCGCGCGGCGGAGTCGTCCCCGGCCAGCCCCAGCACGTGCAGGCAGGCGTCGAACAGGGCCGGATGCAGCCCGAAGCCCGTCGCCTCGGCGGCGGTCTCCGCGGGCAGCCCCACCTCGGCGTACAGGTCGTCCCCGTGCCGCCAGGCGGCGGTCAGACCCTGGAAGTCCGGACCGTAGGCGAACCCGGCTTCGGCGAGAGCGTCGTACAGGCCGTCCACGGCAAGCGGCTCGGCGTCCGGCGGCGGCCACGCGGCGAGGGTGTCCGAGCCGGCCGGTGCGACGGACGTCAGCAGACCCGTGGCATGCCGCGTCCAGACACCGCCGCGGCCCTCGTCCCGCGAGTGCAGAGCCAGGGTACGGCCACCACCGGAGTCCTCGCCGACCGTGATCTGGAAGGCGACGCCCCCGCGCTCGGGCAGTATCAGTGGCGCCTCGAGGGCGAGGTCGTCGAGCACCTCGCAGCCGACCTGCTCCCCGGCTGCCAGCGCCAGCTCCACGAACGCCGTACCCGGAAGGATGACGGTGCCCTGCACCGCGTGCCCGGCCAGCCAGGGCTGCGACTCCAGCGACAACCTCCCGGTGAACACCACCGCGTCCGACTCCGGTGACCACACCGCGGCACCCAGCAGCGGATGCTCCGCCGTCTCCAGCCCGGCCCCGGCCACGTTCGCGCCCGCGGCCTCGCCGTGCCACAGCTCGGCGAGGTAGTCCTTGGCGTCGAGCCAGTAGCGGGTGCGCTGGAAGGCGTAGGTGGGCAGGTCGGTGCGGCGGGCGCCGGTGGTGGCGTAGTAGGCGGTCCAGTCCACGCGGGTGCCGGTGGTGTGCAGGTGGCCGAGTGCGGCGGCGAGTTCGTGGGTTTCGTCGCGGTCGCGGCGTTGGGTGGGGATGAAGGTGGCGTCGTCGGTGGTGGCGGGTCCGAGGGCGGTGAGGACGGCGTCGGGGCCGATCTCCAGGTGGGTGGTGGCGGGTATGCGGGTGAGGGCTTCGGTGAAGCGGACGGGCTTGCGGATGTGTTCGGTCCAGTAGTCGGGGGTGGTGAGTTCGTCGGTGACCGGCTGTCCGGTGACGGTGGAGACGAACGGGATGCGCGGCCGCTGGTAGGTCAGGGATTCGGCCACGGCCCGGAAGTCGTCCAGGACGGGGTCCATGAGGGGGGAGTGGAAGGCGTGGCTGACGGCGAGCTGTTTGGTCTTGCGGCCCTGTGCGGCGAACTGCTCCGCGATCGCCGCCACCGCGTCCTCGCTGCCCGAGATCACCGTGGACGAAGGCGCGTTGAGGGCGGCGATGCCGGTCTGGTCGGTCAGCAGCGGCAGGACTTCGTCCTCGGTGGCCTGTACGGCGATCATGGTGCCGCCGGTGGGGAGGGCCTGCATGAGGCGTCCGCGGGCGGTGACCAGGCGGGCGGCGTCGTCGAGGGAGAACACGCCGGCGACGTGGGCGGCGGCGATCTCGCCGATGGAGTGTCCGGCGAGGTGGTCGGGGATGACGCCGAAGGACTCGATGAGCCGGTAGAGGGCGACTTCGAAGGCGAACAGGGCGGGCTGGGTGTACTGGGTCTGGTTGAGCAGGTCGGCGTCGTCGCCCCAGATGACCTCGCGCAGTGGCCGGTCCAGGTGTGTGTCGACGGCGGCGAGCACCGCCTCGAGGGCCTCGGCGAAGACGGGGTAGGTCTCGGCCAGCTCCCGGCCCATGCCGAGGCGCTGCGCGCCCTGCCCGGTGAACAGGAAGGCGAGCTTGCCGTCCTGGGCGCGGCCGCGCAGCACACCGGGAGCGGTGCGGCCCTCGGCCAGCGCCTCCAGGCCCTCCAGCAGGCTCTCCAGGCCGTGGCCGGTGACGGCGGCGCGGTGGTCCAGCGCCGCTCGCGTGGTGGCCAGGGTGTGGGCGACGTCGGTGGTGGAGACGTCCGGGCGGGCGGTCAGCCAGTCGTGCAGCTGCCGGGCCTGCGCGGGCAGCGCCTCGGCCGACTTGGCCGACAGCAGCAGGGAGACCGGTCCGGCCGTACCGTCGGCTCCGTCACCCGGGCGGGGCTCGTCCGGCTGGACGGGTGCCTGCTCGATGATGACGTGGGCGTTGGTGCCGCTCATGCCGAAGGAGGACACGCCGGCCCGGCGGGGGCGGTCCGTCCCGGGCCAGTCGCGGGCCTCGGTCAGCAGCCGGACGGCACCCGACTCCCAGTCCACGTGCGGGGTGGGCTCGTCCACGTGCAGGGTCCTGGGCAGGACGCCCTCACGGATCGCCATGACCATCTTGATGACACCGCCGACGCCGGCGGCGGCCTGGGCGTGGCCGATGTTGGACTTCAGCGAGCCCAGCCACAGCGGCCGGTCCTCGGGCCGGTTCTGCCCGTAGGTGGCCAGCAGCGCCTGCGCCTCGATCGGATCGCCCAGCGTGGTGCCGGTGCCGTGCGCCTCCACCGCGTCCACGTCCTCGGCGGTGAGCCCGGCCGTGGTCAGCGCCTGCCGGATCACCCGCTGCTGGGCGGGGCCGCTCGGTGCCGACAGTCCGTTGCTGGCGCCGTCCTGGTTGATGGCGGAGGAGCGCAGCAGCGCGAGCACGGGGTGGCCGTTGCGGCGCGCGTCGGACAGCCGCTCCAGCAGCAGCAGACCGACGCCCTCACCCCAGCCGGTGCCGTCGGTGGCGCCGGCGAAGGAGCGGCAGCGGCCGTCCTTGGACAGGCCCCGCTGTCGGCTGAACTCCACGAACAGCTCGGGGCTCGCCATCACGGTGACGCCGCCGGCCAGCGCGAGATCCACCTCACCGGCACGCAGCGCCTGCGCGGCCAGGTGCATCCCCACGAGGGAGGAGGAGCAGGCGGTGTCCACCGTCACCGCCGGACCTTCGAAGCCGTACGTGTACGACACCCGGCCGGAGGCGATCGCGCCGGTTCCGCTGTTGGCGGCGTAGTCGTGCGACATGACGCCCGCGTAGACGCCGGTGGCGCTGCCCTTCAGCGTCGCCGGGTCGATGCCCGCCCGCTCGAACACCTCCCAGGACGCCTCCAGCAGGAGTCGCTGCTGCGGGTCGATGGCCTCCGCCTCGACAGGGCTGATGCCGAAGAAGTCCGCGTCGAAGTCGCCCGCGTCATAGACGAACCCGCCCTCGCGGACATAGCTCGTGTGCGGCCGCTCGCCCTCCGGGTCGTACAGCCGTTCCAGGTCCCAGCCCCGGTCGGCCGGGAACGCGCCGATGGCGTCCGTGCCGTCGGCGACCAGCCGCCACAGGTCCTCCGGGGAGCGCACCCCGCCGGGGTAGCGGCAGGCCATGGCGACGATCGCGACCGGCTCGTCGTCGGCGGCGCGGACCGCGGTGACCGGCGCCGCGGCGGCGGCCTGGTCGCCGCAGGCCTCCGCCACCAGATGGCGGGCCAGCGCGGTCGGGTTGGGATGGTCGAACACCACGGTGACGGGCAGCCGTACGCCCGCGGCCTCGCCGAGCCGGTTGCGCAGCTCGACCGCGCTCAGGGAGTCGAAGCCCAGCTCGCGGAAGGCCCGTTCGGCCTCGACCTCCTCGGGGGAGCCGTAGCCGAGGACCGCGGCGACCTTCTCGCGCACCAGGTCCAGGGCCGCTGCCACCCGCTCGGCCTCGGGCAGCCGCAGCAGCCGCTCGCCGAAGGAACCCGCGGACGCGACCGACTGGGCGGTGCCCCGGCGCACGGCCGGCACCAGCGCGGTGAAGACCGGCTGCGGGGAGGCGTCGTCCGCGCGGATCCCCGCCAGGTCGAACCGGGCCGGCACCAGCAGCGCCGCGTCACTGGTGACGGCGGCGTCGAACAGCGCCAGGCCCTCGTCGTCGGCGAGCCCGAGCAGCCCGTTGCGGGACATGCGGCCGCGGTCCGTCTCGTCGAGGTCGCCGGTCATGCCGCTCGCCTCGGCCCAGAAGCCCCAGGCGAGCGACTGCCCGGCGAGGCCGGCCGCCCTGCGGTGGGCGGCGAGGCAGTCCAGGAAGGCGTTGGCCGCGGCATAGTTGCCCTGGCCGGGCGCGCCGATGACACCCGCGGCGGAGGAGAAGAGCACGAAGGCGGACAGGTCCTGGCCCTCGGTGAGTTCGTGCAGGTGGAGTGCGGCGTCCGCCTTGGCGGCGAGGACCCGGTCCACCCGCTCCGGGGTGAGCGAGGAGAGCGTTCCGTCGTCGAGGACGCCCGCGGCGTGCACCACGCCGGTCAGCGGGCGACCGGCCGGGACGGCGGCCAGAACGGCGGCCAGCGCCTCGCGGTCACCGGCGTCGCAGGCGGCCACGGTGGTCTCGGCCCCCGACTCGGCCAGTTCCGCGACCAGTTCCGCCGCGCCGGGGGCGTCCGGGCCGCGGCGGCCGAGCAGCAGCAGGTGCCGTACGCCGTGCTCGCGCACCAGGTGCCGGGCGACGAGCCGGCCCAGCATGCCGGTGCCGCCGGTGATCAGGACCGTGCCGTCCGGCCCGAAGCGGGACTCGGGCTCGCCGGGCACGGCCCGCACCAGCCGGGCGGCCCGCACCACTGAGCCGCGCACCGCGACCTGCGGCTCTCCGGAGGCCACGATCGCGTCCAGCACCTCGGCCGGGTCGGTGCCCGCCTCGAGGTCGGCCAGCACGAACCGGTCCGGATGCTCCGACTGCGCCGAACGCACCAGACCCCATACGGCACCGCCCGCCAGGTCGTCGACCGGTTCCCCCTCGGTGGCGACCGCGCCGCGGGTGACCACCACCAGGCGCGCGTCCTCGAGCCGCTCGTCGGTGATCCAGCGCTGGAGCACCCCGAGGACGTGCTGGGTCCGGGCGTGCACGGCGGCGGCGTCGGTGCCCGGCTCGGTGGCGAGCACCACCACCTCGGGCACGGCATCCGGCTCGCCGTCACGGTCCAGCCGCTCCCAGTCGGTCCAGGAGACCGGCGCGGCCTGGGCGGCGGGGACGGGCTGCCAGCGCAACCGGTACAGCGAGTCCACGCGGCGGGGCACCGCGGCACCGGCGACCGGGCGCAGCACCAGGGAGTCGACCGAGACGACGGGTGCGCCCGAGGCGTCCACGGCGACCAGGCAGACCTCACCGGCGCGCACCGGGGTCAGCCGCACCCGCAGCGTGCGGGCGCCGGTCGCGTGCAGCCGTACCCCGGACCAGGCGAAGGGCAGCGCCGCCTCGTCGCCGACCGCGTCGGTGAGGGCGACCGCGTGCAGGGCGGAGTCGAGCAGCGCCGGGTGCAGCCCGAAGCGCTCGGTGGAGGTGGCCTCGGCGAGCACGACCTCCGCGTAGACGTCCTCGCCGACCCGCCAGGCGGCGGTCAGACCCTGGAACTGCGGTCCGTAGCGCAGGCCGGTCTCCGCGAGGTCGTCGTAGAGCGTGGTGACGTCCAGCGGGACCGCGTCGCGCGGCGGCCACACGGCCACGTCGAACGCCGCGGCCGCACCCGTGCCCGCGGCGAGCACGCCGGTCGCATGCCGCGTCCAGGGCACGTCCGGCCCGGCCTGCTCGGGGCGGGAGTGGATCCGCAGCTCGCGGCGGCCGGCCTCGTCCGGGCCGCCCACCACGACCTGCAGCTGCACCGCCTCGCCGGGGGCCAGGACCAGCGGCGCGTTCAGGGTGAGTTCGGCGACCTGGTCGCAGCCCACCTGGTCGCCGGCGCGTACGGCGAGTTCGACGAAACCGGTGCCGGGGAAGAACACCGCGTCCCGCACCACGTGGTCGGCGACCCAGGGCTGGGTGTGCGCCGACAGCCGGCCGGTGAGGGTCACACCGCCGTCCTCCGGGGCCACCACCACCGCGCTCAGCAGCGAGTGCCCGGCGGCCGCCAGGCCGGCCGAGACGACGTCACCGGCCGCGCCGGGCGCCGCCTGAAGCCAGTAACGGCGGTGCTGGAAGGCGAACGTCGGCAGCGGCACGTGCCGGCCGGGACGTCCGGCCAGCAGGGGGGAGAAGTCCACGGCCGCGCCGCGCACGTACGCTTCGGCCAGCGAGGCGGCGAACCGGTCAAGGCCGCCCTCCCTGCGCCGCAGCGAGCCGACGGCCACCGCAGCCGTGCCCGCGTCGGCGAAGGTCTCCTCCACCCCGAGCTTCAGCACCGGGTGCGGGCTGGCCTCGACGAACAGCCCGAACCCGGCGGCCAGCAGGGCGCGGGTGGCATCCTCGAACAGCACCGTCTGGCGCAGGTTGGTGTACCAGTACTCGGCGCCCATCACCGTGGTGTCGATGAGGTCACCGGTGACGGTGGAGTAGAACGCGACCTCGCAGGAGCGCGGCCGCACGGGGGCGAGCACCTCCAGGATGCGCTCCCGGACGTTCTCGACGAACACCGAGTGCGAGGCGTAGTCGACGGGGATCATCCGGGCCCGTGTGCCCTCGCCCTCCAGGGTGTCCCGCAGCTCCTCGAGCGCGTCGACGTGCCCGCACACCACCGTGGAGCCCGGCCCGTTGACCGCGGCCAGGGACAGCTTGCCCGGCCAGGCCTCGATGCGCCGGGCGGCCTCCCGCGCCGGCAGCCCGACCGACATCATTCCGCCCAGCCCGGCGAGTTCCTCCCGGATGACCTTGCTGCGCAGGGCCACCACGCGGGCGCCGTCCTCGACGGAGAGCGCGCCCGCCACCGTGGCCGCGGCGATCTCGCCCTGGGAGTGGCCGACCACGGCCCCGGGCCGGACGCCGAAGGACTCCCACAGCCGGGCCAGCGACACCATCACCGCCCACAGCACCGGCTGCACCACGTCCACCTCGTCCAGGGTGGGCGCGCCGGGCCGCTCGCGCAGCACCTCGAACAGGTCCCAGTCGGTGAACAGCCGCAGCGCCTCGGCGCACTCGGTCATGGACCGGGCGAACGCCGGGGCCGTCTCCAGGAGTTCCACGGCCATGCCCGCCCACTGCGAGCCCTGCCCGGGGAAGACGAACACCGGCGGGGCGTCACCGGCGACGGTGCCCTGCACCAGCCCCGCCGCCTCGCGGCCCTCGGCGAGCGCGGCCAGGGTGTCCAGCAGCTCCTGGCGGTCCGTGCCCAGGGCGACCGCCCGGTGCTCCAGCGCGGCCCGGCCGGTGGCCAGGGCGTGCGCCACGTCCCGTACGTCCTCCGCACCGCCGACGAGAGCGGTGTGCAGGCGCTCGGCCTGCGCGGCGAGCCCGGAGCCGCTGCGCGCGGAGACCACCCACGGAACGACGGCACCCGCCGGCGCCGCGTCCGCCGGACCGGCGGGCTCGTCGCCGGGCTCCTCGGGAGCCTGCTCGACGATGACGTGCGCGTTGGTACCGGACACGCCGAACGAGGACACCCCGCCCCGGCGCGGCCGGTCGCCCTCGGCCTGCCACGCACGGGGCTCGGTCAGCAGCCGGACGTCGCCGGCGTCCCAGTCGACGTGCGTGGAGGGCCGGGTGACGTGCAGCGTCCTCGGCATCACGCCGTTGCGGATGGCCATGACGGTCTTGATGATCCCGGCCACGCCCGCGGCGGCCTGGGTGTGCCCGATGTTGGACTTCAGCGAGCCCAGCCACAGCGGACGGTCGGCGGTGCGGTTCTGCCCGTAGGTCGCGAGCAGGGCCTGGGCCTCGATGGGGTCGCCGAGGGTCGTGCCGGTGCCGTGCGCCTCGACGAGGTCGATGTCGGACGTCGTCAGCCCGGCGTTGGCCAGTGCCTGCCGGATCACCCGCTGCTGCGCGGGGCCGTTGGGCGCGGTCAGCCCGTTGCTCGCACCGTCCTGGTTGACGGCCGAACCGCGGACCACCGCCAGCACGGGGTGGCCGTTGCGGCGGGCGTCGGACAGCCGTTCCAGCAGGAGCATTCCGGCACCCTCGCCCCAGCCGGTGCCGTTGGCGTCGTCGGAGAAGGCCTTGCAGCGGCCGTCGAAGGAGAGCGCGCCCTGCCGGCTGAACGCGACGAAGACCCCCGGCGTGGAGATGACCGCGGCACCGCCGGCCAGTGCCAGCGAGCACTCTCCGGCACGCAGCGCCTGGGCGGCGAGATGCAGGGTGACCAGAGAGGACGAGCAGGCGGTGTCGACGGTGACGGCCGGCCCCTCCAGCCCGAGGGTGTAGGAGACCCGTCCGGCGAGCACCGCCGCGGCGGTGGCGGTGGCTCCATAGTCGGCGACGGCGTCCGGGTTCTGCGCGTGGACGTACTCGTAGTCCTGGGCGCCCGTGCCCGCGTACACGCCGACGCGTTCCCCGCCGAGTGAATGCGGGTCGATCCCGGCGCGTTCGCAGGCCTCCCAGGCCAGTTCGAGCAGCATCCGCTGCTGCGGGTCCATCGCCACCGCCTCGCGGGGCGAGATACCGAAGAAGGCCGCGTCGAAGTCGGCGGCCTCGTCCACGAATCCGCCCACCCGCACGACGCTGCGGCCGGCGCCGTCGTCGGCGAAGAGCGCGTCCAGGTCCCAGCCCCGGTCGGAGGGGAACTCGCCGATGGCGTCGCGGCCTTCGGCCACCAGCTGCCACAGCTCCTCGGGGCTGCGCACGCCTCCGGGGTAACGGCAGCTCATGCCGATGATGGCGATGGGCTCCTGGCCGGCCGCCTCCACCTCCTGCAGCCGCTTGCGGGTCTGGGCCAGGTCGGCGGTGACCGCCTTCAGGTAATCGAGCAGCTTCTGGTCGTTCGACATCGGTGATCACCAATCTCCGGGCGGGCGGGGGCAGGCGTGCTCAGTCCAGGCCGGCGGTGGCCAGCACCACCCGCATCCGGCGCTCCGCCAGTTCCGGGTCGGGGAACAGACCCAGCTGGTCGGCGAGCCGGTACACCTTGGACAGGTGCGGGACCGAACGGGCGGACTGCTCGCCCCAGACCATCCGGAAGTGGTCCTGGTGGCCGGAGAGCCAGGCGAGGAAGACGAACCCGGTCTTGAAGAAACGCATCGTCAGGGCATTGCCCTCGAAGAGCTGCTGGGCCAGCGGGAGCGTGGACTCCAGCTCGGCGCGGAAGCGCGCGGTGTCGCCCTCGTCCAGGGCCCTGAAGCCCTCGGCGACGATCGGCGCGAGCGGGTCGAAGACAGAGGCGAGGGCGTCGCTGTGACCCTGCTCGTCACCGGCTATCAGCTCGGGGAAGTCGGTGATGTCGCCGTTGTAGACGTGGACGCCGGCGGGCACCCGGCGGCGCAGCTCGATCTCCTGGTCCCGGCCCAGCGGCCAGACCTTGACGCCGTCGATCTTGTCCACGTTGTCGTCGACCACGGCGAGGAACGCCTCGAGCGCCTTGTCCCACTCGGTGTAGCCCCAGTAGCCGGTCAGCCGGGGGTCGGACTCCGGCAGCACCCAGTGCAGGATCACCTTCTCGCGGGCCTGCCCGAGCAGCCGCTGGTAGACCCGGGCGTAGTCGTCGGGGCCCTGCGCGACCGCGGGCAGCGCGGGGCTGGCCATGATGATCAGCTCGGCGCCGGCGTCCTCGACGGCCTCGATCTGCTCCTCGTAGGCGGCGACGATCTCCTCGACGGTGTGCGGGCGCATCGGGTCGAGCTGGTCGGTCCACACCCCGCCGCCGATCCGGCCGCCGACCGCCTTGGCCTCGGCGGCGGAGCGGCGGATCAGCTCCGCGGAGGTGGCCCAGTCCAGGCCCAGCGCACGGTTCTGCGTGTCCAGCGCCTCCGCCAGCGCGAAGCCGTGCGACCACAGGTGCCGGCGGAAGGCGAGGGTGGCATCCCAGTCGAGGGCCGGCGGCGAGAAGGGCTCCCAGCCCAGCAGCAGAGGCGAGTTGGCGGCGAGCGGGTCGGCCACCACATGGGCGGTGGAGAACACCGCCCGGCTGCGGATGGGCGCGCCGCTCGGGGTGAGGGGCCGGGGTGCGGTCCGCGGCTGATAGGCCGTCAGGGTGCCGTCGTACTCGGGAAGTTCGATCACGGACGTGGCTCCAAGGCTCGATCGGTGAGGGCATCGGCCGCGGCGGAAGGCGCGGACTTCTCGCCACATTCAAGCGACGTGAGCTTGGAGAACTCCACCGGTGGCGCCCCCTGAAAACCCCCCTGAACTTCCGGCCCGACCGCGGTAGGGGTGCACTGGGGCGGCCGGTGCTGGCTACGGTCGGCGGGTCCGG
Organism: Streptomyces sp. NBC_00557; assembly: GCF_036345995.1. Taxonomy (NCBI): domain Bacteria; kingdom Bacillati; phylum Actinomycetota; class Actinomycetes; order Kitasatosporales; family Streptomycetaceae; genus Streptomyces; species Streptomyces sp. NBC_00557. The sequence continues at coordinate 150,793 of NZ_CP107797.1, forward strand.
CGCACCGCATGCGACCGACTCAGAAAACGGAGTGAAGATGAGCCCTCGACCGCCCATTCTCGTGGGCACCCTGCATCCACGGCTGCTGGTCGACGACTTCGCCGCCTGCTTCCGGTTCTACGACGCCGTCCTCGACGGCCTGTGCGGCGCGAAGGTCGCCGAGGGCAACGCCCAGGGGCCGTACGCGCGGTGGAACGCCGACGACGAGCCGGTGCTCGCGGTGATCGACCGCGCGGCCATGAAGACCATGCTCGAGGTGCGGGAGGGCGACGCCGACACCGCGCTGCTCTGTTTCCGCCTCGACGACGTACCGGCGGCGCAGCGGCTGTGCGAGGAGTACGGCGGCTCGGTGGTCTCCGCGGCCGCCCCCCGCCCGGAGTGGGGTCCGGAGACCGTCGTGGCCTATGTCCGTGATCCGGCCGGCCACCTCATCGAGCTGCAGGCGTCGCCGGACTGACCCCCGCCGCGGAGGGCCCGCCCGGCGACGAGATCAGAGCGGAAGGCCGGTGCCATGGGCGCAGACGTCCCACAGGGCGCCGGCGACGTCCGGGTCCTCCGCGGTGGCGCCCGGGTCCGTGCGGCGGCAGTCCTTGTAGTACTCGCCGTGCAGCGGAGCGTCGGTGCCGGCCAGCATCAGCAGCGTCTCCGCGCCCTTCTCGGGGGTGCCGACGAACCGCTGGACGGTGCCGCGCAGCGGGCCGGAGGCCAGCAGCCGCTCCCGCCACAGCTCCCGCGCGAGTCCCCCCAGGAAGACACCCGGGTGGAAGTCGGCGACCCCGATGTCCGGGTGGCGGCGGGCGTATTCGCGGGTCAGCAGTGCGAGGGCGAGCTTGCTGTCGGCGTAGGCCTCGTAGGGCTCGTATCCGGAGGCGCCGTTGATGTTCTTCGGGTTCAGCTGGCGGCGACCCTCGATGACCTGTGAGGAGGTGACGAGCACCCGTCCCTGGCTGTCGCGCAGCCGCTCGGTCAGCAGCCTGGTCAGCATGTACGGGGCCACGGCGTTGACCTGGAAGGTCTGCTCGAAGCCGTCCTTGGTGACCGTGTGCTTGGACAGGATGCAGCCGGCGTTGTTGACGAGCACGTCGATGCGCGGGCAGCGGTCCAGCAGCACCTTGGCCAGCCGGCGCACCTCGGTCAGCTCCGAGAAGTCGGCGGTCAGCGGTTCCGTTCCCAGTTCGGCGGCGATGGCCGCGGTCTTCTCCGCCGAGCGTCCGACCGGTACGACGTGCGCTCCCGCGGCGTGCAGGCGGCGGGCGGCCACCTCGCCGAGGCCCGAGCTGGCACCGGTCACGACCACAGTCTTGCCCTGCAGGTTCATCGGTTCTCTCCGTTCTCGACCTGGCGCTGGGCAGATCACTCTTTCGTCCACCGAGCTTCTATACAACCGTACTATACAGGAGTCTTAGACGTGCGTCTAGATTCGCCCCCCACACCCCTCGGGACGGCAAGGGCCGGACGCCGCGAATGGATCGGGCTCGCCGTTCTGATCCTTCCGGTGCTGCTGGTCTCCATGGACATCACCGTCCTGTACTTCGCGCTCCCGTCGATCTCGGCGAGCCTGCACCCCTCGGGCACCCAGCAGCTGTGGATGATCGACATCTACGGCTTCGTGCTGTCCGGGCTGCTGATCACCATGGGCGGCGTCGGCGATCGCATCGGCCGCCGACGCCTGCTCGTCCTCGGCAGCATCGTCTTCGGCGGCGCCTCCGCCACGGCCGCCTTCGCCGGCTCGCCCGCTGTGCTGATCATGGCCCGCGCGCTGCAGGGCGTCGGCGGCGCCACCCTCATGCCCTCCACGCTCGGCCTGATCCGCAACATGTTCCACGACGCGGGCCAGCGCCGGAACGCGATCGCCGTGTGGACCGTCGGCATGGGCATGGGCTCGGCCATCGGCCCCGTCCTGTCCGGCCTGCTGCTCACCCAGTTCTGGTGGGGCTCGATCTTCCTGGTGAACCTGCCGTTCATCGCGCTGCTGCTGCTCGCCCTGCCGTTGCTCGTGCCCGAGTACCGTGACCGGGCCACCCGCCTGGACCTGCCCTCGGCGCTGCTGTCCATGGGCGCCGTGCTGCCCACCGTGTGGGCGCTGAAGAAGTTCGCCGCCGACGGCTACTCGGTGCAGCCGGTCGTCGCGCTGGTGACCGGCGCGGTCCTGGGCGTGGTCTTCGTCCTGCGGCAGCGCTCGCACCCGCACCCGATGATCGACCTGACCCTGTTCCGCAAGCGCGGCTTCGGCCCGTCGATGAGCTGCAACGTGGTGGCCTACTTCACCATGGTCGGCTTCGGGATCTTCACCACCCAGTACCTCATGGAGGTGCTGCGGATGAGCCCCCTCGAAGCGGCGCTGTGGACCCTGGCCAGTCCGGTGGCGATCATGCTCTTCGCGCCCCTGGCGGTCAAGACCGCCACCGTGGTGCGTCCGGCCTATGTGATCGTCGCCGGCTTCCTCATCGCGGCGACCGGCTGCTTCCTGGTCACCCGGCTCGGCACCACCCGTGACATCCCGCTGATCATCAGCGGCACGGTGTGCATGGGCGTGGGCGTCGTCATCTCCAACACCATCGTCACCGACCAGATCATGGGCTTCACCTCCGAGGCCCAGTCCGGCCGGGTCTCCGCCATGCTGCAGACCTGCCAGGAACTCGGCGGCGCCCTCGGGGTCGCCGTCCTCGGCAGCATCGGCGCCTCGGTCTTCGGCAGCACCATGGACCGCACCATCCCCTCCGGACTGCCCGCGGGGGCTCTCGAAGCCTCCCGGCAGACGCTGGGCGGTGCGCACAACTACTCCATGACGCTGAAGGAGCCACAGGCCGGCGAGCTGTTCCACACCGCCCAGGCGGCCTTCGTCAAGTCACTGACCCCGGCCGGGTTCACGGCCATCGGCGTGCTGGCGCTGATGTCCGTCTTCGTGCTCCTCTCGCTGCGGCACCTGGTCCCCGCCGCCCCGGCCCAGACCGCACCCGGCGAGCCGGGCGGGGACACGAGCACGGAAGCCGAACACACCCCCGCTGCCGCCTGATCCGGCGCCCCGGCGGACGAGCGCTCCGGTCGTCGCCCCTGCACGACCGGAGCGCTCCCCGTGCCGCGCCCGCCGCTCCAGGCATCCCACCCGGTGTCCGGAGCTCCGCACACCCCTAAATGCCTCCCGTCCGCGCCGGTTAGGGGGCCCCGAAGCGGCCCGGCGGGCTCCGGCGCGCAGTAAGAAGGACGACGGATCGACCCGCGTACGGCACGTTCCCGTCGGCGGGACCCCTTGGAACCGGACGAGCGAAGGAGCCAGGCATGGGCCGGGTTTCGGGCAAGGCAGTGGTCATCACCGGCGCGGCGCGCGGCCAGGGCCGCAGCCACGCGGTGCGGCTGGCGCAGGAGGGCGCCGACATCATCGCCATCGACATCCCCTTCGATCCCGGCGTCACCGAGTACCCGCTGGCCACCGCCGAGGAACTGGCCGAAACCGCCCGCCTGGTGGAGAAGGCCGGCCGCAGGGCCGTCGTCCGCCAGGCCGACGTCCGCGACCGGGCGGCGCTGCGCGCGGCCATCGACGAGTCGGTCGCCGAACTCGGCCGCCTCGACGCCGTCGTCGCCAACGCGGGCATCCTGCCGATCGGCGCCCACCGTCCGATCGACGCCTTCACCGAGACCGTCGACACCAACCTCACCGGCGTCCTCAACACCGTGCACGCGGCGCTGCCCCACCTCGGCGAGGGCGGCTCCGTCATCGTCACCGGCTCCGCCGCCGGCCTCATGCCGGGCCATGGCGACGTCGCCCAGGCGGGCTCCGGCTTCGCCGCCTACAAGTACGCCAAGCGTTCCCTGGTCGACTTCGTCAACACCCTGGCCGTTCAGCTCGGCCCGACGGGCCGCCGCATCAATGCCGTGCACCCGACCAACGTGGACACGGCGATGGTGCAGAACGAGGTCATGTACCGGGCCATCCGCCCCGACCTGGAGAGCCCCACCCGCGAGGACGCGGAACAGGGCTTCACCTCGATGCACTCCATCGCCGTTCCCTATGTCGACCCGTCCGACGTCTCCCACGCCGTGGTCTACCTCGCGTCCGACGAGTCCCGCTACGTCACCGGCCTGCACCTGAAGATCGACGCGGGCGCCCTGGTCAAGGCCGGGCTGTGACGGCCGTAGTTAGGGGCCGGTAGGGGTTATTGACCGCCCGTCACCCCAGCACACTGGGCCGCATGACTGACATCCGGACGAAAAGCGCCCTCGTGTTCCCGGGAATGGGGCCCTCCCCGTTCGCTGAAGTCGGCAAGTTCATGCTTGTCAATCCGTTCGCCCGGAAACTGGTCGCGGCGGCCGACGAAACACTCGGCCGCTCGCTCTTCGACGGTTTCCGGGAAGCGGAGGGCGACTATTCCGTCCACGCCCAGATCGCCTTCTTCGTGAACTGTCTCGCGCTCGCCGAGTGGGCCGAGAACGAATTCGGCGTCGAGCCCTCCTTCGTCACCGGGCCCAGCTTCGGCGGCAAGGCCACCGCCGTCCGCTCGGGCGCCCTGTCCTTCGCCGACGGAGTCCGGCTCACCGAGCGGTTCGCCCACTGCCTCGACGCGTTCTTCGCCGAGGAGTACCCGGAGCAGGTCGCCACCCAGTCCTTCGCCCGCACCCCGCCCGCCGTGCTCGACGAGATCCTCGCCGAACTCACCGCCGAGGAAGAGTGGCACGACGTCACCTGCGTGGTCGACGAGGACTTCGCCATGGTCACCCTGCGTGCCTCCCGGCTGGAGTGGCTCCAGCAGCGGCTGCGCGCCGCGGGCGGCCTCCCGCTGTACGTCATGCGGCCGCCGATGCACTCCGCCGCCTTCGCCGCGCTGCGCCGCCGCGCCGCCGTCGAGGTCATGGACGGCCTGGAGTTCCGCGATCCCACCCTGGCCGTCATCTCCGACCAGGACGGCACTCTGCTGACCACCGGCGAGCAGATCAGGGACATGCTGCTCGACTGCTGCGTCCGTGCGGTCAACTGGCCCACCGCCCTCGGCTCCCTGCGCGACCGGGGCGTCGGCACCCTCTATGTCGCCGGCCAGGACGCCCTGTTCGGCCGGGTCGGCGCCGCCACGAAGAACTTCCGGGTCGTCTCGGCCAACCCTCGCCTGGCCCTGCGCCCCAAGCGCCGCCGCCCGATCGCGGCCTGACCGGCCCGGCCGCGTCCCCTACGGAGGAACCATGACCCAGCAGCACCAGCACGGTGGCCTGCACGAACGTTTCCTGCGCGGGCTGGCCCGGTCCGCCGACCGCCCGGCCCTGCGCATCGGCGCCGAGACGATCACCTACCGCGACCTCCACCGCCAGGCCCTCACCTGGGCGGGATCCGTCGGTGACGCCGATGTCGTCGGCATCCTGGCGGGCAAGACGGTCACGGCGTACGCGGGCATTCTCGGCGCCCTGTACGCGGGTGCCACCGTGGTCCCGCTGCACCCCGACTTCCCCGTGCTCCGCACCCGGCACATGCTCGAACTCTCCGGCGCCGGCGCCGTGATCGCCGACGAGCGCGGCCGGGCCGTCCTGGACGGCCTCGGCGACGACCTGCCCGCCCTGACGGTCGTCGACCCCGTGCCCGCCCGCGCCCTCACCGAGCCGCGCACCGGCACCGCGCCCTCCGACACCGCCTACATGCTGTTCACCTCCGGTTCCACCGGCCGTCCCAAGGGCGTGCCGATCAGCCACGGCAGCACCCGTCACTACTTCGAACTGCTCGACCGCCGTTACGACTTCACCGCTGACGACGTCTTCTCGCAGACCTTCGACCTGAACTTCGACTGCGCGATGTTCGACCTGTTCTGCGCCTGGGGCGCCGGGGCCACCGTCGACGTCACCCCGCAGACCGCCTACCTCGACCTGCCGGCGTACCTCGCCGGACACGGCGTCACCGTGTGGTTCGCCACGCCCAGCGCCATCTCCCTCGTCCGGCGTCTGGGCGGCCTGGCCCCCGGCTCGCTGCCCGGCCTGCGCTGGAGCTTCTTCGCCGGGGAGGCACTGCGGGCGCACGACGCCACCGACTGGCAGGCCGCCGCGCCCGCCTCCACCCTGGAGAACATCTACGGGCCGACCGAGCTGACCGTCACGATCACCGGGCACCGCTGGAACCCGGCGACCTCCCCCGAGCGCTGCGTCAACGGACTGGTTCCCATCGGCACGGTGCACGAGGGGCACGACCACGTCCTCGTCGACGAGGCCGACCAGGAGGTCGCCGTCGAGGGCGAGCTGCTGATCACCGGCCCCCAGCTGACGGCCGGCTACCTCGACCCCGCCGACGACGCCGGCCGCTTCGTGGCACGCGACGGCCGCCGCTGGTACCGCACGGGCGACCGGGTGCGCCGGCTCCCCGACGGCGAGCTGGTCTACCTCGGACGGCTCGACTCCCAGGTGCAGATACAGGGTTGGCGGGTGGAACTCGCCGAGATCGAGCACGTGCTGCGCTCCTGCGAAGGCGTGGAGGACGTGGTGGCCGTCGGCGCCCCCACCCCCTCCGGCACCGAACTCGTCGTCTACTACACCGGAGAGCCCCGCCCCGCCTCCCGGTTCGCCCGCGCCCTGCGCGAACTGCTGCCCAAGGGCATGCAGCCGCGCCACTACGAGCACCTGGCCGAGTTCCCCCTCAACTCCAACCGCAAGGTGGACCGCAAGGAACTCACCCGGCGGTCCACAGCCCTCCTCGACCGCCCCGCCAGGCGCCCCGCGGCCACCGCGACGCCGGGGTCCGCGGGCTGACCCGGGACCCGCCCCGGCCGGGGCGGGCAGGCGCCGAGGCCCACCACCTGAGCGGCCGAACGCCCGCACCCGGCGGATCAGATCATGAACCCGCCGTCCACGGCGATCGCCGTGCCCGTGATGAACCGTCCGCCCTCCCCGGCGAGATGGACGACGGTGGTGGCGATCTCCTCCGGGGTGCCGTAACGGCCCACCGCGGTCATCCGGGCCTGCAACTCCCCGCCGGGCCCCCCGGCCGGATTCATCTCCGTGTCCGTGGGACCGGGCTGCACCAGCACAGCCGTGATCCCCCGCCCGCCCAGATCGCGGGCCAGGCCCTTGGTCATGCCGGTGAGCGCGGCCTTGCTCATGGCGTACAGCGTCATGCCGGAGGAGGACACCCGCTCGGTGACACATGTGCCGATGCTGATGATGCGGCCGCCCGGGCCCATGTACGCCGACGCCGCCTGCGCGGCGAGGAAGGGCCCGCGCGCGTTGACCGCCATGGCTCGGTCCAGCTCCTCCGTCGTCACCGCCTCCAGCGGCCCCCAGGGCAGCACGCCCGCGTTGTTGACAAGGATGTCGAGGCCGCCGAAGACCTCGGCCGTGTGGTCCACGGCGGCCCGCACCGCGGCCGGATCCGCACTGTCGGCATGGACGGTGACGGCGTGCCCGCCCTCGGCCGCGATCTCCTTGGCGATCTTCTCGGCACCTTCCGCGTCCCGGTGGTAGGTCAGAGCCACCGATGCGCCCTCGGCCGCCAGCCGTTTGGAAACGGCGGCGCCGATCCCACGGCTGCCGCCGGTCACCAGTGCCACTTTTCCGGTCAGTTCACGCATTGTGGGGGGTTCTCCGTTCGTGTTCGTCCCATGGGGGCAACGACCCGGCCCAGGGGTGGACTGCCCCCTCGAAGGCAAACACTCGGCAATGCGCGGGGCAAGGCGCCCCGGAACCGGCGAGCGTCTGGGGGCCACGACAGGGGTTGCGCGGAGGAATGCCGCCGCACAAGAGACAGGCAGCACCATTCCGCCTCGTCCCGGACAGCCGACGGTGGCCGGGGTCACCCCTGACCCCGGCCACCGTGAACCGCGATTCTCCACAACGGATCGAGCCCCGCTCGACGCGCGGTCGGCTCCCGTCCCACGGGCGACCTCTTCGCTCGAGCGGAAAACGAGCGGTGGCTGAGACAGTCTCCACGCGAGCCCGCTGACGTCTCCCGAGCAGTGAGGAGCCCCGCATGCACTGGTACACCGACGTGCTACGCAAGTACACCCTCTTCGAGGGCAGGGCGGCCCGCGAGGAGTACTGGGCGTTCACGCTGATCAGCGTGATGCTCGCGTTCACCCTGGCCGGCGTCGAGACCGCCATCGGGATCAGGCCGGTGCTCACCGCCGCCTACTCACTGGCGGTGCTCCTGCCGTCCATGGCCGTGGCCGTGCGCCGGCTGCACGACACCGGCCGCACCGGCTGGTGGCTGCTTCTCGCCCTGATTCCCGTCGCTGGAGCGATCGTGCTGATCATCTACCTCGCGGGCGACTCCGATCCGAAGACCAACGCCTACGGGGTTCCCGCCGCAGCCGGCCCGATGGGAACGGGCCGGGCGGCCACGGGCTGACCGGCCGGCCCGGTCCCCGCCGGTGCCGTGGCCCGCACGTCAGCCGGCGGCCCTGCCCCCAGGCCGGCCGGTGACTCCGCCCGTGCGTCAGTCGGTGATCTGGCTCGCGTGAATGGCGAGGACGCGCCACCCCTGCTCGGTGTGCACCCATGTGCGGGTGTAGCGCAGCTGCGTGACGTACTCGTAGCCGGCGTAGGAACCGGCGACGGTCAGCAGGGCCCGGGTGATGCCCGTGCTCCCCTCCACGATCACCTGTGCCGGTTCCACCTCCTCCAGCTTGTTGATGACCAGCGTGCCGTCTCGGAAGGACTCCAGATCCTGGGCCTTGGGGACCAGGGTGCCCTCGGGATCGACCCGGATGGACCGGTCGTCGAGTATCGCGTCCATCTCCACCACATCGCAGCCGCGGTGCGCCGCCTGCAGCCTGTGCTCCGCCGCGAGCAGTTCGTCGATCGGACCGTGTGCGGACATGGCGTCCCTCATCTCTTGTCGTCCGTGATGAGCCGCGTACGGCGGCTCTGCCTCGCATTCTGCGGAGCGCGGCGGCGGGCGGGCTACGCGCGCGGACCCCGCTCCTCGGTTTAAGGGTCACGCGCCTCAGCCCCTGCGTTTTCGGCCGGATTTAGGGGCCGCCTCGAGCGGGGACCCGGACGGCCCCGAGCCATGATCGACCGCGCCCGGCGAGGCTCGCAGGCAGCGCGGCCCCGCACGGCCCGCCGCTCCACCAGGACTCCAGTGGCGCTCAGTCGCGCGGTGGAACCCTCCCTTCGAATGCGCATCGTGCGCTGTCCCATGACATGCCAGAGTCCTGAGCGGAGTCGCCATGAGCACTACTTCCACCCGGTCAGCTCCCGCCAGCGGAGCTATCGTCGGCGTACTCGCTGCGGCCGGAATCATGGTCTCGCTGATGCAGACCCTGATCGTTCCTCTGATCCCCAAGCTGCCCGAGCTCCTGCACACCACGGCATCCAACGCCTCGTGGTCCATCACCGCGACGCTGCTCGTCGGCGCCGTGGCGACTCCGGTGGCCGGCAGGCTCGGCGACCTCTACGGAAAGCGCCTCATCCTCAACATCAGCCTCGTCGTGATGAGCGTGGGCTGCCTGGTCTGCGCCGTGTCCCACTCCCTGACGCCGATGGTGGTCGGTCGAGCGCTGCAGGGCTTCAGCATGGGCGTCATCCCGCTCGGCATCAGCGTGATGCGTGACGTCCTGCCGAAGGAGAAGCTCGGCCACGCGATGGCCATCATGAGCTCGTCGCTCGGCATCGGCGGCGCCCTGGGCCTGCCGATCGCGGCGGTCGTGGCCGAGAAGACCAACTGGCACGTGCTGTTCTGGGGCTCGGCGGCGCTCGGCGTCGTCGTTCTCCTCCTGACCCTGCTGATCGTGCCCGCCGTCGAGGCCCGCGGTACCGGTACCTTCGACGGCATCGGCGCCGTCGTCCTCTCCGCCGGCCTGGTCTGCCTGATGCTGGCCATCTCCAAGGGCGGCGACTGGGGCTGGGCCTCGCACACCACGCTCGGCCTGTTCGCCGCCTCCGCCGTGCTGCTGCTGGCCTGGTCGGCATGGGAGCTGCGGATCTCCTCCCCGCTCATCGACCTGCGCACGTCCGCGCGTCGGCCGGTGCTGATGACCAACCTGGCCTCGATCGTGGTCGGCTTCGCCATGTACTCCAGCCAGCTGATCATTCCTCAGCTGCTGCAGCTGCCCAAGGCCACCGGCTTCGGCCTCGGCCAGTCGATGCTCGCCTCCGGCCTGTGGATGGCGCCCTCCGGCATCGTCATGATGGTCGCCTCGTCCTACGCGGCGAAGATCTCCGCGGCCCGCGGCCCGAAGGTGGCGCTGCTCGCCGGCTCCCTGGTGATCGCCGGCGGCTACGCGCTGGCGCTGCCGCTGATGGAGAACGTCTGGGGTGTCCTCGTCTTCAGCTGCGTCGTCACGGTCGGCGTCGGCTTCGCCTTCGCCTCCATGCCGGCCCTCATCATGAGCTCGGTGCCGCTCACCGAGACCGCCGCCGCCAACGGCCTCAACAGTCTGATGCGGGCCATCGGCACCTCCACGTCGTCCGCCGTGGTCGGCGTGATCCTGGCCCACATGACCACCAAGCTCGGCCCGGTGGCCCTGCCGTCCGAGAACGGCTTCCGCACCGTCCTGCTGGTCAGCGCCGGTGTGGCGGTCCTGGCCGCGCTGGTCGTCCTCGCCATCCCCGGCCGTGAGCGCGTCGCCGCTGCCAAGCAGGCGGTGGCCCAGCCCCTCAAGGCGGACGCGGCCGCCAACTGACCACCGCAGGCAACGTACGACTCGCGGGCCGCACCGGGTTCTCCGGTGCGGCCCGCACTGAATGCACCGGGGTACCGGACACGGCCGGCAGGAGCGGAACCATGGTGAGCTGACCGGCAGGACGGCACTGGTGACGGGCGCGTCGCGCGGCATCGGCCGGGCCATCGCACTGCGGCTGGCCGCCGAGGGCGCACACGTCGCCGTGCACTACGGCAGCGATGAGCAGGCCGCCGCCGACACCGTGGAGCAGACCGAGAAGGCGGGCGGCCGGGCCTTTCCCGTGCGGGCCCGATTCGGCGAACAGAACGCGGTGGACCGTCTGTTCGCGCAGCTCACCCCCGACCTCGACGGACGTGAGGGGCCTGCCGAGAAGGTCCGGCCGGCGGTCGACGGCGAGTAAGGGCGTGCCGTACGCGGGCACGAGCGCCCCTCTAACGAGTCTGGCTAGCGTCCGGCCAGGTGCACGACTCATCCGGCGCCGCCCAGGGCTGTCCTCCGTACCGACAGGAGCCGATACGCGTATGTCTGTGGAAACCACCGCGGCACCCGTGACGGGGAGGCCGCCCACCAAGGAGACCCGCCGTGTGGGCCAGGTCGTCATCCGGTTTGCGGGGGACTCGGGTGACGGTATGCAGCTCACGGGTGACCGGTTCACCTCGGAGACCGCGTCGTTCGGCAACGACCTTTCGACGCTGCCGAACTTTCCCGCCGAGATCCGTGCTCCGGCCGGCACTCTGCCCGGTGTGTCGTCGTTCCAGCTGCATTTCGCCGACCACGACATCCTCACCCCGGGTGACGCGCCGAACGTGCTGGTCGCGATGAACCCGGCCGCGCTGAAGGCGAACATCGGCGATCTCCCGCGGGGTGCGGAGATCATCGTCAACACCGACGAGTTCACCAAGCGCGCCCTGCAGAAGGTCGGCTACGACGTCTCCCCGCTGGAGGACGGCACACTCGACGGCTACAGCCTGCACCCGGTGCCGCTGACCACGCTGACGGTGCAGGCGCTGAAGGACTTCGACCTGTCCCGCAAGGAGGCCGAGCGCAGCAAGAACATGTTCGCCCTCGGTCTGCTGTCGTGGATGTACCACCGGCCCACGGAGGGCACGGAGAAGTTCCTGAAGGCCAAGTTCGCGAAGAAGCCCGAGATCATGGCGGCGAACATCGCCGCGTTCCGGGCGGGCTGGAACTTCGGGGAGACGACGGAGGACTTCGCGGTCTCCTACGAGGTCGCCCCGGCGGCCGCCGCGTTCCCGACCGGTACCTACCGCAACATCTCCGGCAACCTGGCCCTGGCCTACGGCCTGATCACCGCCTCGCAGCAGGCCGATCTGCCGTTGTTCCTGGGCTCGTATCCGATCACCCCGGCCTCGGACATCCTGCACGAACTGTCCAAGCACAAGAACTTCGGGGTGCGCACCTTCCAGGCGGAGGACGAGATCGCCGGGATCGGCGCGGCGCTGGGCGCGGCCTTCGGCGGCTCCCTGGCGGTGACCACCACCTCCGGCCCCGGCATCGCGCTCAAGAGCGAGACGATCGGGCTGGCGGTGTCTTTGGAGTTGCCGCTGCTGGTGGTGGACATCCAGCGGGGCGGGCCGTCGACGGGGCTGCCGACCAAGACCGAGCAGGCGGACCTGTTGCAGGCGATGTTCGGCCGCAACGGTGAGGCGCCGGTGCCGATCGTGGCGCCGAAGACTCCGGCGGACTGCTTCGATGCGGCCCTGGAGGCGGCGCGGATCGCGCTGACCTACCGCACCCCGGTCATGCTGCTCTCGGACGGGTATCTGGCCAACGGGTCGGAGCCGTGGCGGATCCCGGACCTTCAGGAGCTGCCCGACCTGCGGGTGCAGTTCGCCTCCGGCCCCAACCACACCCTGGACGACGGCACCGAGGTGTTCTGGCCGTACAAGCGTGATCCGCAGACGCTGGCGCGGCCGTGGGCGGTCCCGGGCACGCCGGGGCTGGAGCACCGTATCGGCGGGATCGAGAAGCAGGACGGCACCGGGAACATCTCCTACGACCCGGCCAACCACGACTTCATGGTCCGCACCCGGCAGGCCAAGGTCGACGGCATCGCCGTCCCGGACGTGGAGGTCGACGACCCGCACGGCGCGGCCACGCTGGTGCTGGGCTGGGGCTCGACGTATGGGCCGATCACGGCGGCGGTACGCAGGCTGCGCGCGGCCGGAGCCTCCATCGCGCAGGCGCACCTGCGTCACCTCAACCCCTTCCCGCGGAATCTGGGCGAGGTCCTGGGCCGGTACGACACGGTGGTGATCCCGGAGATGAACCTCGGGCAGCTGGCCACCCTGATCCGGGCGAGGTACCTCATCGACGCCCGCTCCTACAACCAGGTCAACGGCATGCCGTTCAAGGCGGAACAGCTCGCCAAGGCGCTGAAGGAGGCCATCGATGACTGACGCCGGCAACGGACTGCTGCAGCTGGTCCCCAAGGCCGAGGCCAAGCAGTCGATGAAGGACTTCAAGTCCGACCAGGAGGTGCGCTGGTGCCCGGGCTGCGGTGACTACGCCATCCTGGCCGCCGTGCAGGGCTTCATGCCCGAACTCGGGCTGGCGAAGGAGAACATCGTCTTCGTCTCCGGCATCGGCTGCTCCTCCCGCTTCCCGTACTACATGAACACCTACGGGATGCACTCCATCCACGGCCGCGCCCCCGCCATCGCCACCGGCCTGGCCACATCCCGCCGCGACCTGTCCGTGTGGGTGGTCACCGGCGACGGCGACGCCCTGTCCATCGGCGGCAACCACCTCATCCACGCCCTGCGCCGCAACGTCAACCTCAAGATCCTGCTGTTCAACAACCGCATCTACGGCCTCACCAAAGGCCAGTACTCCCCGACCTCCGAACTCGGCAAGATCACCAAATCGACGCCGATGGGCTCCCTGGACGCCCCGTTCAACCCCGTCTCCCTGGCAATCGGCGCAGGTGCCTCCTTCGTGGCCCGCACCATCGACTCCGACCGCAAACACCTCACCGAGGTGCTGCGCGCCGCCGCCGCGCATCCGGGGACCGCCCTGGTGGAGATCTACCAGAACTGCAACATCTTCAACGACGGCGCCTTCGAGGTCCTCAAGGACAAGCAGCAGGCCGAGGAGGCCGTGGTCCGCCTCGAGCACGGGCAGCCGATCCGCTTCGGCACCGACGGAGGGCGCGGGGTCGTCCGCAACCGTCAGACCGGTGACCTGGAGGTCGTCACCGTGACCGCGGACAACGAGGCGGACATCGTCGTCCACGACGCGCACTCCGCGTCCCCGACCACCGCCTTCGCCCTGTCCCGGCTCGCCGACCCCGACACCCTGCACCACACCCCCATCGGTGTGTTCCGCTCGGTCGACCGGCCCGTCTACGACACCGCCATGGCCGACCAGCTCGACACCGCGATCGAGCAGAAGGGCAAGGGCGACCTCGCCGCCCTCCTCGCCGGCGGCGACACCTGGACCGTCATCGGCTGACGACGGAGGCGTCGCCTCCTCAGGCGGCCGCCACGGCCTGCGCCGCCGGTGTCCGCATCACGCGGTGGGCCGTGAGCAGGCTGGTGCCGAGCGTGACCGCGGCGGACACCGCCACCACCGCGAGCCACGTGCGGGGCCCAGCGCCCGTCTGCGGAGGTGTACCCAGCACCACGACGGCACTGGCGCCGACCCGAACTCCTCGTCCTGGCAGGCGACTTCGGGCCTGTCGGCCTTCCGGGCAGCGCCCGCTGGGCCGCCGCCGCTTCGCCCACATTCGGGGAGAGGAGCCCTGACGACCCCGCGGCCGATCAGCGGCGTGCCCCACGCACGGCCGCGAGTGCCGCGGCGACCTCCCGGATCACCGTGCCGCAGGTCGCCCCGCGGACCGCCGTCCTGCCTCTCCGGTCACCACCGGCCGCACCTTGTCCAGCATCAGCTCCAGGAACTGGTCGGGGTGGCGGAAGGACGCGAAATGGCTCGCGTCCCGGATGAGGGCGAAGTCCTTGACCGGCGCGGTGACTTCCGCCCAGTAGCGGCGGGCCGGCTCCGGCGGGGTGAGGACGTCGCAGTCGCCCTGGAAGAGGAAGAAGGGGATGCGGAAGGCGGTCCCGTCGGCGTATTCGTCGATCGTCGTCCCCTGCGGGCCGAGCTGCTCGGAGAAGTTCATCCCCTTCAGATAGGCGCGCAGGCCGCGCAGGGTGTGGAACGGGGAGAACCACAGGGAGCGGATGACGACCGTCTTCATGGTTTCGTAGGTCAGCGGGTCGGTGGTGACCACGGTCTTCGCGTACTCCGACCACTCCTGCGGCGACCAGGCCGAGCGGTCCGGGCCGATCGACACCATCCGCGCCAGTTCCTTGCGCTTGCCCGCCTTCTCCAGCCGGGCCAGCAGCGCCTCGTACCCCGAGGTGTTGCGGCCGCCTTCCATGATGTTCTGGTCGGTGCCGACGTACGCCGAGTACAGCTCGGGGTGGTTGCGGGCCAGACGCAACCCGGTGACCGTACCGAAGCTGTTGGCGACGAGGAGGAGGCGGTCCACGCCGAGGCGGGCGCGGATGTGCTGGGTGACCTCCAGAGCGTCCTGGTAGACGCGGTCGAGGGTCATCTCGCCCTGGCCTTCGGCGCCGCCCGCCGCGTAGGTCTTGCCGGCTCCCCGCATGTCCCATCGGACGATCGTGAAGTGCCGCTCCCAGGCGCGGGTGCGCGGGGCGAAGACGAGGTTGGAGGCGCCGGGGCCGCCGTGTACCTCCAGGATCACCGGGTTCGACAGGTCCTCTCCCCGGATCGAGATCCACTGGTCGATGCCGCCGATGCGCACGTAGGAGGACTCGTCGATGCCGTTCGCAGTGGTGATCGCGAGCTTCTTGGCGAGCGCGCGGCGCTTCAGCGCCCGGTAGGTCAGCAGCATGGTGTTCCCCCAAAAACTGTTTACGTCGTCAGCAGATGTGTTTACGGTATATACAGTTGTTGGGTGGAGTCAACAGGCGTCGCCCCAGCGGACGTCGAAGAGGAGGTCCCATGGCCAGCCGTAAGGCCAAGGAACAGCACAAATCGCGCGACCCCCGGGTGAGCCTCGCGCTGCTGTGGGGGGAGAAGGAACCACCCACCCGGGGCCCCAAGCCGAGCCTCACCCCGCAGCGGATCGCCGCCGCCGCCGTCGCGCTCGCGGACGCCGAAGGGCTGGATGCGCTCTCCATGAACAAGGTCGCCGCCGGATTCGGCCTGTCGGCCATGGCCCTGTACCGGTACGTCCCGGGCAAGACCGAACTCGTCGAGCTGATGGTGGAGTCGGTGCTGGCCGAGGCCCCCGACCTGTCCGGGGTGCCGGACGCCGACTGGCGGGCCGCCGTACGCGAGTGGACCCGGCAGTGCGCCCGCGTCTACACCGCCCACCCCTGGCTGCTTTCCGCCACCGCGATGCGCCGCCAGAAGATGGGCCCCCACCAGCTGCGCTGGCTCGACGCGGCACTCGCCGCCCTGGAACCCACCGGCCTCGGAGGCGCCCAGCGCCACCAGATCTTCCTGCTGCTGATCGGCCTCGTCCGCAACCTGGCCCAGCAGCAGGGCGACTACGACGAGGAACACGACCGGGAGTGGAACCAACTCACCGCCGAACTGCTCGCGCGGCATGCCGACCGCTACCCCGCCCTGACCAAGGCGGTCGCCGAGGGCGCCTTCGACCCCGATGGCACAGACCTCCTGGAATTCGGCCTCGCCCGCATCCTCGACGGCGTCGACGCCCTGATCAGTCCCGGGCGACCGCCTCGCGAGGTGCGGTGATTCCTGTAGTTGAAGAGGCGCACTGCTCTGACGGGGCCGTGGACCGACCTCGCCAAGGGCCGGGGTCCGAGCCCGGGCGACTGCATCGCCTCGCCCGTGCGGGACGACGCCGGCGGTCCGCGGCGGCGCGGCCCGCGGACGACGACCGCGCCGCCGGAGCGCATGGCGCGTGACGGAGCTGCACATCGAGGCCGCCAGATCATCCAGCCGTGCCCATCTCACAGCGCGGCACGGCCCGCACGACACCGGTCGTCTCCCACTCCGGCGACGCCTTAGCCGACGGCGCCAGGGTGGGGGAACCGCGCGGCACGGGACGCGGCAGCTGGCAGCCCGAAGTGAGTCAGGACCGCCCTCGAGCCGTACAACGGACCGTCCAACGAACCGGGTGCGCCGGAGGGCGACGGCCGGCCCCGACGAGCCGCCGCCTGCGCCCGGCCCCGCGCACCCGCCCGCTCGACCCGGCTGAAAGAGGTTGCCATGACAGCAGCATCCGCACGCGAAAGGCTCGACGCCGTTTACGCCGAGGTCGTCCGCCGCAACCCCGCGGAGCCGGAGTTCCATCAGGCCGCGCGGGAGGTCCTGGAGTCCCTGGCACCAGTGGTGGCGGCACGACCCGAGCTGGCGGAGGCAGCCGTCGTCGAACGGATCTGTGAGCCGGAGCGGCAGGTGCTGTTCCGGGTCCCATGGGTGGACGACACGGGCCGGGTGCGCGTGAACCGGGGCTTCCGGGTGGAGTTCAACAGCGCCCTCGGCCCCTACAAGGGCGGCCTGCGCTTCCACCCCTCGGTGAACCTCGGCATCGTGAAGTTCCTGGGCTTCGAGCAGATCTTCAAGAACGCGCTGACCGGCCTCGGCATCGGCGGCGGAAAGGGCGGCAGCGACTTCGACCCGCGCGGCCGCTCGGACGCCGAGGTGATGCGGTTCTGCCAGTCCTTCATGACGGAGCTGTACCGGCACATCGGCGACCGTACGGACGTGCCCGCTGGGGACATCGGCGTGGGCGGCCGGGAGATCGGCTACCTGTTCGGGCAGTACCGGCGGATCACCAACCGGTGGGAGGCGGGCGTCCTGACCGGCAAGGGCGTGGGCTGGGGCGGCTCGGCGGGACGGGTGGAGGCCACCGGATACGGCAATGTGCTGTTCGCAGCCGAGATGCTGCGCCGGCGAGGCGAGGACCTGCCGGGACAGCAGGTGCTGGTGTCCGGTTCCGGCAACGTCGCCCTGTACACCGTCGAGAAGCTGCACGAGCTGGGTGCGCGGGCGATCACGGTGTCGGACTCCGGCGGTTACGTCGTGGACGACAAGGGCATCGACCTCGACCTCCTCAAGCAGGTCAAGGAGGTCGAGCGGGGCCGGGTGCGGGACTACGCCGAACGCCGTGGCAGCTCGGCGGTGTTCGTGCCGGGCGGCTCGGTGTGGGAGGTCCCGGCCGATGTGGCGCTGCCGTCGGCGACGCAGAACGAGTTGGACGCCGACGGTGCGCTGGCGCTGGTGCGGGGCGGGGTGAAGGCGGTGTCGGAGGGCGCCAACATGCCGGTGACTCCGGCGGCGGCCGGCGTGCTGCGGGACGCCGGGGTGGCGTTCGGGCCGGGCAAGGCGGCAAACGCCGGCGGTGTCGCCGTCAGCGCGCTGGAGATGCGGCAGAACAGCGGCCGCGAGTCCTGGTCCCGGCAGCGCGTGGAGAGCGAACTGGCCACGGTCATGCGCGAGATCCACGACCTGTGCTGGCACACCGCCGAGCGCTACGGCGTGCCCGGTGACTATGTGGCCGGCGCGAACATCGCGGGCTTCGAACGGGTGGCGGAGGCGATGCTGGCGCAAGGAGTGGTGTGAGGCCCCGAAGCCGGGCCCACCGGCCGCCGGAGCACCGGCCCAGCCGGCCCTTCAGGGACCCCCGGTCGAGACCGTGTGGACCGGACAACCCCGCTGCCTCCGCCCACGGCACCATGGGCTCGGGCGCCCCGTCCGACGAACCGTGCGCTCCGCCGGCCTTGGCCGGGGGAAGGGACACGCCGTCATGACACCCACACCCAGCGGTCGCTTGCGCCGAGGCCGTGCCGCGGCCCCGCCGCGTCGGCCGCCATCGCCCTCGCCACCGCACTCACCACCGGCGGCTGCGAGGCCGCCCACCGCACGCCGGACTGTGTACGCACCGCCAATGCCATCGACGACAGCGTCGCCGACCTGCGCTGCCTGTGCACTGCTCGGGCCCTGTCTCCCCCGTCTCCGTCCGCTTCGGCGGCCGGCTCACGCGGAGGCGGTCGGTGCGGTCGTGTGTCCGTCGTCCGGCTTCGGGCTGGTGGTGTCGTCCGGAGTCGTTTCGGTGCTGGTGTGAAGGACGGCGCGGGCCTGTTCGGCGGCGCGGATGAGTGCTTCGCCGACGAAGTCGAGGAAGCGGGCGGCGTTTTCGAGGCGGGTGGCGGCCGGGGTGCCGCGGCCGAGGACGGCGACGCCTTCGCGTGCGGTTTCGATGAACTGGTCGTTGGCCCGTATGCTCTGGATCATCGACTGGTACCACAGGTTGTCGTCGACGACGTAGCGCTCGCGGCGGCGTTCGTCGCGTTCCCGGCGGACGAGGTCCAGGCTCGCCAGGAACGTGATCGCTTTGGAGATGGACGCCGGGCTCACCTGGAGGCGCTGGGCGAGTTCCGAAGCGGTGAGGCTGCCGGAGTCGGTGGTGTAGAGACAGCCCAGCACCCGGGCCATCATCTTGGGCAGACCCGAGGCCATGAAGACGGTCGTGAGGGTCTCCTGGTACGCCGCCACGGCTTCGGCGTCGCGTCCGTAGGGCTGCTCGGGCGCCTGCTTACCCTGGGGCGTGGCCTGCCTGCGCCGGCGGGTGCGCTGCTGGGTAGCGCGTTGCGCCAGGTCGGCGCGGTAGGCGGTGGGGCCGCCGTTGCGCATCACCTCACGCGTGATCGTCGAGGTCGGGCGGCCCAGACGCCGGGCGATCTCGGCATAGGGGAGGCTGTCGGCCAGCCCCAGCGCGATCTGCTGGCGTTCGGCCTGGGTGAGCCTGCCTCCCGGCATCGGTGCACTCCTTCACGCGCCACGGGCGCCCACGGTGCTGCCCGGTTTTCCCTGACGCCTCCACCATAGCGTTCATCTTCACCACGTTGCAATGATCGGGAACGTGGTTGTTGCATTAAGTGAGATGCCATTGCAACGATTGCTGCGCTTTTGCCTGGAGGAATGCAAGTCCAGTGCAAATAATTCCTTGCCCATATCCAGAATGCAACGTAGCGTTTCCGACTTTGGGAAACGCTGGGCTGTCAGCCAAGAGGAGGCATCCGGTTCGTCGCCGCCGTCGGCGTCTCTGCCGTGCTGGACGCCGGCACCGGCCACGGCCGCATCAGCAACTCCCTCAAGAACGACGGCACCGCCGGACTCGACATCCGCGCCACCACCTCCCGCGGCGACATCACCGCCCGCAGCCTGTGACGGACCACGTCGCTCGGCCCGGCCGGCAGAGCTCGCGCAGGCTCCGTCCCGTCAGGTCACGCAGCTGCCGCGGTTGCCCGCCAACTCCTCGCGCACGCCAATCCTTTCTGCCGATGCACGCCGATCCTGTACACAACAGGGGCGGCGTACTCCGGCGTGGTGCCGGTGTACGCCGCCCTGGGTGGAACGGGGTGCGGGAAGTGGCCCGCCGCGTCATCGCGTTACTTCGCGTCCTGGTGGAACTTCGCCGTCGACCAGCGGTAGCCGAGCACCGCGAGGCCGAGGCACCAGGCGAGGGCGATCCACCAGTTGTCGCCGATGTGGGTGCCGAGCAGCAGCCCGCGCAGGGTCTCGATGGTGGGGGTGAAGGGCTGGTAGTGGGCGATGGGCTGGAACCAGCCGGGCATGGAGTGCAGCGGGACGAACGCGCTGGACAGCAGGGGGAGCAGGATCAGGGGCATGGCGTTGTTGCTGGCGGCCTCGGCGTTGGGGCTGACCAGGCCCATGCCGACCGCGATCCAGGTGAGCGCCAGGGCGAACAGGACGATCAGGCCGAGCGCCGCGAGCCAGTCCAGGACGGTGGCGTCGTGGGAGCGGAAGCCGATGGCGACGCCGACGGCGCCGACGAGGACCACGCTCAGCACCGACTGCAGGACGCTGCCGACGACATGTCCGATGAGGATGGAGCCGCGGTGGATGGCCATGGTGCGGAAGCGGGCGATGATGCCCTCGCTCATGTCGGTGGAGACGGACACCGCGGTGCCGATGGTGGTGGAGCCGACGGTCATCAGCAGGATGCCGGGCACGAGGTAGGCGATGTAGGCCGAGCGGCCTGCGCCGCCGCTCATCGCGTCGCCGAAGATGTAGACGAACAGCAGCAGCAGCATGACCGGCGTGAGCAGCAGGTTCAGCGTGAGGGAGGGGTAGCGCCGGGCGTGCAGCAGGTTGCGGCGCAGCATGGTGGAGGAGTCGCGCACGGCGAGGGAGAACCGGGCCGGGCGGGCGGGGGCCAGGGGAGCGCTCATCGCAGGGTCTCCTTGGGCTGGTTCGGCTGGCTGGGCACGACGGCGCTGTCGGTCAGCGCGAAGAACACGTCGTCGAGGTCGGGGGTGTGCACGGTCAGTTCGTCGGCCTCGATGCCGGCCGAGTCCAGCCAGTCGAGGAGGGAGCGCAGCTCGCGCTGGGTGCCGCCGCTGGGGATCTGCAGGGCCAGCGCCTCGTCGTCCCGGGTGACCTCGCGCAGGGCGGAGGCGGCGGACCGGTAGGCGGCCGGGTCGGTGAAGCGGAGCCGGACGTGTCCGCCCGGGACCAGCCGCTTCAGCTCCTCGGCGGTGCCCTCCGCGGCGATCTTCCCGTCGTGCAGGACGGCGATGCGGTCGGCGAGCTGGTCGGCCTCCTCCAGGTACTGGGTGGTGAGGAAGACGGTGGTGCCGCCGGAGACCAGCTCGCGGATGATGCCCCACATGGTGTGGCGGGAGCGCGGGTCGAGGCCGGTGGTCGGCTCGTCCAGGAAGATGATCCGCGGGTCGCCCACCAGGGTCATGGCGATGTCCAGGCGGCGCTTCATGCCGCCGGAGTAGGTGGAGGCGGGCTTCTTCGCGGCCTCCACCAGGTCGAAGCGCTCCAGCAGTTCGGCGGCGACCCGCCGGCCCTCGGCCTTGGGCAGGTGGTGCAGGTCGGCCATGAGGAGCATGTTCTCCTCTCCGGTGATCAGCCCGTCGACGGCGGAGAACTGCCCGGTGACGCCGATCGCGGCGCGCACGGCCTGGGCGTCGGTGGCGAGGTCGTGGCCGGCGACGCGCAGGTCGCCGGCGTCGGCGGTGATGAGGGTGGAGAGGATCTTGACGGCGGTGGTCTTGCCGGCGCCGTTCGGGCCGAGCAGGGAGAAGATCGTGCCTTCCGGCACGGCCAGGTCGATGCCGTCGAGCACGACCTTGTCGCCGTAGGACTTGCGCAGCCCGTTCGCCGCGATGGCCAGCGTTCGCATGAGAGGTGCTCCTTCGGGTGCGGTGGTCACAGGCTGCGGGCGGTGATGTCGCCGTACGAGGTGGTGGCGTGGATGCTCAGCTCGGTCGTGCCGTCGTTCTTGAGGGTGTTGCTGACGCGGCCGTAGCCGGTGCCCGCGTCGAGGGAGGCGGAGACGCCGCGGGCGGCGCCGACCGTGATGTCGCCGTGCTCGGTGCGCAGCGTCACCGCGCCGCGCACGGCCTCGGTGATCCGGATGTCGCCCTTCTGGGTGCGGATCTCCGCGGGGCCGTTCAGCCGGCCGACCGAGACGTCGCCGTCGTGGGCGGTGAGGCGGGCGCTCGCGGCCTCGTCGAGCTTGACCGAGCGGTAGCCGCCCGCGAAGTCGACGTCGCCGAGCCGTCCGACGCCGCGGAACTCGGCGGCGCCGGCCTTCGCCTCGATGCGGGAGCCGGCGGGCAGCTGGACGGTGACCTCGACGGACCCGGAGTGCCCGAGGAGCCGGTTGGCCGCCTCCGGGGCCTCGATCCGCAGCACGCCGTCGCCGTAGCCGACCTTGATCTCCTCGGCCGCCTTGACGTCGCGGCTCTTGCCGGCGTTGGCGGGCAGGACCTCGACCACGGTGTCCGCCCGGTCGGCGGCGATGACCTGGATGCGTCCGGCGGGGATGTCGAGGACGGCGGTGATGGGGGAGGGGGTGGCGAACTTCTGCATCGCGGGCTCCTTCGGCCTTGTTTCCGATGCAGGAAACGCTACGTTGCTTTCCAGGGCATGACAACGAGCTCGTTGCGGTAAAACTGCAACTCTGCAGGTCAACGGCCTCTAATTGTTGCAACGCGCATGTGAGGTAATGCAACGAAGAAGGCGTGGTCGGTGCAATGGGATGAAGGTGAACGCACCGCCGTCGCGAACGGAGTGCTGGGGAAGGGGTCCGTGGGCGTGTGGACCCGGCATCGAGACGCGTCTCCCCCGCAGTCCGCTGCGGGGGAGGAGGGGGGAACAGCCGGATGCGGGAGGCGAGGGCCCGGCCGGCCCGCCGTCAGATCTTCCAGGAACGCAGCGCCTCGGCGACGGCGTACACGCTCAGCCGGGCGTCCCGCACCTTGCGCACGAGATCCGACAGGGCGCCGTACGGCGGGTCGATGCCCTCACCGGACTGGTCCATGTACTGGGCGGCCACGAAGGCGGCGAACAGGCTGTTGCGGTGCGGCAGCGGCTCGAGGCGCACGATCGTGTGCAGCAGGGCGGCCGCGCGCCACGCGGCGTCCGGATCGGCGGTCTCCAGCGTCGGCATCTTGGTCTTGTGCCGCGCCACGGCCGCCACCAGCGCCGAGTAGTCGGTCACCGTCACGTCCTCGTGCCCGAGGGCCGCCTCCTGGACGTCGAGCAGCCAGGACACGTCGATGTGCAGCACCATCAGGCGGCCGCGGCCCCGCCGCCCCGCCCGGAGGGCGGCACCTCGTCCGGGAACGCGTCGTCGAACTCGCCGCGCAGCCGGTCGGCCCAGGCCACGGCGCCGGCGACGAACCGCTTGCGGTGCATCTCCCGCACCCCGAGATCGTGCAGGTACTGCTTGAGGCTCTTGCCCTCCGCGGCGGCGGCGGCACGGACGCCTTCCATTTCCTCGTCGGAGAAGGACACGTTCAGCGATGGCATGACCCGATGGTACCTACTTGGTACCTGCCCCGCCAGGCCCATTGCAGGACCGTTGATGGGCGGAGAGGGCAGGATTCGAACCTGCGTGGACCCTCGAAGGGATCCGACTCCGGGCGTGCGCCCTGGTCCCCGATCAGCCGCTCCGGGCACCTCTCCTCGCTTACGGCCTCGCGGTCCTCCCGCGGCGCCGTTCACGTGATTCATGGTGCAGGGGCGGCCTGATGCGGCACTGACCCGGCGCTGACCGGAGTTCCCCGGCACCGGAACGGGCGGGCGATCACCCGGCTAGGGTGACTGCGCATGACCCACACCGAGACGGAGATCACCGCCGAACTGGTCCGGGACCTGCTGCGCGAGCAGCATCCCGACCTGGCCGGCCTGCCCGTACGGCTCGGCGCGCAAGGCTGGGACAACCAGCTGTGGCGACTCGGCGACGACCTCGCCGTCCGGCTGCCCTGGGCGACGGGGTCCGCGGACGCGCTGCTGCGCAAGGAGCACGCGTGGCTTCCCGTGCTCGCCCCGCGCCTTCCGCTGCCGGTCCCCGTCCCGCAGCGCCTGGGCGAGCCCTCCGAGCGGTTCCCGCGGCCCTGGATCGTCACCACCTGGGTGCCGGGGACACCCGCCGACCGCGCCCCCGCCACGCGCGCCACGGAGGCGGCCGACACCCTGGCCGGCTTCCTGACGTCCCTGCACCGGCCGGCTCCCGAAGGCGCACCGGCCGGCCGCGACCGCGGAGGCCCGCTGGCCGACCACGCCGGGGGATTCGCCCGGGCACTCGTGTCGGCCACCGAACAGGGCCTGCTCCCCGACCCGGACGCCGTACGCCAGGTCTGGGAGGACGCCGTCACCGCTCCCGGCTGGGCGGGCCCCGCGGTGTGGCTCCACGGGGATCTGCACCCGGCCAACGTCCTGACCCGGGACGGCACCTTCTGCGGCGTGATCGACTTCGGTGACCTCTTCGCGGGCGATCCGGCCTGCGACCTCGCCGCCGCGTGGCTCCTGCTGCCGGACGGGGCCGCCGTCGACCGCTTCCACGACGCCTACCAGTCGGCGCCGGACCCGGCGACCCGCCGCCGTGCCCGCGGCTGGGCGCTGCTGAAAGCCCTCGCCTGCCTCTTCATCGGAGAGGCAGGCGTCCACGGGCGTCCGGGCGGCAAGGCCACCTGGGGCCCACCCGCCCGAGCGGCCCTGCGCCGCCTCACCGCGACGGTCCGCGGGCCCGCTTCGCCGGCGCCGGAGAAGTGACGCCGGATCATCGCTCGGCGGAGAGGGCAGGATTCGAACCTGCGTGGATCCTCGAAGGGATCCGACTTCCGGGCGTGTGCCCCTGGTCCCCGATCAGCCGCTCCGGGCACCTCTCCTCGCTTACGGCCTCGCGGTCCTCCCGCGGCGCCGTTCACGTGATTCATGGTGCAGGGGCGGCCTGATGCGGCACTGACGCGCCACTGACCTGCACTTTCGCATGTACGGAGTCAGCGATCAGCAAAGACGGCAGGGGCCGCGGCGGCGGCACACTGGTGGCACGGCTGTGCCTGGCCCGGCTCGTGCGCCGATCCGCCGGCTGCCTGCCCGGCCCCAGAGCGCCCAGGAGGCCCGGCGGTTCGTCCACCAGGCCCTCCCTGCTGCTGACCGGGCCTTCCCGCATCCTCGGCCGACCGGTGTCCGTGCCGGCCCTGCGCCGCGACGGCAGCCTGGTCGACATCGGCCTGCGCATCCAGACTCGGAAGGCCTGCGACGGCCGCAGCGTCTTCGTCGCCCGCCTCACCCGGCCGCACCGGACCGGCCGCCCGGCCCGGCCTGCATGGCCCGGGCGCGGTCGTCGCGGGTCGTCGCCATGGTGCACGACCTCCTCGCGCTCGCGCCCCGGCGCGCCTCACGCCCCGGCGCCCGCCCGGACGGGCCGCCAGATGCCGTGCACCCGGGCCGCGGCCGGCCCTCCCCTCCGTGTCAGGCCGCGCCGCCCCCGGCCGGTGCGGGGACGGTGGAGGCCGTCCGGCGCGGGGTGCGGGCGTCCAGCCTCAGGCGCAGCCGGCGCGGGTGGTAGACGGTGGCCAGCGGGACCGGGCGGACGTCCATGCCGGGCTCGCAGGTGACCCGCCAGCGGCCGAGGATGGTGGCGAGCCCAAGGGTGGCCTCGGTGCGTGCGTACAGGTCGCCGATGCACTTGCGGGCGCCGGTGCCGAACGGCACGTAGGCGTGGCGGGAGGCCGGCGCGACACGGTCCGGGAGCCAGCGGTCGGGGTCGAACGTCCGCGGGTTGTCGAAGGCGCCCTCGTAGTGGGCGACCGCGGCGGGGCTGAAGACGACGGTGGAGCCGGTGGGCAGCCGGCGGCCCGCCAGCTCGGTCGGGGCGGTGGTGAGGCGGGTGAACAGCCAGGCCGGCGGGTGCAGCCGCAGCGTCTCGGAGATGATCCGGTCGGCCAGGGACAGGTTCGGCAGGTCGTCCCACTGCGGGGCGCGGCCGCCCAGGACGGTGTCGATCTCGTCGTAGAGCGCGGCCTCGATCCGCGGGTGCCGGGAGAGCAGGTAGAAGACCCAGGTGAGGGTGCCGGCGACGGTCTCGGTGCCGGCCGCCATGACGGTGATGACCTGGTCGTGGATCTCCTTGTCGCCGAGCCGGCCGCCGTCGTCGTCGCGGGAGGCGATCAGGGCGGCGAGCAGGTCGTCCCGCTCGGTGCCGGAGCTGCGGTAGTCGTCGATGAGCCGCTGGGTGGTCGCGTGCAGGAAGTCCAGGTTGCTGCGGTAGCGGCGCTGGGAGGGCAGGGGCAGCCGGCGGATCGAGGCCGGCAGGAACATCTGCCGGAACAGGCCGTTGAGCACGACGTCGAAGGAACGTTCCACCCTGGCCGCCAGCTCGGGGCTGACGGGTGTGGAGTACAGGGTGCGGCCGACCGTGCGCAGGGCCATGCCGTACATCTCCTCGAAGGCGTCGACGACCATGCCGTCCTGCCAGCGCGACGCCGTGGCCTCGATCTCGGCGCGCATGGCCTCGGCGTACCGCTTGAGCTGGCCCCGGGTGAACGCCGACTGCATCAGCCGGCGCTGGCGGCGGTGGTCGGCGAACGGGCAGGTGACCAGGCCGTTGCCGGCGATGTCCCGGGCGCGGTCGTAGAAGACGCCGCCCTTGTCGAAGATGCGGTCGTTGGTCAGGACGTGCCGCAGCAGGTCGGGGTGGGTGGGGACGTAGGCCCTGGTGGGGCCGATCCTGATCTCGACCAGGTCGCCGTGGGCGGACAGCGAGGTCATGAAGTTCACGGGGTGGCGCATCATCTGCAGGGCGTGGCCCACGACGGGCAGCGCCCCGGGCGCCGCTCCCGCCGAGAAGGTGGTCTGCTCGGTCATTGGATTCTCAACTTCCCGTCTGGACTGGTCCGTTGACAGCTGTCGCGCATCTGCCGCCGACTGCGCCGCCGCGACGGCCGGGCGCGGGCGCGCGGGGCTGGGCCCTGTCGTCGAACTCCCTCCCCCAGCCTTCGGCCGGGGGCCCCAGAGCACGCACCTACGGCATGCGTCAGCTGCTCCGCAGCGGGCGCGAGGCCCGCCCCCGGGCGGACGGCGGGAGTTTGACGACAGGACCTAGCGGGCCGTGCTGCCGAGTTCCTCCAGGTAGCCCTGGGCGCCGGCGGCGAGCGCGAACTCGGCGTCGTAGCGGCCCGAGGAGCGGTGCCAGTCGTAGGAGCCGCGGATCACGGTGCGCACGGCGTCGTCGCGGTAGCGCTCCAGGGCCACGCGCTCGCCCTCGTCGAGCCGGTAGATGTCGGCGAGCCGCGGCAGGCAGGACTCCAGCAGGAGGTACTGCTCCAGGCGGACGCGCACCTCGCTCTGGATGTGGGCGACGCTGCGGTCCTTGGACCAGCCGTGCTCCCGGCGCAGGATCATGACCATGTTGTTCTGCTCGCCGCGGGCCTCTTCCTTCTCCAGCGAGGCGATGTCGTTGAGCAGCAGATTGACGTCGACGGCGATCTGGAGCATCGCGCAGAGCACGGCGCTGTCGAAGACCCGGTGCGGCACCTCGAAGCGGCCCGCGCGCTCGGCCAGGTCGACCGTCGGCTGCACCCCGATGGTCTGCCGGCGCACGGCCAGGTACTGGGCGGCCGAGTTGTACGGCGTGTCCCAGAAGCGGCTCTCCGCCTCGTCGACGTAGCCGGCGAAGTAACTGCGCCAGTGCCGGGCGCTGCGCGCGCACCAGGCGGGTGTCATGCCCTCGCAGGTGCGCCGCCAGATGTCGGCGAAGCCGTGGGCGATGAGGGGCGCGCTGTCGGGCAGGGGGCCGTCCAGCGCCGCCGCGACCGCGTCGGTGAGCTGTTTGGCCTCCTCGGGGTTCTCGCCGCGCGGTCCGTCGAAGAGGTCGTCGAAGAGGAAGAACCACGACATCAGGTCGACGCCCAGGTCCAGGTCGGCGCCGGTGGCGTGGGGGTAGAAGCGGGAGGCCAGGTCGGCGTAGCCGCCGCGCAGATGGCGCTCGGCCGCCGCCTCGGACTTGATCAGCCCGAGCGAGCGCGGCCAGGCGAGCTGCTCGGCGTCGGCGCGGGCGTGATCCGGGCTCTGCCGGCTCGGCAGGGGTATGTGGAAGTCGACGTCCTGGGGCATGGGGGAATCCTCGGAAGTGGGTGGCAAGAGGGGCAGCGGGCACGGTGGCGCCCTGACGGCAGCTCCGCGCCGGCCGGAGGGTCGCAAGCAGCGGAAGAGACATACGGGGGTACGGCGGCCGGCCCGGGCTCAGACCTCGCGGTCGACGACGAACCGCCCGAGCGCGAGGAGTTCGTCCAGCACGCCGGCGTCCACCTCGGCGCCGCGCAGCGCCTCCTCGGCCAGCGCCATCCGCCGCGCGGCCTCGGCCAGCGCCCAGTCCCGGCCGCCGGCGCCCTCGATCAGGCCGGCCACGCGCCGCAGTTCCTCCTCACCGGGTTCGCCGGGCGCGGTGAGCCAGGCGGCCAGCTCGGCGCTGAGCGGACCGTCCTGGTTCAGCGCGTAACTCACCGGCAGGGACTTCTTGCGGGAGCGCAGATCGGAGTGGACCGGCTTGCCGGTGACGGCCGGGTCCCCCCAGATGCCGAGGACGTCGTCGACGAGCTGGAAAGCGACCCCGACCTGGTCCCCGTACAGCGCCAGCGCGTCCACCGTCGCCTCCGGCGCCCCGGCGAGGACCGCGCCGATCGCGGCGCTCGCCGACAGCAGCGCGCCGGTCTTGCCGGCGGCCATGTCGAGGCACTCCTCGACCGTGACGTGCGCGCGCTGCTCGAAGGCCAGGTCCTGCACCTGGCCGCGGATCAGATGCCGGGTGGTGCGCGCCAGCAGCCGGGCCGCGGGCGCCGCCGTCGGCAGCCCGGTGTCCAGCAGCACCTCCTGGGCGAGCGCCAGCAACGCGTCACCGGTCAGAATCGCGCTGGAGGGACCCCACAGCTTCCACACCGTGCGCCGGTGGCGGCGCTCCTCGTCACCGTCCATCAGATCGTCGTGCACCAGGGAGAAGTTGTGCACGAGCTCGACGGCGACGGCGCCGGGCAGGGCCACTTCGGGCGGTGCGCCGACCGCCTGGGCCGACAGCAGCGCGAGCGCCGGCCGTACGGCCTTGCCGGCGTCGGCGCTGGTGGGCTCGCCCCCGGCGGTGATCCAGCCGAGATGGTAGGCCGCCTGGTGGCGTGAGCGGTGGTCGAGCCGGTCGACGGCGGCGCGCAGCGCCGGGGTGATCGCGACCCGGCTGTGGCCGAGGCAGGCGGGAGCGGTGCTCACGCGGCCACCTCCGTGCGCCAGGGCCCGGCCGGGTCGTCGAAGATGCTGACGACCTGGCGCATGACGCGGCGTTCGGCCGGGTCGAAGGCCTGCTTGGCGTGGATGGTGCCGAGCTGGTCCCACATCACGATGTCCCCGGGCTGCCAGGTGTGGACGTAGGTGTACCGGGGCTTGCCCGCGTGCGACAGCAGCTCGTCGAGCAGTTTGCGGCTGTCGGCGGGGGCGAGGTCCACGATCCGCTGCGTGTTCAGGGTGCTGACGTACACCGACCGGCGGCCGGTGCGCGGATTGCGGGCGATGAGCGGGTGGATGGTGGAGGTGCCGTCCTCGGGCTGGATCTCCTCGGCGCCCTCGCCGAGGGACACCTCGCGCTGCAGCTCCTCCTCGATGGTCTCCTCGTACCCGGTGCGCAGGGCGTGGCGGACCCGGTAGGAGTGCAGGCGCCGGCGCTCCTCGGGCGACAGCGACTCGTACAGGGCGTACATGTCGGTGAACAGGGTCTCCCCGCCGCCGGAGGACGGCACCTCCACGGCCTCCAGGAAGCCGAGCTGGGAGACCCGGGGCCGGAAGGAGTAGTCGGTGTGCCAGCCCATCCACTCGGCGTCGCCGACACCGATCTTGCGGCCGTCCTCCACCAGGTTGGAGACGATCAGGATCTCGTTGTGGTCGGGGTGCGCGCCGCTGGTCAGGCCGGTCTTCGGGATGTACCCGAAGCGGCGGCCGAAGGCCAGGAACTGGTCGCAGGAGGGCCGGTCGTGGCCGCGGAAGACCAGGACGAGGTGCGCGTCGAGCGCCGCCCAGACCTCCTCCACCTGGGTGTCGTCCATCTCGCCGGTGACCTGGGCGCCGTGCACGACGGCGCCGAAAGCGGCGCCGGGTATCGGCGTTACGTCCATGGGCGTTGCCGCCTTTCGCAGAGAGGATGGGGGGTCAGCGCAGGTCGAGGCCCGCGAGGTCGCCCGCCTCGCGCCATCGCCTGAGGATGTTCACGAACTCCACCGAGCCGCCGCCGTAACTGGAGTTGAGCAGCGGGAGTCCGCTCGGGTCGCCCTCGTTGTTGTAGAGGCCGGGCGTGCAGTTCTCCAGGAAGTCGAGGTCGTTGCTGGCGAGCCGGAGGATCTCCTCCACCCATTCCTTCTCGCCGGCCTCGGAGGCCTCCACGACCCGGTGGCCGCGCTCCTCCACGGACTTGACGATGTACGCCAGGTGCCGGGTCTGCTCGCCCAGCATGTAGGCGATGTTGACGTGCCGGCCGGCCTGGACCTTGGACAGGATGAAGCAGTTGGGGAAGCCGTGCACCTGGAGTCCGTGCAGGGTGCGGGCCCCGTCCGCCCACTTCTGCGACAGCTTCACGCCGCCGCGGCCGACGATGTCGTAGCCGGCGCGGTCGGTGTACGGGACGGCGAACTCGTGCTCGTAGCCGGTGGCGAAGACCAGGCAGTCCACCGGGTACTCCCGGCCGTTCGCGACCACCCCGGCCGGGGTGAGCCGCTCCACGCCTCGCCCCTGGGTGTCGACCAGGGTCACGTTGGGCCGGTTGAAGGTCTGCAGGTACTCGTCGTGGAAGCAGGGCCGCTTGCAGTACACGCGGTAGTACGGCTTGAGGGCGGCCGCGGTCGCGGGGTCGGTGACGACGCTGTCGATGCGGGCGCGCAGCTCCTCCATCTTGAGGAAGTCCGCCCGTTCGGCGGCGAGCGCCCGCTCCTTCGGGTCGCCCCCCGTGTCGCCGGTGGGCAGGATCGCGGCGGCCAGCTTGGCCGTGGTCTGCGTCCAGCGGTCCTGGACCAGGTCCTCGTCCTGCGGGATGCCGGAGGTCAGCGCGTGGAAGTTCTCCATCCGGCGCTGCTGCCAGCCCGGTTCGAGGCGGTCCGCCCAGCCGGGCGGGGTGGGCCGGTTGCCGCGGACGTCGACCGCGGCCGGGGTGCGCTGGAAGACGACGAGCTGCTCGGCCCACTCCGCGAGGTGCGGGGCGAGCTGGACGGTCGTCGAGCCGGTGCCGATGACACCGACCGTCTTGTCCTGCAGCTTGGTCAGGCCGCCGGTGCTGTCGCCGCCGGTGTAGCCGAAGTCCCAGCGGCTGGTGTGGAAGGAGTGCCCGGCGAACGTCTCCAGGCCCGGCAGCGCGGGGAGTTTGGGCCGGTGCATCAGACCGATCGACATGGCCACGTACCGGGCCCGGAACCGATCCCCGCGGTCCGTGCTCACCAGCCACACCCCGGCGGACTCGTCCCAGCGCAGCTCGGTGACGGCGGTCTGGAACAGGGCGTCGCGGTACAGGCCGTACGTGCGGGCGATGTTCTGCAGGTGGGCGAGGATCTCGGGCCCGGTGGCGTACTTCTCGGTGGGTATCGTGCCGGTCTCCTCGAGCAGCGGCATGTAGATGTAGCTCTCGACGTCGCACCTGACCCCGGGGAACCGGTTCCAGTACCAGGTGCCGCCGACGTCGCCGGCCTCGTCGATCAGCCGGATCCGCTCAAGGCCGGTCTCGTTGCGCAGATGGACGCCGGTCAGCAGGCCGCCGATGCCGGCGCCGACGACGGCGACGTCCACCTCGTCGGCAAGCGGCTCGCGCTCCTGCCGCTCGGTGTAGGGGTCGCGCGCGTAGCGGCTGAAGTCACCGCGCGCGAACTGGTAGGTGCGGCCGAAGCGGCGCTTGTCGCGTTCCCGCCGGTACTTCTCCCTCACCGCCTCCAGGTCGATGGCCGGTGTTTCCTCGCTTCGGTCGTCGCTTTCGGCGCGGGCCACAGCTCCTCCTCGGGGGAAGGGGGCGGAAGGGAAACATGACGCCATACGTCGTCGAACTGGTCGCACAGCCGCAGCGGGGCGTCGGGGTTGCTGAAGAGGTAGAAACGGTCGGAGCCCAGGGCCTCCCACACGAGGCCGGCGACGTCCTCGGCGCTGACCGAGGTGGCGCCGCCCGCACCGCGCGGAGCCGTCAGGCCCTGCACCATGGGGGTGTCGACCCGGCCGGGACACAGCACCGACACCCGCACCCCGGTGCCCCGCAGGTCGGCGCGCAGACTGCGGGCCACCGCGAGATCGGCGTGCTTGGAGGCGGCGTAGGCGGCGCTGCCCGCACCGACGACGAACGCGGACATCGAGGCGGTGTGGACCAGATGGGCGGGCCGGCCGCGCGCCAGCAGCCGGGGAACGAAGGCACGGGCCACCAGGACGTGCGCCCAGTGGTTCACCTCGAACACCTGCCGCATCCGCTCCAGCGGCACCTCCCACAGAGGCCGGCCCACGGGACCGAGGACTCCGGCGTTGTTGCACACCACGTCGACGTCGCCGAGCACCCCGAACGCCGTGTCCGCGAGCCGTTCGACGGCGTCCGGGTCGGTCAGGTCGGCGGTCACGGCGGTGACGTCGGCGCCCTGCGCGGCCAGCTCGGCGGACCGGCGGTGCAGGGCGTCGCCGTCGACGTCCGCCATGACCACCGCGGCGCCGGCCCGGGCGAAGCGGGCGCTGAGGGCGAGACCGATACCGCTGGCCGCGCCGGTCACCACCGCTGCTCTTGCCTGTAGGTGCACTTGGCTTCTCTCCGCTTCTGCGCGCGGGCACGCCGTCGAACGGCGCGCCGTTGCCCACGAGAAGGTCTGGATCAGATCGCGCCGTTCGAGCAGCGCGGGCGTCAGCCGGGGTCGGGGAGCTTCAGGCTGATCACGAGCACGGTCACCGAGAAACACGCCAGCAGGGCGAGCACGCACACGGCCGCCGACACCGTCGACAGGGCGCCGGCCACGGAGACGTAGAGGGTTCCGCCGACGGTCGCGCCCAGCGCGGTCGCCATCTGCTGGCTGGTCACCAGCACACCGCTGCCCATGCCGGCCTGCGCGGAGGGCACGTCGGCGAGGATCATCCGGAACAGCGTCGGGCCGGTCAGCGCCGCGCCCACGCCGAAGAAGGCGATCCCGACGCACACGAGCACCAGGGAAGGATGCGGCCAGCCCAGCCGGACCACCAGCGCCAGCAGCAGCACGCCCGTGCCCTGCACCAGGGCGCCCAGGGTGACGATCCGGCCGCCCAGGGCCGCCGCGATCCTCGGGGTGAACAGCGTCACCACGAAGAACGCCACGGCGAACGGCGAGAGCACCGCACCGGAGGCGAGCCCGTCGAACCCGAAGTGGCCCTGCGCGACCAGCGCGTAGACGAACAGGAAGGCGCCGAAGCCGGCCGAGAACGGCACCACCGCCGCCAGCCCCCTGCGCATCCCGGGATGCGACAGCACCGACGGGGACAGCAGCGGTGAGCCGCCCCGCGCCTCCAGCGCGCGTTCGGTCCGTGCCAGCGCCACCGCGCCCACCGCGGCGGCCACGAGCAGCGCCCACAGCCACAGCGGCCAGCCCAGGTCGGGGCCCGCCACGACCACGGCCAGGACACACACCATGGTGACCCCGAACAGCACGGTGCCCACCGGGTCGAAGCCCGGCCTGGCGCCGGCCCTGGTCGCGGGGACGCGGCGGACGGCCAGCAGCGCGGCCACCCCGATCGGCACGTTGATCGCGAAGACCGACCGCCAGCCCATCCCGGCGACGTCCAGCGAGACCAGCAGCCCGCCCAGGATCTGCCCGACGACCATGCCGAGGGCCGCGGTCGCGCCGTACAGGCCGATCGCACGGGCGCGCGCCTGGCCCGCCGTGGCCGCCTGGATCGTCGCCAGCACCTGCGGTACGAGCATGGCGGCGGCGGCCCCCTGCAGCAGCCGGGCCGCGACGAGGAACTCGATGGTCGGGGCGGCCCCGCACAGCGCCGAGGTGAGGGTGAAAGCCGCCAGCCCGCAGGCGTACAGGCGCCGCCTGCCGAAGGCGTCGCCCAGCCGTCCGCCCAGCACCAGGCCGAGGGCGTAGGTGAGGCCGTAGCCGGACACCACCAGCTCCAGCGCGGCGGGACCGCCGTGGAGGTCGTCACTGATCGAGGTCAGCGCCACATTGACGATGGAGGCGTCCACGATGGACAGGGCGTATCCGGTGAGCACCACCACGAGGGCGATGCCGGTGAGCCCCGCGGCGGCCGGTTGCGTACCGGCCGGGGACTGCGGTGTCGTCGTGGGTCCCTTCAGAGGGCGGATGCCCTCGCTTTTCGTCATGCGCTGCCTGCCAGGCGTGTGTGGGGGGACGGTTGGGACGGGTGCGGGGAGGGCACCGTCACTCGACGGTGGTGGGGGTGCCGGTGATCTTCGACATGATCCCCTTGGAGGCGTCCTTCGCGGACTCCGGCCACGGGGTCAGCGCGTTGAACCCGCGGTGCGAGGAGGCGGGCTGGATGCGGGTGTCCATCGACATCCGCATGCCCGCCGGGTTCGCCGAGACGTTCGGGATGGACTTGTGGCACATGAAGGCGTGGAAGAGGAGCACGTCACCCGGCTCCATCGGCGAGAACAGCAGCTGCTCGTCCGCGCCGAACTCCTCCGCCGGGATACCGCGCACAGGGTGGCCGAAGCGGCGGAAGTTCTCGGTGACGACGTGCTCGCGCGGCCCCTTCCTGTGGCTGCCGTCGGCGACGGCGACCCCGCCTATGGCGCGGGTCGTCGCCAGCAGCGGTATCCAGGCGGTACGGAAGTCCTTGTTCGGGCCTATGTAGAAGCCGTCCTGGTGCAGCGGCGTCAGAAAGCTCGGCTCCGCGGAGCCCGCGGCGGAGGGGTAGTAGCGGATCGTCGTCGACCTGAACACGAAGACGGGCTCGCCGAACACCTTCTCCCAGACCTTGAGGCTCGAGGGGTGGTTCCACAGGTCGTCGTACTTGACGTAGTCGTGCATCGCCACCTCGTCGACCGCCTCGAAGGAGTCGATGGCGAGGGTGTCGAGGGTGGTGCCGGGTGCGGCGTGGCCGAGCGCGACCAGACCCTCGAGCATCTGCTCGGCGGCGGTCCGCACCAGCTCACCGTCCAGGACACCGCGCAGATAGAGGTAGCCGTGCTCGTCGTAGAACCGGTCGAGGGCCTCACGGTCGTCGAGTAAGGGCGTGCAGTCGACGTAGTCGCCGAAGGTGTCCGTCATGGTTCCTCGTCCTCGTGACTGTACGTGGGGAAGGTGTCCGCTGGGGCAAGGCCACTCAGAAGGTGACGGGGATTTCATCGAACCCGCCGGTGATCCGGTGCTCCTGCCAGCACAGCGACTCCTCGGGTACCGCCAGGCGCAGGCCGGGCAGTCTGCAAAACAGCCGCTCGAACACCGCGGTCAGCTCGATCCGGGCCAGGGTGCGGCCGATGCAGTGCCGCACGCCGTGCCCGAACGCCAGATGGGACTTGGGCTTGTGCCGGCCCAGGTCGAACAGGTCGCTGTCGGGGAACGCCCGGCTGTCGATGTTGGCCGCGCCGATGGCCAGCATCACCGCGTCCCCGGTCCGGATCACCGTCTCGCCGACGGTGATGTCGCTGTGCGCGTAGCGGGGAATGATCGCGTTGGATCCCTTCCCGCCCACGCCCAGACGCAGGATCTCCTCGACGGCGGCCGGCGCGAGGTCCGGATTCTCCGCCAGCAGCGCACGCTGTGCCGGGTTGCGCAACAGCAGCAGCGTGCCCAGGTCGATACGCACGATGGTGGTCTCGTAGCCGAACAGCAGTACCGCGTTGCCCAGCTGGGCGATCTCGGCGTCGGACAGCGCGCCGTCGTCCTCGGCGATCAGCTCCGACAGGATGTCGTCGCCCGGCTCGGTGCGCTTGCGCGCCACCAGCTCCGTCATGTAGTCGACCACCTGCTGAAAGGTGTTCGCCGCATGCTGGTTGTCGCTCTGGTCGAAGGTGCCCCTCGCCCACTGCCCGAACCGCTCCCGGTCGGCCAGCGGCACGCCGAGCAGATCACAGACCACCATGGTCGGCAGCGGAAACGACAGCGCACGGTGCAGGTCGACCGGCGGAGTGCCGGCCGCCAACTGGTCGAGCAGGTCGTCCACGTGATGCTCGATCCGGCCCTTCATCAGCCGCATGCGGCGCGTGGAGAACCGGGGCACGAGCAGCTGGCGCATCCGCGTGTGCCTGACGGTCTCGGTGTCGTGGTCGTCCCCGGCCATCAGCGCGACCATGAAGGCCCTGGCCGCGCTCTTGGCCGATCCTTGCGGCCTGGGATCGCTGAGACCGAGCCGGCGGTCGGCGAGCAGTGCCCGCACCTCGTCGTAGCGGGTGATCAGCCAGGCGTCCTCACCGGTGGTCCGCACCCTGGTGATCGGCCCCTCCTGCTGCAGTGCACGCATCTGGGGCGCGATGCCGAGCACGTCCGGATTGTCGAAAGGTAACCGCGGAAGTTCCTTCATTGAGCCTGTCCTCGCAGCGTCGTGCAGGGGATTCGTCGGGCATCCGGGCACGCCGACGGCATCGCTGGCGTCGGGCGCTGCGCGCCGGTTCACGGGCGCGCCGAAGCGGCGGCCGCCTTTCGGCGGCCGACCGGTGCTGACGTGCGGGTGGTGCAGACGCCGGGCCGGCGAGGAACTACAGAGAGGACCCGACGAGCAGTGCCAGGTCGATGAGACGGTTCGAGTAGCCCCACTCGTTGTCGTACCAGCCGACGACCTTGACCTGCGGGCCGGACACCCGGGTGAGCCCGGCGTCGAAGACGCAGGAGGCCGGATCGCCCACGATGTCGGTGCTGACCAGCGGCGCGTCCACGTACGACAGCAAGCCCTTGTACGGCCCCGAGGCCGCCGCCGCGTACGCCTCCTTCACCTCGTCCACGGTGGTGCCGCGGCGGGTGGTGACCGTCAGGTCGGTGACCGAGCCGGTGGGCACGGGCACCCGCAGGGCGAAGGCGTCCAGCCGGCCGGCGAGTTCCGGCAGGACGAGCCCGATGGCCTTGGCGGCGCCACTGGAGGTCGGCACGATGTTCAGGCCCGCGGCCCGGGCCCGGCGCAGATCCTTGTGCGGGGCGTCCTGCAGGTTCTGGTCCTGGGTGTAGGCGTGGACCGTGGTCATCATGCCGGTGTCGATGCCGACGGCGTCGTGCAGCACCTTGGCCAGGACGGCGAGACAGTTGGTGGTGCAGGAGGCGTTGGAGATGATGGTGTGGCGGTCGGGGTCGTAGTCACCGTCGTTGACGCCCATCACCAGCGTGATGTCCTCGCCGCTGGCCGGAGCGGCGATGATCACCTTCTTCGCCCCGCCCTCGACGTGGGAGCGCGCCTTCGCGGCGTCGGTGAAGATACCGGTGGACTCGATCACGATGTCCACTCCCAGGTCACCCCACGGCAGGGCGCCGGGGTCGCGCTCGGCGAGGACCTTGAGCGTCCGGTCACCCACGCGGATCGCGCCCGACTCGGCGGTGACCTCCTCGGGGAAGCGCCCCAGAATCGAGTCGTAAGCGAGCAGGTGGGCCATCGTGGGCACATCGCCCAGGTCGTTGACGGCGACGATCTCCAGCTCCGAAGACCGCGCGGCCGCCGCACGGAAGACGTTGCGACCGATACGCCCGAAGCCGTTGATGCCGATTCGCACAGTCATGTGGTGGGTTCCTCACCTAGCGCTCTACAAGTCCACTGACGCGCCGTTGCGCCGAGGTGCCATGCACACCGTGCGCCTGGACGAGGCGCCGGCACGCGATCGATCAGGAGCTTATATAAGCCTGCGATACATTTCCAGGGTGACATCTACTCAGCGTGCCGACGGCACAACCGACTTGAACGTCGCCGACCTCACCAGAGCGATCGAGAACTTCAACCGCTACTACATCCGGCTTCCCGCAGTGCAGAAGCTGTCGTTCACCACACTGTCCGTGCTGGACACGCTGGCCACCAGCGGTCCGAAACGGCTGACCGAACTCGCCAGGACCGAGCAGATCAGCCAGCCGGGGCTCACCCAGCTGGTCACCCGGCTCGAACGCGACGGCCTCGTCGAACGCCGACCCGACCCGGCCGACGGCCGCGCCGTCCTCGTCCACATCACCGACAGTGGCCGAAAGATCGGCCAGTCCCGGCACGAGGACCGGGGCCGTCACCTGACCCCGCTGATCGCCCAGCTGACCCCCGCGGAACGCCAGGCCATCGCCGCGGCCCTGCCGGCCCTGACCCGCCTGGCGCAGCTCGGCACCGAAGCCGGACACTAGGACCATCCCTGCCTCGAACCTGTAAGCGAGTGGCGCGGAGAGGGCAGGATTCGAACCTGCGTGGACCCTCGAAGGAGTCCGACTTCCGGGCGTGTGCCCTTGGTCCCCGATCAGCCGCTCCGGGCACCTCTCCCTGCTCCCGGCCCCGCGGCCTTCCCGCGGCGCCGTTCACGTGTTCCACGATGCCAGGGCGGGCTGACGTCCCTCTGACACGCCGCTGACCGGTCGTACCGTCCGACCCGCGAGCACCGGGATCGGGATCCCAGGCGCGGCACGTGCACAGGGCGGGCGCCGTGATCGTCGTCAGCCTCCGCGGGCCTGGGCGGCAGACTGCTCCGAACGGTGGATATCATGAATGTCCGGCATTGCGATCATTAAATCGCCATGTACCACTTTGTGGCATGATGAGACATGCGATGCGGTCCTTCTGCGCCGCCACCCTCCTGGCCGCTCCCCTCGCTCTGATCGCCACGCCCGCACAGGCCTTGACGTCATGTACGGTCAACGGCCGCCCCGTGTCCGGCACGGCCATCAGCGGTACCGCCGGCTCCGACAGCATCGTCTGCGGCGCCCTTGCCGTGGGCGACACCGTCAACGGCCTGGGCGGGAGCGACTACATCGTCATCAACGGCTTCGTGGCCGGCACCGTCGACGGCGGCACCGGCGGCGACTTCATCACAGCCAACGCCGGTACCACGGCGACCGGCAGGATCCTCGGCGGCGCCGACAGCGACTTCATCTCCGTCGGCCCGAACGCCGGCACCGTCGACGGCGGACCCGCGCCGGACTTCTGCCGAGTCGCCTCCGGCAACCCTCCCGTCAACTGCTGACCCGCTACCAGTCACGGCACCCACCCGCGACGCAGGCCGGAGGGGCTGGGCAGTCGCAGCGCGTCGTCCGGCGCGGGCATGGTCCTCGGCACGCTGCTGTGATGTGTTCCTGGCCGCCGCCGGGTCGGCCCCCAGTACCCTCACGGCCTGCGTGACCTGCTTCGTCAGCGGCGTCGCGGCAGGACGACATTGTTCGCTCTGGAACCCGTGCCCATGGCCGCGGCGGGCGGCCTGTCCGCACGCGTCAACGCCTCCGCGTTCCCGACGGCCGGGGGCCTGGCGGCGACCGCCGCCGTTGCCCTCACGGGGCAGTGACCGTCGCAGCGATCCGGCTCTGGCTCCGGGGGTTGTTCCATTATCCCGGTACGGGAAGGCGTCTGTCACCGTTCTCCGGAATGATCTTTATGCCCAATTTCCACCTCTAGGCTTGCGGGCGGACACAGAGCACGGATGCGACCCGGGAGTCGAGGGTGACGAACGACGTTGCCGCGCTGGCGGTGGAACTCACGGACATGGCTGCGGCCGACCACCAGTCCGCAGCCCGCGCGAACAGCGATGACCCCGCCGAGCAGCTGGCGTGGCGGCGGCTGACCGCCCGGCACGGTGACCGGCTCGGCGAGATCATGGACGAGTACGGCTGGCCTACGGCGGAGCTGGTCGGCGAGGAGGCCGCACGCGCGGCATGGCTGATCGCCCAGCACGCCGACCGGCAGCTCGACGTTCAGCGTCGTGCCCTCCAGTTGATGCAGCAGGCGGTGTCGGCAGGCCTGGCCAGCCCGCGCGAGCTGGCGTTTCTGCGCGACCGCACGCTGGTCAACGAAGGCCGTAAGCAGGTTTACGGCACTCAGATCGCCGGCGTGAAGGACGGGGCGCCGGTTCCGTGGCCCTGTGAAGACCCCGAGCGCGTGGACGAACTCCGCGCGGAAGTCGGCATCGAGCCTTTCGAGGAGTACGTCGCCAGGTTTGCCATGGCCTGACGCCCCGCCAATGAGGAACGATCCACAGGCCGCCCAGTCAAACCGAGGAAGTCGAGACTGGTGCTGGGGGAGTCGGCCGGTGCGGAGACGGTCATCCAGGTTCGGTCCAGAGTCGCTTGAGTCGCTTCGGTCGCTTGTCAGCCCCTGACCGAAGCTGCGACCGCCCCTGGCGAACGCGGGGTCGGGGCGCGCGGTGCGTGGGGGCAGGGAATTGGCCGGGGGAAGGACGGTTTGCGGGCCGCCCGCTGTCAGGAATCCCTGACAGCGGGCGGCGCGGATCTCGTCCAGGTGAGGAGGTCAGTAGCAGTCCCAGTAGAAGACACGGTGGTGGTGGCGGCCGTAACCGAACCGGAACCAGCCGTAGTAGCGGTCGTCGCGGCAGTGGTCGCGGTGACGCCAGCGGTCGTAGCGGTCCTCGTCGCAGTACCGCCGCCAGTCACCGGCGTGACGGTACCCGTAGGCGGGGTGGTCGCCCCAGTGGGACGAGGGCGTCACCGATGTCACGGAGTCCGCCGGGGCGGCGGCCGCCTCCGTCGAGAGAGGCGCCATGACAGCGCCGACCGCGAGAAGCGTGCCTGCTGCTGCCTTAGCAAAGGTCTTCACCTGATCTCCTTTCAGACATTCAGGGCCGGTCTCGCCCTGGTACTGAATCTGACGCTACATCAATAACCCGGAAATCTTTTGCGGGCCGAGTTCTCGTCGATTGGGTCGGTGGTCCAGGAGAGATATC
This sequence comes from Streptomyces sp. NBC_00557, assembly GCF_036345995.1. NCBI lineage: Bacteria > Bacillati > Actinomycetota > Actinomycetes > Kitasatosporales > Streptomycetaceae > Streptomyces > Streptomyces sp. NBC_00557. The sequence goes on from NZ_CP107797.1 coordinate 191,497, forward strand.
GAAACGGCAGCTCAGCGGCAATGCGGCGCCGCTTGAGGGGAAAGCGTGCCATGCCTGGGAAGGGCGTCCAACCAGGTGAACTTGCCTACCCCGCAATCCCGTTCGCGAGTGTGCGACCGATGGAGTCCGACGGTGTGAATGCGGCGCAGGAAATGCCCGGTGTTTCTCGGAGCCGCTCCTGAGGAAATGCGTGGTGCTGCGAGGGCGGAGCCGATGATGCGGGTTTCGGTGCTGCCCTCGCTTTTGTGGAGTTCATTTCTCGCTGAGAGATGCCTGCCGGCCGTCCGCGGGGAAAGGCCGTCCCGGGCCTTGCGTGTCGTGCTGCACGGGCGAGGTGGCGCAGGTGGGGGTCAGGGGCACGGAATGGAACAGGCGGGCGCTTCTGGACGATTGTCCGAAATAGACGGTTTGCCCTGACCGTCTCCTTCGGCTACCGTCCAAGCTCTCTGGACGAACTGTCCAGAGTCTCCGGACAGCGGGGTTGGCGCTTGCCTGCGCGTTCCCCATGGCCGGGTGGCGCCGACCGGGAACGGAGCGCAGCCGACGGCAGCAGTTGGTCCGTCCGCCGCCGGGCCCAGCTTCTGTCTCGCGTACATCGCGTACACCCCTTCCTTCACGAAAGGCTTTCCGATGAACAACGACTGGCTCGAGGCCGAGACCGCCGAACTGCTGCCCAGCCGCGAGGCCCTGGGCAGGTTCTCGTTCAGCTTCTTCAAGACGACGACCGTCTCGAAGAAGATCGCGCATGTCGACGCGCACAACGAGTCGATGGCGGTGAACCAGGACTCGCCGTTGGCGGTCGCCCAGTCCGCGGCCTCCCAGTCCATCAGCGTCCGTCAGTAGTACGGCCCCTGACGCGGGGGCAGGCTCCCGGGCCTGCCCCCGCGGCGCCGCAGGGACCGGGGCTCGCGCGGTGTGCCGGGCGATGGACACGGCCGGCGGCTGTGTCCGTGCAGGTACCGGCGGTCCCCGACCCGGTGCCGTCCACCGGCGGACGCCGGGCAGTGAACCGGCGTTCTGCGCAGGTCCTTTCCCCCGTCCTTCGGCAGCGGCACGAACGAGTGGCATCCCCGTGAGCAGTTCTCACCCCGCAGCACTGCGCGCCCGCGCAGAGCAACTGGTCTCCGAAGGGCGCCCGGCCAAGGAAGTGGCACGGCAACTGGGCGTCTCCCCGCAGACCGTCTATCGCTGGCGGCGCCTGCGTGCCTCCGGATCGGACCTGGCACAGGCCCGCGCCCGCATCGACGAACTGGAGCAGGAAGTCCTCCTGTGCCGCGAACTCGTCGCCACCATGCGGCAGATGATGCCCCCAAAAGACGTTACGAGGTGATCCACCGCATGGCACCGCACGGATTCCCGGTGCGCAGGACCGCCGCACTCCTCGACGTCTCGGAGTCCGGATACTACGCCTGGCGCGCACGAGGCCCCTCGCCACGAGCACTGCGCCGCGCCTGGCTGACCCGCCTGATCCTCGACATCCACCAGGAGTCCGGCTCCACCTACGGATACCGCCGGGTGACGCAGGAACTCGTCCACCGCTACGGCATCGACGTCAGCCACACCACCGTGGAGCTCATCATGAAGGGCACCGGGATCCGCGGCCGAGCGGGACGGGCGCACGGACAGGCGCCGCGGGAAGGCGCCCGCACGCCCGGCCGGCGCTGGACTGTCGACGTCCTCCCCTTCATCACACGCCGGGGCCCCCTGTACACGGCCGTCGTCCTCGACACGGCATCCCGCTGCCTGATCGGCTGGAGCACCGCCGTGACAGCGCACCGCGCCCTCGTCCACCACGCCCTCATGGCCGCCATGACCCGCGCCGCGCGTGCCGAACCGGCCGGCGGGACCGCGTACGAGAGCCTGCCGGCCTGGTCCTTCACCGAGCGGGCCGGCTCGCTCGGCTGCGCGCCCGTCCGCGCGACAGTGGGGGACCGGTGCGACCACACGGTCGCCGGAGCCTTCTGGGAGACCATTCACCGCGAACTGCACGGGCCGTCTCCCTGGCCGGACCCGCACTCCCTCGAGGACCGGATCAGGGAGACCTTCGAGCGCTTCCCCTTCAGGCCCGAGCCGCCGGACCAGCCGGCCGACCCACACCAAGGCGGATCACTTGGAAACGACACCACCTCTGCACGCCACCGGTGACCGCGGACCCGACATCCACGCGGGACAGGACACCTCCACCGCCCACGCCCACCGACTGCGCCTGTACGGAGCCCTGGACAGGGTGTGTGTTCCGCTGGCTGCCGCTGACGTGCAGGCCGTCTTCCGACTGGCCGAACTCGACTGCGTCACCGTGCACGCCGTCATCGACTGGATCACCACGGCGCGGACGCTTCCACCGCTTGCGCACCCGACGCCTGCGCACCCGAAGGGGCGGTCCCGGGCGTGACCGGAACGCCGGCCCTGTCTACTGGGTTTCGTTCGCCTGCAGCAGCGACTCGACGAGGGCGGCCACATGCCGGCGGTCCGTCGGGCTCAGCTTGTGCACGCTCGCGATGAGGATCGCCACCTCGGGATCCGCTGCCTCGGGTGCGTCCTCGAGGTACAGGTTGACGCCCGCGGCCTCGGCGGCGGCCCGCTGTACCGGCGCCACCGGGATGCCCAGTCCCTTGGCCAAGCCCTCCAGAGTGGTCTGCTGGGGCATCTGCGCCAGCCGCGCCGACGTCGCGAGATGGTGGACCGTCGAACGGGAGATGCCACCGCGGCGCGCAACATCGCTGTAGGACCAGCCGTTCTGGTCCAGCTTGAGCTTGATCATTTCCTGCAGTGTGTTGGGCACGCCGGTTCTTCCTGTGGAGAGGGAGTGACCGCCTGTCAATGAGTCTAACGGCCCTGCCGCCGGGGCGTTCTGCACCTTCTTTCCCACCGGGACCCTGCGCTACGCTGCCCTCCGACTGCGCGCCGTGGCCGACACCAGCGGGCCGGCTCAGCCGGCAACGTGCACAGAGAGCGCATGCGCTGTGGCGAGTCCTGGGCCGCGCCTCCGCCCGGGCCACGTCCTCCGGCACACCCCCGGCGGGCACCCCCGCCTGTGTGCCGACCACCTCGCCCACGGTGGGCTCCGCGCACGGCTGCGCAGCCGCGTCCGCTTGTCGGTGCCCGAGTGGCGGCTCGAGTTCAGGCCCGGGCACGGCCCGGTGAGCAGGTCCCCGGCCGCACGTGAACGGCCGAGCGGTGCGGCGCCACCACGCACGCGGTCACAGGGGCCGGGGCCGGGAGTGGGGGAGATGTTCCGCCGCCGTCCGGCCGAGGCCGGTGGGTCGGGGGCCGGCGTGCAGGCGGAGCTGTCCCGGCCGCGAGTCGCCGGGGCGGGGACGAGCGTGGCGGCGCGGGCCTCGGAAGCCGGCGCCGGGCGGCCGGTCCCGATGCTTCCGTGGTCTTCCGCCGACGGGTTCGACGTGACCGGTGACCTGGTCGCAGAGCGCGGCGGGCCGCTGGGCGCGGGCGGCTCGGCCGACCGGATACGGCACGCCCGCCGGGGTCGGTGCGCAGGCGGCCCGAAGGCTGGTCCGCGGCCGGGTGCGGGAGCGCGACGCGCCACGGCATCGCAGCCGGCCGGGGAAGTCACCGACGACGCCAGGCACTACAGGGCTTCACCCGGGCTCTGCCGCGCAGATGACCCGGCTGTCGACGGCGCGGCCGGGCGCGGGCGTGGAACGTCAGGCGCTTCGGCCCGCCGCGGGCGAGGCGGTGGTGCCGGTCGGCGAGGACCCTGGGCGAGCGGCGCACCGCCCGGCGGCGGGGCCGGGCACTCGCCTTCGGCGACGGGCCGACGTAAGCCTCGCGCATGCGGGCCGAGCCGGCGCCGTCGAGGTTCTACCCGGCCGGAACCGGCAGGCGCCCCGGCCTTGCGGCGGCGGGCCCGGTGCGCCCGGATCGCGCCCGAGGGCCGCCCTCCCGGCAGCCGGGGTGGATCCTTGCGGCCTGGGGCGGCCCTCGCCTGCCGGACGGCGCTCCGGCGCGCGGATCCGGGGCGCAGAGGACGACGGCCGGTGTTGTGACGCGTGCTCAGCGGGTTTCGGAGCGGTCGGGGTCCGCGGCAGCGGGGGTGAGGGGGCCGTTGGCCATGAGGATGGAGGTGAGCGGGTAGGGCGGGCCGCTCGTACCGCCCAGGGTGAAGCAGGGGGTGTTGTCCTCCTCGCGCTGGCCGTTGTAGTGCCAGGTCTGGCCGAGGCGGTCGGTGTGGCCGACGGCGAGGTCGTAGACGCGGCCCCCGAGGCAGAAGGGTTCGGTGGCCCGCTGCGCCGCCTCCTCCAGGAGGCGGGGCACGACGTCCGCGGTGAGACGAACCTCCACACCGTCGAGGTGCCCGGTGGCGGTCTGCACCCATCCGCTGCGCTGGGTCGGCGCGTTCAGCGGCGCTCCGATCGCGGTCAGCCAGTACTCCCAGTCGGCCAGCGACATGGCGTGGATGTGGACGGTGACGCATGTGTGATCGGAGGTGATCTGCGTGACCTCGAGCCGGCCCGCGTTCTCGGCCCGGAGCCTGGCCGCTGTGACGGCGGCCGACGGCTGCGTCTGGTTGTCGCCGGCCGTGGGCGGCTCCTGGGCGTCGGCGCTCCGCGCGAAGGCCGGCGCCGGCGCGGCGGCCTGCCGGGCGGGTGCCGGTTCGGCCGGGGCGGGCGTGCCGTCCGGTGCGTCGTACGAGCCGGGCGCGTTCGCACTCATGGGCACAGGCTCCGGCGCGCCGAGGACGTGCAGCGGGCGGGATGACGCGGGTACGCCGGAGGTGTCCTCGCCGGCGCGAGGCGTGACGACCGCCTCCCACGGGGGCGGCGCGCCCGGTGCGGGAAGCACAGGAGTCTCGGTGGCCTCGACGTCGCCGGGCTCCGCCTCCGGCGGACTGTGCCGCGTCTGGTTCTCTTCCCTGAGCCGTCGCAGGGTGTCGGCCCCGCCGGTCTCCACCAGCCGGCCCTGTGCGTTCAGACCGGCGATGAAGGCGTGGGCGACTTCGGTGAGCCGCGCGGTCAGTTCCTGCTCGGCATCGGTGCCCTCGCCGTAGGCCATGGTCATGCCACAGCTCCCACGTAGGCCTTGCGGAGGGAGTCGAGCGCGCGCCACTGGAGTGTTTTGACGGCGGCGTCCGTGGTGCCCATGGTGCGGGCGGTCTCGTGGACGGACATCTCGCCCAGGAACCGCAGCCGGATGACGTCCTGCTGACGGGGGGTGATCTCGGAGAGGGCGTGACGCAGGTCGTCGAGTGCGAGCGAGGACAGGACGGTGTCCTCGGGGTTGCCTGCCTCGGGAGCCCAGGCGTCTCCGACCTGGGTGATGTGGTCGACGAAGGTGAGGTGACGTGTCGTGGCGGTCTTGAAGTGGTCGGTGACCGCGTTGCGTGCGATGGTGCACAGCCAGGCACGGATCGACGTGCCTTTCCACGTGAAAGTGGTGATCTTGGCCCATGCCTTCATGAAGACGTCAGCGGTGAGGTCCTCGGCCAGGGCGGTGTTCGATCTGACGCGCCGGCCGATGAGCGCGGCGATGACGCCGTGGTGCATCCGGTACAGCTCGGCGAACGCCTCGCGGTCGCCCTGCTGGGCACGGGTGATGAGGGCCAGTTCCCCCGTGGCGCCGCCGCCGCGGGCAGCGCTGTGAGCGTGAGTGGTCAAGGGTGCTCCCGATCGTGCGTGGACAGAAGTGAGGCGGGCTCGTCGGCGGAACCGAGGGGGTGGTGCGAGGACCGCATCCGGGCCGGGGCCCCGGGGACAGGGCCGGGCCGGTCGTCACCCGGCCGCGTGCCGGTCGAGGCCCCCGCGCCGGAAGCGGTGACGGTCCTGGTCAGGCACACGCTGCCGTGGGGAGGACGATTGCCGCGCATCGTCTGCGGGTCGTCGTAGACGAGCGCGTCGAGCCGGACGCTGTAGGCGTCGCGCAGCGTCCAGAGGGTCGCGAGGCTCGGCTGTTTCGTTCCGGTCGCGAGCCGGTGGAGCGTCGACCTGCTGATTCCGGTGCGCTGCGCCATGTCGGCGACGCTTTCGTCACCGAATTCCCTGGCCTTTACCAGGAGCATGGCCATGTGAAGGCGAAGCATGGTCAAAAGACCCCCTCAGCAACGTGCGTCAGTGTGGCTAACCCACACGCGCGCAACATATGCAAGTTGCCGGGCATGAGTGACGCAAGAGTATTTTGATTCGCACACAGATGCGACATTCGGGAGATGGCCTGCAGAAATGCCGATCTAGGTTGTGACCTGCAAAGGTGCACGCGTGCAACCAGCATGGGACAACGTGCGTGCGCGCTACCCTCCGACCATGCGGAGTGCGAAGGAATCCCCCCACGAAATCCGGACCGAACGGCAGGCTCGGGCGCAGCTGGTGGGCGCCTATCTCACAAGAGCTGCGATGGCAGCCGGATTCGACGTCCGCCGGCGACAGGGCGGCCGGGCGCAACTGGCGGCCGCGACCGGTCTGAGCCTGACCACCATCAGCCGGACGCTGGACGGCAAAACCTTCCCGTTGGCCTCGCAATTGACGAAGTGGGCGGCAGTCCTCAACCTTGATCACCGGATCATGATGGTGGAGAGCGGTTTCGTTCCCGAGCAGCGAGGGCCTCAACCGCCCCGGCGCGGAACGAACTCGGCGACGCTCTCGCCGGACGAGGCCATGACCGCGTGGAGAATCACCGATCCCATCATTCGCAGGACGCTGACCGGGAGCATCGTCCACGCGATCGAACTCCAGGCGGAAATCGACGCGGCCCGGGAACCGGGGCCCTGCAGGGAAACAAGTGCACGCGGCGCACACGCAGATGACACCGCTCCGGCCGGGATCCCTTGGCGCGGATCACCGCATGCCGGTGGTCCCGGCATGAACTGACCGCCCGAGCGGCTGTGCGCCCGGCCGGCCCGGCATCGTGGGTGGAGCGGGCGGCCCTGCGGACGTCGTCCGCTCCGGTCCGTGCCGGTGGCCCGGCTCTTCGACCGGGGCGCCGCGCACCGATCACCGGCGGCATCCCCGGGCCTGCGGCCGTGAGAATCGAGCACATGGACGCCAGCCGGGTCCGTCACCCTCGGCCATGGCTCTCCCGCTAAGCTCGGCGGAATCTTCCCGGAATCCAGCGCCTGCACCACGGCTCACGGTCACAGGGAGAGCGAGGGATATCCTCCTGCCGTGCCGGCATTCAGCGGGTCGGAAAGGCCACGCCGAGAGGGGTAGCAGGTGCTTGTCGTACATGGAGCCCCCATGACCGCCGTCGTGCGCAGCAGCACCGGCGAGGCGGTGGTTCTGCTTTCCGGCGACTCGCTCCGGCAGCTATCGGAGACGACGTTCACCGACATGATCAAGGCTGCTGCCGCCGTTCTCAGCGCCGCGGAGCTCAAGACCGTCAACAACGCCGTTCCCGAACTCGGCGCAGGCCCGCCGGATTTCCATGTTCATGTCGACGGAAACGAGTTGACGGTCTACAGACTGACCGTCGGCTGAGCTCTGCCCGCGCCTGACGAACGCGATTCGTCTTCTCCTCCCTCGGGCCGGGTGCCGGCGAAACGCCCTTCCGCGGGCGAAAGGCCGGCAGAAATCGCCTTTGTGCGGGGCCTGTTGAACCGGGCGGCCGCAGCGGCACGTCCGGAGGGCGTGTATCGAAAGCGGATCTCGCCGTGAGAACGCTCTTGATTCTGTTGCCGAGAGGCAAAAATCCCGGCCGGTCGAGCGGCTTTTACGGCGGCCGGCCACCGAAGTTCGGCGTGGTCGAGCTTCCTGAGCGCCACGCGGCCGCGGTGCCGCACCGTCGCAGTCGTACCTGGTCATGCCGTAGGAGCGAACAGAGGTGCGGCTGTGGATGAATGTCTGATTTGGATTGTTTGCGCTTTTCCTTCGGTTTCAGCTACTGTCCGGAGCCTCCGGACGAAACGTCCGGAGACTTTGGACGGCGGGCGGTTCTCCCCCCGGCTCCGCCGTGCCCCGACTCCGCAGCCGGGTGTCCGCATGACCCGGCTGCGGAGGCGGGGGCTTCCCGCCGTCCACCGACCCTGCGGCGCGGCCGTGCAGACAGCCTGCTGCTCACTCGCTGTCAGCCGGAACGCGCCGGCAGGCCGGAACGAGACCGGACAGCGGCCCGGCGGCTCATCGGGGCGCACCTCACCGGAACTCGTCTTGTCCACACACCACTTGAAGGATCAAAGGAGTCTTTTCATGAACACCGACCAGCTCGACGCCGAGACCGCGGAACTGCTGCCGGGACGTGAGGCGCTCGGCAAGTTCTCGTTCAACTTCACCAAGATGACCACCGTCACGAAGAAAGTGGCACACGTGGACGCCCACAACGAGTCGGCCGCGCTGAACCAGTGCTCGCCGTACGCGGTCGCCCAGTCCGAGGCCGCGCAGAGCATCAGCGTGCAGCAGTAACACCTGATGAGGCAGGGCCGGGCCGGCAGCAGACGGACCCGGCCCTGCTGCCCGGCCGGCTCCGCGGATGCTCAGCGCGCCGCGCCGCTTCCCCGCTGATGGTGCGCCACGAGCCGGGTGCTGCCACCGCAGCCGGCAGGGGACGCCGCGAGCGCGCTTCCGGCCCGCACCGGTCCCGCGGGCCGAGCCCCTCCGCGTCGAAGCGGCCCTCCTCGAACCCCACCCCACCCCACCGCACATCCGCCGCCCGTGACCGGTCCCCGTGCGGTCGCACCCCCCGGGCGGCTGCCGGGATGCAACGACCCCCCACCGGCATCCGCCGCACACCGCGCACACATGTCGAACCGTCAGATGCGCCCAGGAGAAGACCATGCCGGCGTCCGAAGACAACAGCAGCCTCACCACCCTCCAGGCCAGCGCTCCGCGCCCCGGGCAGGCGGCCGCCACTCCCGCATCCGATCCCGTCGCGCACCCGGCACCCGCCACGACGGCCGGCAGCCCCCCATCCCCGCGCGCCGCGCCCGTCCCGCGCCTGAGCCAGGGTCTGCAGACCCTCGGCGAGTACAAGGGGTCGGGCACCACCGAGCGCCGGTACATCGTCCGCCGCGGCGACGGACAGGTCATCCAGCTGTCGCGCCTGCTGTACCTCGTCGTCAGCAGCGTCGACGGCGTCCGCGACGCCGAGACGATCTCCCACCGGGTCAGCGGCCGCTACGGGGCCGAGGTCACCACGGAGAACATCGTCCACCTCGTGGACCACAAGCTCGCCCCGCTCGGGATCACCGCCCCCCTCGCAGACCGCCCCGGCGAGGTCGTCGCTCCCCGCCTTGATCTGCTGCTGGCCCTGCGCGGCCACACAGTGATCTTCCACGAGGGGCAGGTGGCCCGCATCGCCGCCGCGCTCGCGTGGCTGCACCGGCCTTCGGTGGTGGTGCCGGCCCTCGCGGGCGTCGTCGCCATGGACGTGTGGCTGTTCGCCGTCCACGGAGCCATGACCCCCGTGCTGCAAGTGCTCGAACAGCCGCTGTGGATGCTCATCATCTTCGCACTGACCGTGGCCTCCCTCCTCTTCCACGAGTTCGGGCACGCGTCTGCCTGCCGGTACAGCGGAGCAGTGCCCGGGAAGATCGGATGCGGCATCTTCCTGATCTGGCCCTCCATGTACACGGACGTCACCGACGTGTACCGGATCGGGAGAACCGGCCGTCTGCGCACCGGACTGGGCGGCGTCTACTTCAACGCCCTCTTCATGCTGGCCCTCACCGCGGCCTACCTGCTCACCGGCCAGTCCTTCCTTCTCGCCGCCGTGTATCTCGCGCACTTCGAAGTCCTCGAGCAGCTCATGCCGGCGGTGCGGCTGGACGGCTACTACATCCTGGGCGACCTGGCCGGCGTCCCCGACCTGTACGGCAAGGTCAAGCCGATCCTGCTGAGCCTGCTGCCCGGGCGCCACCAGGCCGCCGCGCAGGTGGCAGACCTCAGGGGCTCCGCGCGCACCATCGTGACGGTGTGGGTCCTGACCATGGTTCCGCTGGTGCTCGCCGAGGCCGCGTACGCCCTGTGGAACCTGCCGCGCGTGCTGGCCACCGCGGCACGCGGCCTGCACGACCAATGCCTGGGAACGATCGCGGCGTTCACCGCCGGGCACACGGCGGCCGGGCTGGTCGGCGTGATCGGCGCGCTCATGCTGCTGTGCCCCATGGCGGGAGGCGCCTACCTCGTCTCCCGACTGGCGGTCCGCCTGTGGCGCGCTGCCGTGAAGGCCACTGAAGGAAGACCGGTGGTGCGCCTGGCGCTCGCCGCCGCCACCGCCGCCGGCTGCACCGTCCTGGCCACCGCCTGGATGCAGGGCCTGACCCCCCAGCCGCTTCCCCAGGCGGCCCCGGTCACCCCCGTCCTGCAACCGGACCACCCCGCACCGCGCACCGCGTCCCCCAGCCCCGCACACACCACCGGGACGCATCCGGCCACCCGCCGCGACGCCGGCGCCACTCCCGAGCAGAGCCGCTCCGCGCCCGCCCCCCACCCCACCGCACGCGGCCCGCACACCGGCGCGGCCCCTTCGCCCACCGCGTCACCGGCGACCCCCACACCCGGCACCGGCACACCGGGCCCCACGACATCGGCCGGCACCACCAGCCCGCTTCCCTCGCCCAGCGCGTCCCCGAGCCCGCCCCCCACCGCGTCGCCCTCCCTCACTTCCTCGCCCTCGCAGCCTCCGTCCACCTCGCCCTCGGCCCCGGCGACCGCGCCGTCGACCCCGAGCCATCTCTGACCCCACGCATGATCACCCCCTCGCAGGAGAACACCATGCAGCACCGCAAGCCGCACACGTCCAAGGCCGCCAAGACCGCCGTCCGGCTCGGCGCCGCCCTCACCGCCGGCCTGGCCATGACGGCCGTCACCACCGCGGCACGCGCCACCCCTGGCCGCGCCGGCGTCTTCCACGACGTCGCCACCGCCGTCGACGCCGCGCTCAGCCACGCAGACAGGACTCACGTGAACCAGTTCGACCAATCCTTCGCGATCCACGAATACGGCCCCTCCGTCGCCGTGACGGCCAACAACCGGGCCACCGCGGTATCGGCGGGATGCTCCCCCGCCGACCCCTGCCGTTCCGTCGCCCTCTCCTACCAGATCCTCACCACGGCCGGCCGCAGCGCGCGCCTGATCAACGCCACCAACCTCAGCAGGTCCGTCAACGAACACTGCCCGGCATGCCAGACCCTGGCCGCCGCCTACCAGTTCGTCGTCGCCACACCCCGGCAGTTCAGTCTGAGCCGCCAGGCACGCGAGCAACTGAACGGCATCAGCCGCCAGGTGGCCGCCCTCAAGACGTCCCGCCTGCCGATCGAACAGATCACCCAGCGGGCCGACGAACTCGCCCGGCAGGTCAAGGCCGTCCTCGACCGCGAGGCCGCACGCGCACCGCGCACCAGCGGCGGCAGCGACCCCCTGGCCGACTTCACGCCGACGGTGACCATGCACCGCCACGTCCGCTGACCCGCCTCCGGCCCCGACCGCGGCCCGCGCCCCCGCGGGTGACGGACACCCGCACCGCCTGGCAGAAGTTCACCGCCCCCTGTGGACGCCGTCGTCACGGCCGGCGGTGTGGTGCGTCTCCGCGGCGAGGATCGCCGCGAGTTTGCCGAGGCTCTGACGGAAGCCGATGCCGATCCCTGCGACGAAGTCCGCGGAGTCGGCAGCGGTGTCGGTGATCCGCCAGTGGACGTCGAGGTCCGTGCCGGTCTCGGTGGACCGGAGGCCGAGGCCGACGTGGGCGGTGAAGGCGGGGGTGCCGTCGGGAGGCGGAGGGGAAAGGCGGTAGGCGAGGCGCTCACCGGTGCGTACGTCGTCGACGACCCCCTCCGCCCGACGACCGCGTCGGAGCCGTCGGCGTCCTCGGCATCGCGGAGCACACCGGCCTGAGCCCCGCGGGCCGGCGGGGAGTGCGGCCGCTGCTCGGTCAGGAAGCGCGCCAGGGCCCGTCGTTCAGCGGCGTCGGTTCGGCGATGCGGTATGGCTCGGCGATGTCCTCGGCGGCGTTGCAAGGGACGATGTGCGGTCCCCGACCAGGCCGTTCATGGGCATGAGGCGGGGCCGTGGCACGGCCCCGCCTCATGCCGGCGCCCTGGGCCCGCGCGGACCGACAACCGGTCACGGCAACGGCGTCAGGTGCGGGCCGCGTCCAAGGCTTGCAAGGGGTGCTCGGCCGCGGCGACCACCCGGCGGACGTTCCACAGCGCCAGCAGGCCCGCCAGGGCCAGCAGCGAGGCCTGCACGTCCAGGGCCAAGGGGAGGGTGATCCGGGCCACGAGAGTGCCGGCGCAGATCAGGCCCAGGGCCTGGGAGCCGTCGAAGATGCTCTGCAGGGTGGCAAGGACGCGGCCTCGGGTCGCATCCTCCGTGTGCATCTGGGTCAGTGACATCCGGCCCGCGAAGGCCGCGATACCGGGCGCGCCCAGGACGGCGAACAGGCCGACGAAGAAGGGCATGGAGGTGGTGAGATACGCGCTGTTCCAGGTCGCCGCGGTCATCACGGAGAACACCACCAGGGACCAGCCGAGCAGCCGCCCGGGTTCGATCCGCCGGGCCAGCGTGCCGACGAGCGCCCCGCCGGCCATGCCGCCGATGGCCTGCACACCGCGCAGCAGACCGGTGTCGCTCTCGCCGCCGCCCAGCCGGTCGGTCACGAACACGACGAACAGGACCGCGAAGAGCCCCTGCGCCAAGCCCATCAGAGCCACCGTCACCACCATGGCCCGCAGCCCCGCCCGGTTCCTGATCTCCCGCAGCCCCTCCAGGTAGGCGCGCCAGGCCGTCTGGTCGACCGGGACTTTCCGGGAGACCCCGAACGGCCGCAGCAGCAGCAGGATCGCCAGCAGGAAGGAGGCGCCGTCGGCGGCGAGGATGCCGGGCAGGCCGGACCAGGCCAGCACGAATCCGCCGACGGACGCGCCGAACAGCCGGGCCAGGTTGCCGTTCAGGCTGACCAGCCCGTTGGCGGCCGGTACGTCCTCGCGTTCGACGAGGGAGGGCAGGAGAGCGTACTTGGCGGGCTGGAACACGGTGGCCAGCGCGGCCTGCACGGCGGTGACGATGTTGACGACGAACACCTCGCCGGGCCCCTGCACGGCGAGCAGCGGCAGCAGTGCTGCCGTCTGCGCGAGGCTCACCCCGATCATCGTTCGGCGCCTGTCCCAGCGGTCGGCCAGCACCCCCGCCACCGGAGAGAGCAGCAGGGCCGGCAGCAGTTCCACGAGAAAGTTCGTCGCGGTCGCGCCCACCGAACCGGTGAGCTCGTAGACGTACACCGGCATGGCGACCATGAACATCCAGTCGCCGCTCTCCGAAATGAATCCGGAAATCCACAGGCGACGGAATCCCGGATGTGCCAATGGGCCCTTCCGCAGGAATTTCATGAGTCCCTCTCGCCCTTCCGTCTTTGCGTGCCGCAAGGCTCCCAGGAGAGTGTCCTTTGTCAAACGCCGCTGAGCAACCCGCCCTGCGCGGACGGGTGTTGAGCTGCGCGGACTCGCTGGTCCGGTCGCGTTCAAGTGGCTCCGGGCCGCAGTTGGACACCGGCTTCAGGCTGCTCCGAACATGCGCCGAATTGCCTTCGTTGACACGCCGAACCGGGCGCTTCTAGCGTCGACGGCATGCTTCCCACCGACATCAATCTGCTTCCCGTTCTCGGCCGTCCCACTTTGTCGGGCGACGGCCGGTACGCGGTCGTGAGTGTTTTCCGGCCGGATGTGGACGCCGACGAGAACACCAGCGAATTGTGGGTGGCTCGGACGGACGGGTCCGCGCCGGCCCGGCGCCTCACCCAGGGCTCGAACGACGGCGCTCCGGCCTTCTCGCCCGACGGACGCTGGCTGGCCTTCCTGCGGCCGGGGCCGACCGGGCCCGCGCAGCTGCACCTGCTCCCCATGGAGGGCGGCGAGCCGTTCCGGGTGACCGACCTGCCGCTGGGCGCGGGGCAGCCCGTCTGGAGCCCGGACTCGCGCCGGATCGCCTTCGCGGCGCGCGTGCCCGAGCCGGGCCGGTACCTCCCGGGCGTCCCGCCGCACAAGGAGCGGCCCCGCCGGATCACCACCCTGCGCTACATGTCGGACGGCATCGGCTACACCTTCGACCGGCCGCACCAGATCTTCGTCACGGATCCGTTCGCCGAGGAACCGGTGACGACGCAGATCACCAGCGGGGAGCACGCCAGTTACGACGTGGCCTGGAGCCCCGACGGGCAGTTGCTGACGTTCGTGTCGGGCCGGCACGAGACACACGCCGACGACCTGCGCCGGGACATCTGGGTCTGCACCCCGGACGGTGCCGGACTGCGCGCACTGACCGACGGAGGCCTGGAGCTGGGCTGCCCGCGGTTCTCCGCCGACGGCACGCTGGTGTGTTTCGCGGCTGAGACGCTCGACGAGCACAACCGGGCCACGGGCGCGAACAGTTACGGCCTGTGGTCGGTGCCCGTCGACGGCTCGGCGCCGCCGCGCCGGCTCACCGACCCGGAGCCGTATCACCTGAGTTTCGCGAGCCAGATGATCGCGCCCGCCTCCGACGGCGTCTACTTCGCCAACGACCACCGCGGCGAGGTCCACCTCGTCCTCGTGCCCTACGACGGCGGCACGCCGCGGCCCGTCATCACCGGGCGCCGGCAGGTCAACGGGTACGCGGTCGCCGAGGGCCCGCAGGGGACCACGATCGCCGCGGTGCTCTCCAGCGCCGAGAGCGCGGGCGACCTGGTGGTGCTGTCCGGCGGCGAGGAGCGGGAACTGACCCCGTTCGGCGCTCAACTGCGGGCCCGCGCAGGCCTGTTGCCGGTGGAGGAGTTCACCGCCAAGACCGAGGACGGCTATCTGCTGCACGGCTGGACGGTGCGCCCGCCCGGTCCCGGCCCGCATCCGGTGCTGCTGCAGATCAAGGGCGGCCCCTTCACGCAGTGGGGGTACACCCTCAACGGCCCGGCGTCCTTCGAGGAGGCCCAGGTCTACGCGAGCGCCGGCTATGCCGTCGTCCTCGGCAATCCGCGCGGCACCTCCGGATACGGGCAGGCGCACGGCCGGTATGCGGCCGACGACCTGGCGCGCATCACCGCCGGCGACCTGCTGGCGCTGCTGGACACGGCCCTGCAGGCGCCCGACCTGGACGAGACGCGGGTCGGGGTGCAGGGCGGCTCGTTCGGCGGCTACATGGCGGCGTGGATGGCCGCGCACCACGGCGAGCGGTTCCGTGCCGCCATGGGCGAACGCGGGTGCTACGCGATCGACAGCCACTTCGGCTCCGCCGACGACGGGGTGAACAACTCCATAGCCCTGTACGGCGCGGACCAGGAGAGGTGGGCCGAGATCAGCCCGCTCACCCACGCCGACCGGATCAGGATCCCGATGCTGCTCATCCAGTCGGAGGAGGACCGGCACACGCCGATGGAACAGGCCCAGCGGATGTTCGTGGCCCTGCGCACCCGCGGTGTCCCTGCCGAGATGCTGCTGTTCCCCGGCGAGGGCCACGACATGTCCCGCACCGGCCTGCCCAGCCACCGGGTGGCGCGGTACGAGGCGATCCTGGAGTGGTGGTCCCGTCACCTGTGACCCGGCCGCCTTCCCCCGGCCCCGGCCGTGCGCCCCGGCGGCGCCGATCGCCGACGCGTCCGCACGGCGTCCGGGGCCTGCCCAGCTCGTGCATCCAGCGATCCGATCAGGAATACAGGCAGGAATGAGGTAGGCGACGGTGACGGATTCCAGCGCCGCCGAGTACTTTCTCTCGGCATATCTGACCCCGCCGGGCGAACGCTCGGTCATCTCCCCCCGGCACGACCACAACGTCTCCCTGTGGCGGCGCACTGCCGGCCGCGTGGAACTCGTACGCCACTGGGAACTGGAGCGGATCAGCGGCCAGAAGCACCACGCGTGGCCGCTGTTCACCCCGGAGCGCACCCGGGCGCTGCTCGACCGGCTGCTGGCCACGGAGGGGCTGTCGACGGCGGACCTGAGCGCCAGCTGGGGCACGCCGGGGCTGCCGGCCCATGCCCCGGTGCCCGTCCCGTCCGGCGCCGAGGACCTGCCCGTGCACAGCCTGGCGCACCTGTTCAGCGGGATTCTCATGGACACCCGGGTCTTCCGGGAGGAGAACATCATCGGGATGGCGGTGGACGCCGCCCCCGACCTGGTCCTGGAGGACCGGCTCCCGCCCTACTACTACGCCGGGTGCGTGTCCGTGAGGGGGCGGATCACCTTCGCCCCCGTGGAGTCGCCGGCCCCGCTCTACCACGCGGCGGACCGCCTGTTCGGCAAGGAGCCGGGCACTTTGATGGCGCTGGCGTCGGCCTGTGACACCGCGATCGCCTACGACGCCGCCGCCGAGGTCGCCGAACTGGAGCTGTTCGGCGGCCGGGTGCAGCCCTGGGCGGCCTCCTTCGGCCTGGTGAAGAAGGTCATCGCCGAGGCGGAGCGGCAGCTGGCGGGGGACCGCCGGCCGGACTCCCGGTTCACCGCGGAGGAGAACCTGCAGAGCGCGGTGATGAAGGTGGTCCAGGAGTGCTGCGAGCGGATCGTGATCCGCAACGTCGAGAAGCTCGCCGAGCTCGGCGGGGTCCGCACCGAGGACTGTCATCTGTCCATCAGCGGCGGCTTCGGGCTGAACGTCCAGGCCAACACCCTGGTTCTGGACCGCTTCGGGTTCCGCGGCCTGCTCACGCCGCCGTGCGCGAACGACTCCGGGGTGGGCCTCGGCATGGGGCTGCTGGGCCTGTACGGCTCGGGCGCCCTGGACGGCGCGGAGCTGCGCATCGACAGCGCCTACTACGGCAACGACCTGGCGGACGTGGACGAGGCGATCACCGAGTTCGCGCCGTGGATCGAGGAGGTCTCGGAGTTCTCCGCCGACCGGTTCGTGCAGGACCTCGCCGACGGGGTGGTGGTGTGGGCGGACGGCGCGGCGGAGATGGGGCCGCGCGCGCTCGGGCACCGCAGCCTGCTCGGGGATCCCCGCTCGGAGAAGGTCAAGGACCTGCTGAACGAGTACAAGCAGCGGCAGTGGTGGCGGCCGGTCGCGCCGATCGTGCTCGCCGAACACGCCCGGGACTGGTTCGAGCAGGAGCGCCCCTCCCCGTACATGCTGGAGGCGGCGGTCGTGCGCCCCGAGCAGCGGGACAAGGTGCCGGCCATCCTGCACCTGGACGGCACGGCCCGGCACCAGACCCTCACCGAGCAGGACGATCCCCTGCTGTACCGGGCGATCGACGCGTTCCGCGCGGCGACCGGCGTGCCGATCGTGTGCAACACGTCCCTGAACGACAAGGGCGAACCGATCGTCGACACCGCCGCGCAGGCGCTGACCTTCTGCGTGCGCAAGGGCATCCGGATCGCCTATCTCGGGGGCCGGCGGGTGGCCCTGCGCGGCCCGGAGGAGGCGGGGCTGCCGGTGCCGGACCGGCCGCGTCCCCGCGCGCAGGAACTGTTCGCCGGGCAGGAGGCGGACCGGGACGCGATCTGGAACTCCTGGCTGGAGCGCGGCTACACGGAGGCCGCCCTGCTGCTGATGACGGGCACTCCGCAACTCCTCGCCGACCCGGAGACGTTCACCCCGGGCCGGGTACGGCTGCTCGCGGAGCGGGTGGCCTCCCGGGACCCCGGTTTCGCCCAGGGACTCGAGGAGTTCCTCCGGGACAACGGTCCGGGTGCCGCCTTCACCGTGGGGTCCCCGCCGCGCCGTACGGCCTGACGGTCCGTCACCGCGGACGGGCCCGAGCGCAGTCGGCCCCGAGCCGTGGCGCCGGCCGGCCGCCCTCCAGGCATCCGACACGCACCTAACAGATGGGACAGGGCATGACGAACTACACCTTCGCCGACCTCGTAGGGGACGAAAAGGCCTTCTTCGCCGAGTACTTCAACAAGAAGCCGATGCTGCGCAAGGGCGCGCTGAAGGACCCCCAGGGGGTGCTGTCGCTGCGCAGGCTGGACGAGCTGGTCCAGCTGGAGATCATCCGGCCGCCCTATCTGCGGGTCAACCTCAAGGGCCAGGGCGTGCCCGAGAAGGGCTTCACCAGGACGATCACCGTGCAGGGCACCGACGTGACCGACACGGTCGACGCCCAGAAGGTGTACGAGCTGTTCCGGGCCGGCGCCACCATCGTCTGGAGCTCCCTGAACCACGTCGACTCCTCGCTGCGCCGCTTCACCCAGGTGATCAGCGACCGGTTCGGCGCCCGCACCGACTGCGTGGCCTTCCTGACGCCGGCCGGCAAGCAGGGCTTCTCCCCGCACCACGACCCGGTCGACCTGTTCATCGTGCAGACCGAGGGCACCAAGCGGTGGCGGCTGTGGGACCCGCCGCAGGTGCGCCAGGCGCAGGCCGCGTCCTACACGGCCGAGCAGCTCGGCGAGCCGGTGATCGACGTGCTGCTGGAGCCGGGGGACGTGCTCTACCTGCCCTACGACACCCCGCACGCGGCCGCGGCCGAGGACCTCGCCTCCGTCCACCTTTCGATCATGATCCGGCCGCGGATGTGGAAGGACCTGCTGCGGCAGACCTTCGACGAGCTCACCGCGGACCCGGAGTTCAACGAGTTCCCCTACATCGGTGAATCCAGGGACGCCTCGGTGGAGAATGTCTTCAGGGAGAAGGTGCGCGCCCTCACGGCCCGTTTCGAGGCTGTGGAACCGTCCGCAGAACTGGACCGGCTGGCGGAGCTCGGCCGCCGGATGCCCGGAAATTCCATGGGCAACACCTTCCGTACGACGGCGGACCTCGACCGGCTGGAGGCCGGCTCGGCGCTCCGCCTCACCGACGCCGACGTGGAATTCGGCGCGAACCAGGACGGGCGCGTCCAGATGACGGTCAACGGTCACAAGGTCGCCATTCCCGCGCCCGTGGCCGAAACCCTCGCCGGAATGAGCGCCGGCGACCATGTCATCGCCTCCGACATCTTCCCCGGCGCGGACCCGGCGCGGGCGGCGAACACGGCTCGGGGCCTGGCGCGGCTCGGTCTGCTGGAGCTCGTGGCGGCATAGTACGCATGGAACGCCGTCCGCGGACACGGCAGTTGTGCGGCCTCACCAGCAGCTGAGCCGCACAGCTGCCGCCGGCGCGCGACGGCGGCGACGACGACACGACAAGCACCGCGAGGAACACAGTGACGACCGAACGCGCGGCCATTCCCGCGACCGCCGACGAGCGCGAGATGCTCCGCGGCTATCTCGACTTCCACCGGGCGACCCTCGCCATGAAGTGCGAGGGCCTCACCGACGACGAACTGCGCCGGCAGTCGATGCCGCCCTCGACGCTCTCGCTGCTCGGCCTGGTGCGGCACATGGCCGAAGTGGAGCGGTCCTGGTTCCGCAGGATCGTGGCCGGCGAGGACGTCCCGCTGGTCTGGTCGGACAGTTTCGACTTCCAGGTCGCCTACGACGTGCGCGGCGCGGACCGGCAGGAGGCCTTCGACGCCTGGCGGGCGGAGATCGAGCACGCGCGCCGCATCGAGGCGGCGGTCGAGTCCCTGGACGTCCTGGCGTACGACCGCCGCAAGAACCAGACGGTCTCGCTGCGCATGGTCATGCTCCACATGATCCACGAGTACGCCAGGCACAACGGACACGCCGACTTCCTGCGCGAGGGCATCGACGGAACCGTCGGCGTCTGACCCGCACAGCGAAGAGCCGTTTTTCTCCGCGCGGTACGCGGAGAAAAACGGCTCTTCGCTGTTTCCGGGAGAGTGCCGGAGTGTTCGACCGTTCCCTGTCGCCAGTTGAACACCCTGAATTCTGGTCTCTCAATTCGCTTCGAAAAGAAAGGAGTTGAACATCGGCAGGCGTTGCGTCGCCCCCCGGAAATGGGCCACTATTACATCACCACCGGGAAAAGCCCGGAGGAACCGAGAAAAGGAGTTCAAAATGGAGAACACCTTCGAGGACATCGAGTTCATCGAGACCTCCGCCGACCTGATGGCCACCTCGTACTACGTCAACATCCAGTAATACCCGGTACGGCCACAGGGGCGGCGGCCGAACGACGCCGCCCCTTCGGCCCGGGGTGGTGCGAGTCCGGTGCGCGACGCCGCGGCCGTACCCACCCGACCACATGCGCGAGCGGGCCGAGAAGTCTCTTCTCGGCCCGCTGGAGCGAGTGCCCGTGGGAGGCGGAGAACCGTGGGAACCACCGCTGCCGACTGGACCTTCGCGTCCCTGGTCGGCGACACCGAGAGCTTCTTTGCACAGCACTTCGACCGGCAGCCGCTGCTGCGCCGCGGAGCGCTCGCGGACCGGGTCCGCGACCTGATCACGGTGGACCGGCTCGACGACGTCATCGCCCTGCAGGTCGTCCCGCCGGCCTACGTGCGCCTCGCCAGGGACGGCCAGGGCCTGTCCAGCAAGGCCTACACCCGCACCACGGGCGACCACGCGACGGGGCTCGCCGAAACCGTCGTACCGGAGCGGGTGTACGAACTGTTCCGCTCCGGCGCGACCGTCACCTGGAACCACCTGGAGCACCTGCTGCCCTCGGTCCGGCACCTGGTCGACCTCTTCGCCGACACCTTCGCCTGCCCCGCCGAGGTCGTGGGCTTCCTGACACCGGCCGGACACGACGGGTACGCCCCGCACCACGACCCGGTCGACGTCTTCGTCGTCCAGATCGAGGGGACCAAGGACTGGCAGGTCTGGCAGCCGCCCGCCGACCGCCGCGGGGACAGCGCCCGCTACCCCGCCGACCGGCTCGGCGAGCCCGCGCTGCGGACCACGCTGCACCCGGGCGACGTGCTCTACCTGCCCCACGGCACGCCGCATGCCGCGGCCGCCCGCGAGCAGGTCTCCCTGCATCTGTCGGTCACCGTCGCCCCGCGTCGCTGGCGCGACCTGCTCGCCGAAACGGTCGCGGAGCTGCTGCGCGACGAGGCGTTCCACGCGGTGCCGTTCCTCGGCGGCAACCCGTCCGGCGCGGTGGACGGCGCGGCGGACGGCGGTCGGCGCAGCCGGATCGCCGACCGCTACCGCGAGAAGGTCGCCGACCTGTGCGCCCGCCTCACCGCGCTGGCGCCCGAGGACGAAACGGCACGGCTCGCCGCGGTCGGCCGGGCGCAGGCGGGTGTGGACCGGCCGCGGGAGTTCGCCCGGCTCGCCAGGCTGGACGCCCTCACCGCCGAGGCGCGGGTGCGACGCACCGGGACCCCCGTCGAACTCGGGCCGAGCCGCGACGGCAGGACCCCCCTGCTGGTCAACGGCCACCGGCTGGCCGTGCCCGACGCCGTCGCCGACACGCTCCGCGCCCTGGACCGCGGCGGTTCGCTGCGGGCCGGCGGCTTCCTCGCCGGAGCGCCCGAGGACCGGTCGGTGCGCGCCGCCCGGCAACTCGCCCGCCTCGGTGTCCTGCAGGCCGCGGACCGGGCGGAGGACTGAGCGCCGTGCGCGCCACGACCGAGGCGACCGCTCCCGCTTCCGGCCCGGAGGCGAACGGCGCGGGGCCACGCCTCGGCGACCTCGTCGTCGACCCCTCGGCGCGGGCGCAGGACGACTTCCACCGGTACGTCAACGGGCTCTGGTCGGACGCGTTCGTCCTTCCGGAGCACCAGGCCGAGGCGACGCTGCTGTCGCTGCTGGCCGACGAGGTCGAGGACGACGTGGCCCGTCTCATCCGGCGGGCGGCGGCCGGCGCCGGCGCCGGCGACCCCGCCACCCGGGCCATGGCCGATCTGTACACGAGCTTCATGGACGAGGAGACCATCGAGGCGCGCGGAGCGACACCGCTCGCCGCTGACCTCGCCCTTGTCCGCAGCGCGCCCGACCGCCGCGCGCTGGCCGCCGTCCTCGGCCGGCTGCAGGCGCAGGGGGTGCGCGGCGCGCTGGAGCCGTCCGTCTCCGTGGACCCGGCCGACGGCACCCGCTACGCCCTGACGCTGACCGCGTCCGGCCTGGGCCTGCCGCGCCCCGAACTGTACCTCGCGGACGGCGCCGGACCACTGCTGCGCCGCTACGCCCGGCACGTGAGCGCCATGCTCGCCCACGCGGGCCTGCCGGCCCCGGCCGAAGCCGCCGAGCACATCGTCCGCGCCGAGACGGCCCTGGCCCGCCTCCACATGTGCGCCCACGAGGCCGGCGCGCCCACCGGCGCCACCGCCTTCGCATCCGCTGCGCACGACGGCCCGCCCGCGACCGCCTCCCCGGCCGCCGGCTGCGCGGCCCCGGACACCGCCTCGCCGGTCCGCTGCCTCGTCGGTGAACTCGCCCTGCGCGACCAGGGGTTCGCGTGGGGGGAGTGGCTGCGGGAACTGGGGGCGGCGGCGTCGCAGGCGGTCGTCCGCGTCCGGCCGGGCGCCTTCGTGACGGCGTTCGAAGAGTGGTGGGCCGGCGCCGACCTGCGGTCGCTGCGCCTGTGGCTCGCCTGGCGGTACGTGCACGAGATGGCGCCCTTCGGGCCGCGCGCGGTCTTCGCCGAGCACTTCCGCTGGTACTGGCGGGAACTCACCGGCGCCCGACAGCCCTGGCCGCGCCGCCGGCGGGCCAGCGCCTTCGTGCAGACGGCCCTCGGGGACGTCGTCGGAGAGCGCTACCTGCGCGAGCACGTGGCCCCCGGCACGCTGGCCGCCGCACGGCAGCTGGTGGACCACCTCGTCGGCACCTACCGCCGCTGCCTGGAGCAGGCGCGCTGGATGCGGCCGGCCACCCGGCGCGCCGCACTGGCCAAGCTCGACGCCATGCGCTTCGACATCGGCGCCCCGACGGCCCCCGTCGGCTGCGCCGGTCTGCGCACCGACCCCGCCGACCTGGTGGGCAACGTCAAGCGGTCCCGCGCCTGGCACATCGCCCGCGAACTCGGCCGCCTGGGCGGGCCGGTGGACCGCGCGGACTGGAAAGTGCCGCCGCAGTCGGTCACCGCCTACTACCGGCACAGCCTGAACCAGGTGGTGATCCCCGCCGCCCTGCTGCGCCCGCCGGTGTTCGACCCCGCCGGCGACACCGCTCGCAACCTCGCCGTGCTGGGGTCCATCGTGTGCCACGAGATGTCGCACGCCTTCGACGACCGTGGCTCCCGCTACGACGGGCACGGCCGGCTGCGTTCCTGGTGGGCGCCCGAGGACCGGGCCGAGTTCGAGCGCCGCAGCGCCCTGCTGGTGCGGCAGTACGACGGATACGCCCCCGGCGGGGCCGGCGGCGCCCGGGTCAGCGGAGCACGCACCCTCGGGGAGAACATCGCCGACATCACCGGTCTGGCAGTCGCCCAGCAGGCCTTCTGCGCCCACCTCGACGCGCTCGGCGTCACCGGCGAGCCCCGCCGGCGACGGCTGCGGCGGTTCTTCATGCTGTGGGCCACCATGTGGCGGGCCGAACGCACCCCGGGCCGGACGCTGGAGCGCCTCGCACACGACTCCCACGCGCCGCCGGAGTTCCGCTGCAACGGCGTCCTCGGCCACATCCCCGCCTTCTACGAGGCCTTCGGCGTCACCGAGACGGACCGTCTGCACATCCCGCCCGAAGCCCGGTTCTCACTGCTGGGCTGAGCCCTGCTCACCCGAAGGGAGCGAAGGACACATGAGTCACACAGTCGTCGAACGGGCCGGTTCACTGGCCCTCGACATCGACGCCGAGCGGCTGCTGCGCCGCATCAGGGAGCTGGGGCGGATCGGCGCCGATCCGGTCGGCGGCGGCATCACCCGTACCGGGTTCAGCGCCGCCGACCGCGAGGCCCGGGCCTACCTGATGGACGAGGCCCGGGCCGCCGGCCTGTTCCCGGCCGTGGACGCCGCGGGGAACATAGTCGTCAGGCGGCGGCCCACCGACCGGCCCACCGCCGACGGGCCGGTGGTGATGATGGGCTCGCACCTGGACACCGTGGTCGACGGCGGACGCCTGGACGGCGCCTACGGTGTGCTCGCCGCCCTGGAGGTCCTGCAGACGGTGGTCGAGTCAGGCGCCCGACTGCGCCGGGACTGCGTGGCGGTGGCCTTCGCCAACGAGGAGGGCGCGCTCTTCCCCCAGCCCTTCTGGGGCTCCATGGCCGTCGCCGGCCGGATCGAGAACCTGCCCCGGGAGCCGCGCGACCACCAGGGACGGCCGCTGCGCGAGGCGCTGCGCCTGGCCGGCGGCGACCTCGACGCCCTGGGCAGCGCCTGCTGGCCGAAGGGCTCGGTGTCGGCGTACCTGGAACTCCACGTGGAGCAGGGCCCGGTGCTGGAGCGCGGCGGCAGCAGGATCGGCGTGGTGGACGCGATCACCGGACGGATCGTGCTCACCCTGGAGATCCGCGGCAGGGCCGGCCACTCCGGGACGACCCCGATGGAGGGCCGCCGGGACGCGCTGTGCGCGGCGGCGCGCGTGGTGCTGGCGGCGGAGCACATCGCCGGGCGGCGCGACCTGTGCCGGGTGGCCACCGTGGGCCGCCTCGACCCCTACCCGAACACGCCGAACACCATCGCCGGCGCGGTGCGGACGACCGTGGACCTGCGCGACACCGACGTATGGCGGATGGCAGACGCGGAGGCGGCGCTGCGCGCGATGCTGGACGACATCGCCGCAGCCACCGGCACCGAGATCGAGGTGGTGGCCGAGACCCGGTCCGATCCGGTCTCCACGGACGCACGGCTGCGCGAGGCGATCGCGCTGAGCGCGGACGAGCTCGCCCTGCCATACGAGGAGCTGCCCAGCGGGGCCGGGCACGACGCCCAGTTCGTGGCCGGCCTCGCGCCGATCGGCATGATCTTCGTGCCGAGCATCGGCGGCGTCAGCCATGTGCCGCAGGAGGACACCGCGGCGGAGGACCTCGTGGCAGGGGCGCGGGTGCTGCTGCGGACCGTGCTGCGCACCACGGAACGGGAGGAGCAGCTGTGAACGCGCCGGGAAAGAGCCGTCGGATCGCCGTCTTCTGCGGAGCCCGCCCGGGCGTCCGGGCGGAACACCTGGACTTCGCCGGCGCCTTCGGCGCCGCGCTCGCCCGGCACGGTCTGGATCTGGTCTACGGCGCCGGCGGGGTGGGCGTCATGCGGGCCGTCGCCGACGGGGTGCTGGAGCACGGCGGGGCGGTCACCGGGGTCATCCCGCGCACCCTGCACGAGCGCGAGCGGGCGGACCGCGCGCCGGGCACCGTCTACCTGGTGCGCGACATGCACGACCGCAAGGCGCTCATGTACCGGCTCGCCTCCGGGTTCGCGGTGCTGCCGGGCGGCCTGGGCACGCTGGACGAGCTGATGGAGGTGGCCACCTGGAACCAGCTGTCGCTGCTCGACAAGCCGCTGGTGGTGGTCAACCACCGTGGGTTCTACGACCCGTTGCTCGCCATGCTGGACCATCTGGTCGCCGAGGGCTTCCTGGCCGCGCGCGAACGCCGGCTGGTGCAGGTCGCCGGGACGGCCGAGGAGGCGCTGTCCCTGCTGGGGGCCGGCAAGGTGGCGGAACCGGTCGCGGTGGGCTGACGCGGCGACCGCGCGCCGGCGACCCCGTCATTCCACCGGCGTGTCAAGGAATCCTTTCTGCACGGCGATCACCCCGGCCTGGAAACGGCTGCGGGCATTCAGGTACGTCATGAGGCTGGACGCGATGCGCCGCGCGGTACGCGGTGACACGCCGAGTCGCTTGGCGATGGCCTCGTCGGTGTGGCCGAGCGCCAGGAGCCTGAGGGCCTCGGCCTGCTGGCGGGTCAGCCCGCCGGGACGCGGATGGGCGGGTTCCTCCAGCGGAGCGGCGGACTGCCACACGCTCTCGAACAGAGCGTGCAGCACCGTGATCATTCCCGGTGAGCTCAACTGCACCGCGCCGGCGGCGGTGTCGTCGGCGTTGGAGGCGATCACGGCGAACTGCCGGTCGTAGATGATCATCCGGTTCGGCAGCGACGGCACGGTGCGCACCTGGCAGCCCTGCTCGATCAGCCAGCGCGCGTGGTCCACGGTCGCCCGGTCGCTGCGGATGCTGTCCAGGTAGAGGGTGCGCATCCGCACACCGCGCTCGAGCAGTTGCTGGTTGAGCGGACGGGAGGCCTTCATGTTCTCCGGCGTTTGCGGACCGCCCGGAGCGAAGGTGAGCAGTTCCCTGGACACTTTGCTGTTGAGCACGGCCAGACGGTCGCGGATGGCGTCCAGGCCCCTGAGGTGCGTGATGTCGGCATCCGACTCGGCCTGCCGGCCCACGTCGTAGTCCACGATGAATCTGGCCGCAGCCGCCCGGCTCGCCTCGAGTCTGCGCTGCTGCTCGGCGAGTTCCGCCTGCTGCTGGGCGATCAGAATTTCCATGCCCAGATGAGGACTCACCGCATGTAATTGGTGAGGATTCTCCGTGGACGCGCGGACCAGGGCCAGGGCGCTGAGCCTGTCGAGCGCGCCGCGCACGTCATCCTCGGGCAGATCCAGCCA
Organism: Streptomyces sp. NBC_00557; assembly: GCF_036345995.1. Lineage (NCBI taxonomy): Bacteria > Bacillati > Actinomycetota > Actinomycetes > Kitasatosporales > Streptomycetaceae > Streptomyces > Streptomyces sp. NBC_00557. The sequence continues at coordinate 217,681 of NZ_CP107797.1, forward strand.
CCGGGATATCTCGGCGACTCCCCGGGGTCTGTTCAACATGGCCCGGTAGACGGATTCAGCCACCGGGTCAAGTCCGAGCGTGTGTAGCATTCCGAGGCGTTCCGGCTCCCTGTCAACCATGCAGACGTGCTCCGATAGGCCTGAGGGCTTGATCAGTGTTTGACGTTAGGTGATGGCTCTGCGGCTCAGCAAGAGGACGGAAGTCGCGATGAACCGATTCGATTCACCCACGCCATATATCCCGTATATTCCGGTCCGTTCCGACTGCCTGCCGGGCGGCGGATCCGGCCGAAGACGTCCGTGACCCTCCGACGAATCAGGTCCGAGCATGTATCTCGTCCACGTGTCCATCAGGCAGCGCTCTTCCGGTGCGGCGCTGCCGCACGCGGCCGCGGAGCTCATCACCCGCGTCTGCGCGGGCCGAGGCGGCTTCGAGCACCTCAGCGTGCACGCCGACACGCGTCCCCATCCGGTACTGGGCTTCTACCTGCGGGCCGACTCGCTGGCCGAGGCGGAGGCGGCGGCCGGCTCGCTGTGGCGCCACGCCGCCTTGTGCGTCGCGCAGTTGAGCGACTGGGAGCTGGTGCGGGCCGAGGTGCCGCTGCTGCGGATCGACACGTGGCCGTGAGACCGCCGCGCCCGTCGGCCCGGCGGCGCCGTGTCTGACCTGAGTAGGACACGGCCGCTTTGACCCCGGCGGCCCCCCTTTCACTCGCCCACCGCGGACGGCAACCTATTTACCGTCAGCGAATTGGAGCCGAGGGAAAGGCAGGAGAATGGTCCGCTCGATTTCTCGCCGTGCCGTCCGGAGTGCAATGGTGACCGCTGTCTTCCTGGCGACGACCACAGGAATCGCGGCGCACCTCGGCGACCGGCTGCCGGAGAATCAGACGCAGACCAGTGCGGTGGCTGTGGCCAACACGCACGACGACGATCACGGCTGGCAGTAAGGGCGTTTCTCGGGCGTCGGATCCGCAGTTGTCCAAGGGGAACTCATGGCTCGAGAAGACGCGGAATACCTGATCCGAATCCGGGACTCCCTGTTTCGGGGACAACCCGTCGAAGAAATTCCTGTCGACACGCTCGTCACCGGCCTCTCCCCGCGGGTCGACGGCGAGGACCCCGAGCACGTCCGCACCCTCGCGGAGACGTGCGACGAGCTTCCGCCCATCCTGGTGCACCGCCCGAGCATGACCGTCATCGACGGCGTCCACCGGCTGCGCGTGGCCGAACTGAGGGGGCAGGACCGCATCGCGGTACGGTTCTTCGACGGTGGACTGTCCGACGCCCGGCTGCTTGCGGTGGCAACCAACATCACGCACGGGCGCCCGCTGTCCGCGGCGGACCGCACCGCCGCGGCACTGCGCATCTTCGCCTCCCATCCGGGATGGTCGGACCGGGCAGTTGCGGCCGTCGCGGGCCTGTCCCCGAAACGGGTGGGACGCCTGCGCAAGGAGGCGGCCCTTCCACAGACCGAACGCAGAGTGGGCCGGGACGGCAGGTGCCGGCCAGTCGACTCCTCGCACAGCCGGGAACGGGCCGGCGAGTTGCTGCGCACCAACCCCGGCGCCTCCCTGCGCCAGATCGCGGCGCAGGTGGGCCTCGCCCCGGCGACCGTCGCCGACGTGCGCGACCGCATCCGGCGCGGTGAGAGCCCGGTGCCGGACCGGGGCCGTCGGCCGGCGGCCCCGCCACGGTCCCTCGCCTCCGCGGAACCACCCGGTCACGCGGCCGAGGTGACGGCCCTGCCCGCGCCCGCCGCGAAGGCGGGAGCGGCGGCGGGCGTACGGGCCGACACGGCCCCGGCGGGCGACGCCGCGCGGGGCCGGCAGCCCGGCGCGCTGCGCCGCGTCCCCGCAGGGCCGGCCGCGGCCCACGACGACGTCGCGCGGATCACCGAAGCGCTGCGCCGGGACCCCTCCCTGCGGTTCAGCGAGGCTGGGCGCTCCCTGCTGCGCCTGCTCGACGCCTGCGCACTGGTCACCCGGGAACGCCGGCGGATCGCCGCCACGGTGCCCGCGCACTGCAAGGAACCCCTGGCACGGCTCGCCCACGGATACGCCGGGGCCTGGCGGCTGCTCGCCGACGACCTCGCGCGGTACGTCGAGGAGACGGGTGACGACGCCGCGCAGGGCCTCGACGTGGACGGGGCCGACGAGATCGGCTCGCTGGGCGCGTGAGCGCCCCGGCCGGCACGACAGAAGGAGGCGGCAGGTGACGGAGAGCCGGCAGGCGCCGCCGGCCGGGACCCGGATCGGCGCGCACCAGCTGCGCGAACTTCTCGGCGAGTGGCGCACGGACGGCAGCACCTACACGGCGCTGGCCGACTCCGTGTGCGGACTGGTCCGGGACGGGTGGCTGCCCGTGACGAGCCGGCTGCCCGCCGAGCGCGACCTGGCGGACGCTCTGGCGGTGAGCCGTACGACGGTGGCGTCGGCCTACCGGCTGCTGCGCGCGCAGGGCAGGCTGGTCAGCCGCAGAGGCGTGGGCACCTTCGTCGCCCCCGGCCGGGCCGGCCCGCCGGATCCCCGGCCGGCCTTGGCCGGGGATCCGGCGGCCCGGCCGATCGACCTGATGGTCGCCGCACTGCCGGCCCCCGAACCGTGGCTGTCCCGCGCGACGGCAGATGCCGCGGCGCGACTTGTCCGGCACACCGGCGGACACGGCGCGTTCCCGGCCGGGCTGCCGGAGCTGCGCGAGGCCATCGCCGCCCGCTACACGGCGCGCGGCCTGCCCACCGACCCCGCGCAGATCCTCGTCACCAACGGCGCGACCGGCGCCCTGACGCTGTTGCTGCGGCAGTTCGGTGCGGCCGGCGACCGGATGGCCGTGGAGGCGCCGACGCACCCGGGGGTGCTGCGGTCCCTGCGCCAGGCCGGGGTCCGGCCCGTCCCCGTGAGGCTGTGCGACAGCGGCTGGGACCTGTCGGCGTGGCGGGAGACGCTGCACGCGGCCCGGCCGCGACTGGCCCTGCTCACACCCGACTTCCACGTGCCGACCGGTCTGCTGATGCCGCCGGAGCAGCGTTGCGCGCTGATCGCGCTCGCCCGGACGGCCGGGGTGACCCTGGTGGTCGACGAGACCCTGACCGAACTGTGGCTCGACCCGGCGGTCCAGCCGCCGCCCGCGCCGTCCGTCCACGGCCGGCCGGACGGGCCGGACACGGTGATCGCCGTGGGCTCGGCGGACAAGTCGTACTGGGGCGGACTGCGGATCGGCTGGATCCGGGCCGGCGCGCCGACCGTGCGCCGGCTGGCGGAACAGCGCCTCGGCCTGGACGTCTCCTGCCCGGTCATCGACCAGCTCGTGCTCGCCCGGCTGCTCGGCGACGCGGGCGAGCCGGCCGCGGTCCTGGATTTCCAGCGCGAACGGGCCCGCAGGGGACGCGACACGCTCGTGACCCTGCTGCGCCGGGAGCTTCCCGCCTGGTCCTTCCGGGAGCCCGCCGGCGGGCTCGCGCTGTGGGTGCGGACCGGCGGCGTCTCCGCCCGGGCGGTCGCCGAGGCCGCCGAACGGCACGGTGTACGCCTGGCCGCCGAACCGGAGTTCAGCGCCGGGGCGGGCGCGGCGGACGACCACGTCCGGCTGCCGTACACGCAACCGCCCGACGTCCTCGCCGAGGCGGTACGACGCCTGGCCGAGGCGGTACGGGCCCTGCCGCCCGGCACGAGATCCGGCGGACGCGACGCGCCGACGTCGTTCTGACCGCACGAGGACCACAGGGAAGCCGGCTGACCGGGCGTCAGCCGACGACCGCGGATCCCCCGGCTCCCGGCCGGTCCCGGCGGACCGGGGCCACGGGCCGGCCGTCCGGGCACCCGGCGGCGGCCGGGGGAGTTCTCCGTTCGTTTCTTCGCAGGTGAGGTGGCAGATGTGTCCGGATTCAGGGCGATGACGACGTCGGCGGGCCCGGTGGCGAGGCGCGACGACAGCTCCTCCCACGTGGCCGTGATCGGTCTGGCATGCCGCTTCCCCGGAGCGCGCGACGCGGACAGGTTCTGGCGGAACCTGGTCGACGGCGTCGACTCGATCACGCGCCGCGTCACCCCCGGCGGCCACGTCGCCAGAGGACTGCTCGCCGACCCCGAACGCTTCGACGCGGAGTACTTCGGCCTGTCGCCGCGGGAGGCCCGGCTGATCAACCCGCAGCACCGGGTGTTCCTGGAGTGCGCCGTGGAGGCGCTGGAGAACGCCGGTTACGACCCCGCCCGGTACGCCGGCGCCATCGGCGTCTACGCCGGCAGCAGCGAGAACGGCTACGCTCAGCTGATCCGGGAGCTGCGCGAACAGCACCGGTCCGGGCACGGGCCGCTGTCCACCGTGTCCGACTGGGAGATCCGGGTGGCCAACGGGCCCGACTTCCTGTGCAGCAGGGTCGCCCACCGGCTCGGCCTGCGCGGTCCGGCCGTCACGGTGCAGGCGGCCTGCGCCACCTCGCTGGTGGCCGTCCACCTCGCGGTGCGGGGGCTGCTGAACGGCGACTGCGACCTCGCTCTGGCCGGCGGTGTCACCGTCCGGCTGCCGTCCCCCGCCCGCCCGTGCGACGACGTGGGCATCCAGGACCCGGACGGCGTGTGCCGCGCTTTCGACGCCCGTGCGCGCGGGCTGGTGGGCGGCGACGGCGCCGGCATCGTGGTGCTCAAGCGGCTGGCGGAGGCGCTGGCCGACGGTGACCGGGTGGACGCGGTCATCCGCGGGTCGGCGGTGAACAACGACGGCGCCGACCGGATCGGGTTCACCGCTCCCGGCGTCGACGGGCAGGCGGCCGTGATCGCGAGCGCGCAGCGCGCGGCCGGGATCGACGCGGCCGGCTGCACCTACGTGGAGGCCCACGGGACGGGCACGCCGCTCGGCGACCCCGTCGAGATCGCGGCGCTTACCCGGGCGTTCGGCCGGGATACCGACCGCCGCGGCCCGTGCTGGATCGGGTCGGTGAAGACCAACATCGGCCACACCGACGCCGCGGCGGGCGCGGCAGGACTGATCAAGACGGTCCTCGCGCTGAAGCACGGCGTCCTGCCGCCCAGCCTGCACTTCGACACCCCCAACCCGCACATCGACTTCGCGGCCGTCCCGTTCGAGGTGGTCACCCGCACCCGGCGCTGGGAGCCGCCGGACGGCCTGCCCAGGCGCGCGGGCGTCAGCTCGTTCAGCGTGGGCGGCACCAACGCACACGTCGTGCTGGAGGAGCCCCCGCCGGCGCGGCGGCCCGCGCCGCCGCCCCGCTCCTGGTACCTGCTGCCGCTGTCGGCCCGGACCCCCGAGGCGCTGGACGCTGCCACCCGCCGCCTCGCCCGGCATCTGCGCGCGCACCGCGACCTGCCGCCTGCGGACGTGGCATGGACCCTGCAGACCGGGCGCCGCGAACTCGGCCGCCGGCGGTTCGCCCTCGTGCGGGGGCACGCCGACGCCCTCCGTGTGCTGGACGGCGCCGAACCGGACCGGCTCGTCACCGCCCCGGCCGAAGCCCGGCCCGGGCCGGTGGTCTTCCGGTTCCCGGCGGCGGGCGACCCGCTCGCCGGACCGGGCGCGGCGCTGCGCTGGTTCACCCGCCTGCACCACTGCGCCCGCCTGTGGCAGCGGGCCGGCGTCGAACCGGGCGCCGTCGAGGGGCGGGGAGCCGGGGCGCTCGCGGCGGCCGTGGTGGCAGGGGTGTTCCGGCCGGCCGACGCCGTCCGGCTGGTGGCGGCGGCCTGCGACGGGGCGGAACCCGGGCGGCTGGCGGACCTGGTCCGGCGGGCCGCGCCGCGCCGCCCGGCGCTGCCGCTCACGGTGGACGGGCCGCCCCGGGTGTCGGCGGCCGAGGCCGCGGATCCCGCCTACTGGGCGGAGTGCCTGCGACGGGCGGTGGCCGAGGAGCCGCACCCCTGCGCCGAGCGGCAGCAGGACGCGGAGCGCATCGTGCTGGACCTGGGGGCGGCCGGGGTGCCGGGCTCCCAGGAGGACGTGCTGCGCACGCTCGGAGCCCTGTGGCTCAAGGGCGCACGGATCGCCTGGCCCGAACCGGCCGAGGGACGGCGCCACGCCCGGGTGGCGCTGCCGGCGTATCCCTTCGAGGGCGTCCGGCACACCGTGTCGGACTTCGCGGACCGGCGGCCCGCCGCGACGCAGGAGCCGCCGGCGGCCCAGCCGGCCCCGGCCGCCGTACCGGAACCGCCCGACGGCTCCTCCGTCCTGGACGCGGTGACCGCTCTGTTCGCCGAGATCCTGCAACTGCCCGACGTGGAGCCGGACGACAGCTTCTTCGACCTCGGGGGCGACTCGCTGATCGCCGCACGGTTCGCGGCACGGGCGCGCGAGGTGTTCCCGGTGGACCTCGTGCCCAGGATGCTGTTCGAGGCGCCCACCGCGTCCCGGCTCGCCGCCCTCATCGAGGACCGCATGGCCCGCGCCGCCCCCTCCGGCCTTTCGGGCCGGCCGGTCTCCAGGGAGCGGGTGGCAGCGGGAGGTGCGCGATGACCCGGTGGGCCGTGCGCAGGCACCGGAGGCCGGACGCGGCCGTCTCCCTCTACTGCTTCCCGCATGCCGGCGGCTCCCCGGGCGAGTACGTCCGCTGGTCCGACGACCTGCCCGGCGTGCAGGTCTGGGCCGTACACCTGCCGGGCCGCACCACCCGCCGGGCGGAGCCGCCCTTCACGCGCATCGAACCACTGGTGGACGCCCTGGTGTCGGAGATGTCCTTCGACCGGCCGTCGCTGTTCTTCGGGCACAGCCTCGGTGCGCTGGTGGCGTTCGAGACGGCGCGGGAACTGCGCCGCCGGGGCCTGCCCGGACCCGAGCGGCTGATCGTCTCCTCGTGCCCGGCTCCACCGCTGCCACCGGTGCGCACCCGCCTGAGCACCCTGCCGGACGACCGGCTGTGCGCGGAGCTCGAACGGCGCTGGGGCGAGCGCCTCGACCACGTCCGCGACGATCCCGTGCTGCTGGCGGACGCCCTCGCCTGCCTCCGGGCGGACCTGGCTCTCCTGGAGAACTACCGGCACCGCCCCGGCCGCCCGCTGGACGTCCCGATCACCGTCCTCGCGGGCGAGCGTGAACCGTGGACGGACCGGGCCGCCGACTGGGCGGCGCACACCCGGGCGTCGCCCGAGGCGCCCCGGCTGCTGCCCGGCGGCCACTTCTACTTCCGCGAAGGGCGCGAGCAAGCCCTGCGCGCCATAGGGGAGATCACGACGAAAGGACTCCGACCGTGGACCGTATAGGAGTCGTGGGCGCCGGCACCATGGGGCGCGGAGTCGCCCAGCTCTTCGCCGAGCACGGCCACGAGGTCGTGCTCGTGGACACCGCCGAGCAGGCCCTCGCATCCGCACGGGACGGCATCGCCACGAACGTGCGGCTCGCCCCGCTGCTCCGCCCGGGAACGCGACCCGGCTCACCGGAGGAGGTCACCGGGCGCATCCGGTTCACCACCGACCTGCGCTCCTTGCGCACGGCGGACTACGTCTTCGAGATGGTCACCGAGGACTGGGCGGTCAAGCGCCCCCTGTACGGCGAACTCGACGCGCTGTGCCGCCCCGGGGTGCCCTTCGGCGTCAACACGTCCGCGATACCCATCACCCGTGTCGCCGCGGCCACCAGCCGGCCGGAGCACGTCATCGGCACGCACTTCATGAACCCCGCCCCGCTCAAGCCCACGGTCGAGGTGATCCGCGGCCACCACACCAGCGACGACACCGTGGCACGCACGCGGGCGCTGCTGGAGGGGGTGGGCCGCAGGCAGATCGTCGTAGCCGATTCCCCGGGCTTCGTGACGAACCGGGTGGCCATGCTCACCGTCAACGAGGCCATGTTCCTGGTCCACGAGCAGGTGGCCGGGGCCGACGAGGTCGACCGGCTGTTCCGGGAGTGCCTCGGGCACGCGATGGGGCCGCTGGAGACGGCCGACCTCATCGGCCTGGACACCGTGCTGCTGTCGCTCCAGGTCCTCCACGAGGAGTTCAACGACCCCAAGTTCCGGCCCTGCCCGCTGCTGCGGCGCCTCGTCGAGGCCGGGCTGCTCGGCAGGAAGACGGGCCGAGGCTTCCATTCGTACGCATCCGCGTCCGCAACTCCATCCCGATCCGCATCCGCATCCGGAGGGGCACATCATGGCTGACGACAAGGCCGAGGACGACAAGCGCCTGATACGCGACTTCATCGCCGAGCACACGCACGGCGTGCTCGTGGACGACGACGAGGACCTGCTGGCCGGCGGGTACGTCAACTCGCTCTTCGCCGTGCAGATGGTGCTGTGGGTGGAGCGGACCTTCGGCATCCGCGTGGACGGCGCGGATCTGGACTTCGCCAACTTCTCCTCGGTCGACGCCGTCGCGGCGTTCGTGGCCGGACGGCGGACACCGGCGGGGGGCGCCGTATGGACTTCGAACTGACCGAGGAGCAGCGGCGGCTGCGCAAGGAAATCGTCGCGTTCGCCCGCGAGGAACTCGGCCGCGACGCCGACGCCCGCGACCGGGAGGGCAGTTTCCCCTGGGCCGACTGGCGGCGGTGCGCCGACTTCGGGGTGCTGGGCTGGCCGGTGCCCGAGGAGTACGGCGGAAGCGGCCTGGACCCGCTGACCACCATCGTCGCCCTGGAGGCGCTCGGCTACGGATGCCGCGACAACGGGCTGGTGTTCGCGGTCAACAACCATCTGTGGGCCTGCGTGATCCACCTGCTGCTGCACGGCACGCCGGAGCAGAAGCGCCGCTTCCTGCCGCAGCTGGCCTCCGGCGCCCTCATCGGTGCCCACGCGCTGTCCGAACCCGAGGCCGGCTCGGACATCCTGAGCATGACCACGACCGCCCGGCGCGAGGGCGACGGCTACCGGCTCCACGGCGGCAAGTGCTTCGTCAGCAACGGCCCGGTCGCCGACGTCTTCGTCACCCTCGCGCGCACCGGCGACGGCGGCGCCCGGGCGCAGGACCAGCTGTCGGCGTTCCTGGTCACCAGCGACATGCCCGGAGTCGTGAAGACGCGCGAGCAATCGAAGATGGGGCTGCGCAGCACCCCGATGGGGGGCGTCGAGTTCGACGGCACCCCGGTGCCCGCCTCGCATCTGCTGGGCCGCGAGGGCGGCGGATACCAGGTCTTCACCTCGGCCATCGAGTGGGAGCGGTCCTTCATGTTCGCCGCCCACGTCGGCGCCATGGAGCGGCTGCTGGAGACCTCCGTGCGGCACGCCAACTCCCGCCGGCAGTTCGGCCGCAGCATCGGCGCCTACCAGGCGGTCTCCCACCGGATCGCGGACATGAGGATCCGGCTGGAACTGTCCCGGATGCTGCTCTACCGGGTGGGGTGGCTGAAGCGGGAGGGCCGGCTGGCGCTCCCGGAGGCCACGATGGCGAAGATCGTCATCAGCGAGGGGCTGGTGCAGACGGCCATGGAAGCGGCCGAGGTGCACGGGGCGCGCGGCTACCTGGCCGACGACGGCATCGAGCGCGAGCTGCGCGACGCCCTCGGCGGACCCGTCTACGCGGGAACCAACGCCGTCCAGCGCGGCATCCTCGCCGAACTGACCGGCGTACGGGGCGCGTTGTCGGGAGGTGGGATGTGATGAGGATCCCGTTGGCCGTGCCGGTGCCCCTGCACCTCGCCGACGACCTGGCCCGGCGGATCTACTTCGTCTCCGAGGCGATCACCGGCTTCTCCCTGGTGCGGACGCGAGACGAGGTCACCGCCGTGGACGTGGCCCTGGCGCCGTGCGCCGCCGCGCCGGCCGAGCTCGCCCGCAAACTCGGCCTGCTGGCCGGCGACGTGCTGGGCCTGCGCCGGACCGAACCGGAGGTGGTGTGGCAGTCCGCCGCGGCGGGGCCGGTGCGGGACGTGTTCGGCGCACTCGTGGCACAGGGCGTCGTGGCCGAGTCCGGAGCCGGGCAGCTCGCCGTCGGCGAGCCGGTCCTCTCCCTCATGGACCATCTCGACGCCCGGCTGCGGGCCGTGCTCGCCACGGAGTTCGGTGCCCGCGAGTTCCGCTATCCCACGCTGCTGCCCGCCCACGCCCTGCTCCGCACCGGCTACGTCGAGTCCTTCCCGCACCTGCTGATGTTCGTCTCCCGGCTGCACGCCGACGTCGACAGCTACCGCGGCTTCCTGCAGACCATGGGCCACTGCGGCGGCGGTGTGGGCGCCCTGACGCAGGGGCTGCGCGCCCACGGCGGCGCCTTCGACCACTGTCTTCCGCCGACGATGTGCTTCCACACCTACCACCAGTACGCCGACGGGCCGCTGCCCGCGCCGTCACTGGTGGTGACCTCGCGCGGCAAGTCGTTCCGGCACGAGTCCCGCTACCGCCGTTCCCTGGAGCGGCTGTGGGACTTCACCATTCGCGAGGCCGTGTTCCTGGGCCCGGCGGACTTCGTCCTCGATTGTCGCAGCAGGCTGATGGAACGCACCTACGCACTGGTGGAGTCCCTCGGCCTGGGCGGCCGGTGCGAGGTCGCAGGCGACCCCTTCTTCCTCGGCGAGGACGCGGCCCAGCGGTCCTGGTCCCAGCGGCTGCTGAAGCTGAAGTACGAGCTGCGGCTGCCATGGGGCGAAGCGGACGGGCAGGACGTCGCGGTGGGCTCGTTCAACTACCACGAGCAGCACTTCGCGAAGGGGTTCGGGATCACCGACGACGCCGACGAGCCCGTGTTCACCGGCTGCGCCGGCTTCGGCCTGGAACGGCTCGCCTACGCCTTCCTGTGCCGGCACGGTCTGGATCCGGCCGGCTGGCCCGAGGACGTGCGCGCGGCGGTGGCGTCATGAGCGGGCCGGCGCGTCTGCTCACCCTGACCGCGCCGACGCCCGAGGCGCTGGAACAGGCCACCGACGACCTGGCCGCCCGGCTGGACGGCCTGGACGACACCGCCTTCGCCCGCCTGCCGGCGATCCCGGACGCGACGCGGTCGGTGCGGCGGCCGCTGTGCCGCGCGGTCGCCGCCAGCTCCCCGGCCGACGCGGCCCGCCGGCTGCGCAGGCGCGACCCGCGCCGGGTGTTCACCGGAGGCCCTGCCCCCGACCGCCCCTCCCGGGTGTTCCTGTTCTGCGGCGTCGGCGACCAGTACCCCGGCCTCGGGGCAGGCCTGTACCGCTGCGTTCCGGCCTTCCGGCGGGAACTCGACCGCTGCTTCGCGGTGCTGGACGCCGAGCACGGCCTGGATCCCCGACCGGTGCTGTTCCCCCCGGACACCGGCGCCACCGCGGACCTCCGCGGCGGCGACGCCCTCGCCAGGCTCTACGACCACCGCGCCACGGCGCAGGAGATCCACCGCACGGTCGTCGCCCAACCGCTCGTGTTCTCCGTGCAGTACGCGCTGGCCCGCGCCCTGACGGAGCTCGGCGCGGCACCGGCGGCGCTGGCCGGCTACAGCATCGGCGAGCCCGCCGCGGCGTGCGTCGCCGGAGTGCTGACCCTGCAGGACGCGCTGCGCCTGGTCGTCCGGCGGGCCCGGCTGATGGCCGAGCTGCCGCCGGGAGCGATGCTCGCCGTCATGGCCGGGCCCGGGCAACTGACCGCGTACCTCGACGGCACGGTGTCGGTCGCCGCGCTCAACGGGCCCGCGCAGACGGTGCTGTCGGGTCCTGCCGGGCCGATCGAGCAGGCCGCCCGGGAACTGACCGCCCAAGGCGTCGCCTGCCGGCGCCTGGCCACGACGCACGCCTTCCACTCGGCGCAGGCACGACCGCTCGCGAAGCCGCTGGAGAGGCTGCTCGGCACGCTCCCGCTCCGCCCGCCCGCACTGCCCCTGCTGTCCAGCGTGACCGGGAACTGGCTGCGCGCCGAGGAGGCGACCAGTCCCGGCTACTGGGCGGCGCAGCTGAGCCGGACGATCCGGTTCGCCGACCAGCTGACCCTGGCCTGGCGGCTGCCCCGCCCGCTGCTGGTGGAACTGGGCCCCGGACAGGCTCTGTCCCGGCTCGCCCTGCAGCACCCGGACCGGCCCGCCGACGCGCCGGCGCGCGTCGTCCAGACCCTGCCGGGTGTCTTCGAGAGCCGCCCCGAGGCGGAACTGCTGCTCACCGCGCTGGGCCAGCTGTGGACGGCCGGCACGGACATCGACTGGGGGCAGGTGGCAGTGGAGTGAGCGGGTCAGGCCGGCTCGGGCACCCGGGGCAGCTCACGCAGCGCCGGGACGGGAGAGACCAGCAACGGCAGCCAGGCGAGCGCGCCGGCCGCCGCCGCGACGACCATGGCGCCGCGCGTCCCCGCGGCCTGGGCGAGCAGACCAGCGACCGGGCCGCCGACCGCGATCACACTCCAGATGACGAACCGCATGGACGCGTTCATCCGGCCCCGCAGCCGGTCGGGAGTGAGCGCCTGACGCAGCGTCACCTGGGCGATGTTGAACAGCGGAACGCCGAAGCCGAACAGCAGCTGACCGCCGGCCAGGAACGGCCACGACAGTCCCGGCGACGCCAATGGCGTCACCACCAGGCCGGCCACGCACAGCACGGCGCCGGCCGTGATGGAACGCCCGTAGCCCAGCCGGTCGATGACGCGGCGCGCGGCCAGCGCACCGGCGACCAGACCCGCGCCGCCCAGCGAGAGGACCACACCGACCGAGGTGGAGGAGTAGTGCAGCTCGCGCACCATGTACAGGGTCAGCAGCACTGTCAGCATCGACGAACCGAGGTTGAGGAAGGCGGCCGACCCCGCCACCGCCCGCAGTTCGCGCCGGCGCAGCACGAAGCCGAGCCCTTCGCCGACCTCCCCGCGCAGCGACCCCGGCGCCCCGGCGGCGCGCTCCGGCACGGGCTCCCGGTGCCGGATCGCGCGGCACAGCAGGCCGGACGCCAGGAAGCTGACGCCGTCCACGAGCACGGTCGCCGCCGCCCCCAGCGCCCCGGTCAGCACACCGGCCGCGGCCGGCCCGGCCAGCTCGGCCGCCGAAGCGCTGGCCGTCAGCCGGGCGTTGGCGCCGGCGAGGTCCTCGCGCCCGACCAGCGTGGGCAGATAGCTCTGGTAGGCGACGTCGAACGCCACGGTGAACACGCCGACGAGCAGCACCACGAGATACAGCTGCGCGAACGTGAGCAGGTCCAGGGCGTACGCCAGGGGCACGCTCACCACCAGCAGCGCCCGGCACACGTCCGACAGGACCATCACGGGCAGTCGGCGGATCCGGTCGAGCAGCGCGCCCGCGGGCAGCGCCAGCACCAGGAACGGCAGCATGCGGGCGCCGCTGAGGAAGCCGAGTTCGGTGGCGGACGCGTGCAGCGCCCCCATGGCGAGCAGCGGAACGGCGAGCTGGCCCATCTGGGTGCCCGTCTCGCTGACCGACTGCGCGGCCCACAACCGCTGGAAGTCGGACACCCGGCCAAGGCGCCCACGAGGCGCCGGCTCCTCCCGGTCGTCGGTCCCCCGCTCGGCAGGCACGCAGGTCACACACCTTTCGTCGGCACGGAGCCCCACAGTAATCAGCGCCCGCGCCACCTGTCATGAGCAGGAATGGAGTTTCGGACATGACCGACCGGCAAGCCCCCCTGTCGTGCTCGCAGGAACGGCTGTGGTTCGTGCAGCGGCTCCGACCGGGCATCCGCGCCTACCAGTTCCAGGCGCGCATCGACCTCGCGGGACACCTCGACGCCGCAGCCCTCGCCCGCGCCCTGAACGACACCGTCAGCCGGCACGAGATCTACCGGACGACCTTCGCCGACGGCCCCGCCGGCCCCTACGGGCGGGTCCACCCGCCGTACCCCGTGGAGCTGCCCGTCGACGACCTGCGGGGCGCGGCCGACCCCGAGGCGGCGGCACGGGCGGCGATCGCCGCGGAAATCGACACCGACCTGCCGGTCGACCGGCTGCCCCTGGTGCGCTGGCGGCTGCTGCGGCTCGCGGACGACCGGCATGTGCTGCTCCACCTGGAACACCACCTGATCCACGACGGCTGGTCCTTCAACGTCTTCGTCGAGGAACTGTGCGCCCTGTACGCGGCCCACGCCACCGGCGCCCCGTCACCGCTGCCCGCCGCGCCACCGCAGTTCGCCGACTTCACCAGCTGGCAGCGGGCCTGGCTGCACGGACCCGAAGCCGAACGGCAACTCGCCTACTGGACGAACCGGCTCGCCGGCGTCCCCCCGTACCTGAACCTGCGCACCGACCGCCCCCGCACCCCGCGGCGGCGCTTCCTCGGCGACGCACCGCGGTTTGCTCTGCCGGCTTCCCTCGCCGACCGGGCACGCGCCCTGGCCAGGGGACACCGGGTGTCCCTGTTCACGGTGCTGCTCGCCGCCTTCGAAGTGCTGCTGCACGCCTGGTCGGGGCAGGACGACTTCTGCGTCGCGTCGGGCATGGCCGCCCGCGGCCGCCCGGAGACCCACCGCATGCTCGGCATGGTCGTCAACACCGTGGCCCTGCGGGCCGATGTGGGCGGCGACCCCTCCTTCGGCGACCTGCTCGGCCGGGTCCGCGACACCACGCTCGGCGCGCTGGCCCACCAGGACCTGCCGTTCGACCGGGTCGTCGCCGCGCTGCGGCCCCCGCGGACGCCGGGCCGGCAGCCGCTGAGCGAGGTGCTGTTCTCCTTCCACGACGCGCCCCTGCGCCCGGTCCGCATGCCGGGCCTGACCGCCGTCGTGACCCCCGGGCTGACCAACGGCAGCGCCAAGGCCGACCTGAACGTCATCGCCATCCCGCACGCGGAGCAGAGCGGCGCTCCGCACGCCCGGGCGGAACACCGGGGCATCGAGCTGATCTGGGAGTACGACCGCGATCTGTTCGACGCCACCACGATCGCGCGGGCCGCCGCGCACTACGCGCAGCTCCTCGACACGGTGACCGCCGACCCGCGGATCCCGCTGTCCGCGACGACCCCGCTGGAGGCCGCGAAGTGACCGGACAGGCGCAGACAGAGGCGAAAGGAACCCAGAGGTGACCTGGCACGCGATCCCTGAAGCGGGCGTTCAGGACGCCCCGGACGGCCTGCTCGGCGCCGTCCGCGGCGCCTGGGCCGAGACACTCGGCGTGGACCCCGACGCCGTACCGCTCGACACCGGATTCTTCGACGCCGGGGGCAACTCGCTGCTGCTGTTGCTGTTGTGGGAGCACCTCAGCGAACTGCCCGGCGGCGGCGGGCTGCTGGCCACCGACCTGTTCCGGCATCCCACGGTGCGCGCCCAGGCCCGGCTGCTGGCGGGCGACCGGTGAACGCCGGCCTGTACCAGGTGTTCGCCGCCACGGCCGACCGCCACCCGGAGGCGCCCGCCGTCGAACTGCCGGGCTGCAGCCTGTCCTACCGCCAGCTGCGGGAGGCCGCCGAAACCGTCGCGGCCCGGCTGCGGGACGCCGGCGGCGACCATGTGACACGGGTCGGCCTGCTGGCCACGCGCAGCGCGGTCGCGTACGCCGGCTACCTGGGCGCCCTCCGGCTCGGCGCGACGGTGGTTCCGTTCCACCCCGGGTACCCGGCCGAACGCAACCGCCGCATCCGCGAACTGGCCGGCGTCGACGTCCTGCTGACCGACTCCGCGCCGGGACAGGACGGCGGATCGCCCTGGGCGGACGGGCTGACGGTGCTGCACCTGACGGACGAGCAGGTGCTGCACCCGTCCGCCGCGCCCCGCGCGTCCCTGCCGCCGTCCCGACCCGCGCCGGAGCGGCCGGCGTACGTGCTGTTCACCTCGGGCACGACGGGCACGCCCAAGGGCATACCGATCCGGCACCGCAACGTGCTGCCCTTCCTGCGGCACAACATCGCCCGCTACCGGGTCCGGCCGGGCTGCCGGATGTCGCACACCTTCGACCTGACCTTCGACCTGTCCGTGTTCGATCTCTTCGTCACCTGGGGCGGCGGGGCGACCCTGGTCGTACCCGACCGCAACGAGCTGTTCGACCCGGTCGAGTACGCCACCCGCCGCCGGCTCACCCACTGGTTCGCGGTGCCCTCGGCGGTGTCCGTCAGCGCCGGGCTCGGCCTGCTGCCCGCCCGGCGCAGGATCACCACGCTGCGGCACAGCCTGTTCTGCGGCGAACCGCTCACCTGCGAACAGGCGGCCACCTGGCGGGCCGGCGCACCCCACGCCACTCTGCACAACCTCTACGGGCCCACCGAACTCACCGTCGCCTGCGCCGAGTTCCAGCTGCCGCAGGATCCGCGGCACTGGCCGCGCACCACCAACGGCACCGTCCCCATCGGCCGCCTCTACCCGGGCCTGGAACACCTCGTCGACGCGGCGACGGGCGAATTGTGCGTGCGCGGCCCGCAACGCTTCGACGGCTACCTGGACCCGCGGGACGACACCGGCCGCTTCGTCGGCCTCCACCGGCCCGGTCGGGTGGAGCCCTGGCACTACTACCGCACCGGCGACCGGGTGAGCGTGCAGGACGGCCGACTGGTCCACCTGGGCCGCCTCGACGACCAGGTGAAGATCCGCGGCTTCCGGGTCGAGACCGGCGAGGTGGAGGCCGCGCTGCGGCGGCTGCCCGGCATACACGAGGCCGTCGTGGTGCCCGTCACCCGGGACGGCGTGACCGAGCTGGCCGCCGGCTACACCGGGCGCCCCCAGCCCCGGCGCGCACTGCTGCGCGCACTGCGCGCAACGCTGCCCGTCCACCTCGTCCCCCGCAGCTTCCTGCACCTGCACGCCCTGCCCCGCACCGCCAACGGCAAGACCGACCGGGCCGCCCTGCGCGAACAAGCCGCCCACGCCACGCAGCCCGAATCCGACGCACCGGAGGAACCCGCCCATGCCGTCCACACGTGACCCGGCCGCCCGGCACACGGCCGGCGCCGCCGCGCCGCCCGCCACCGGCGCCGGCGCATCCCCGGCGCCTGGCGCCCCCGCCCGGGCCCCGCAGGTCGACCTGAGCCTCTTCTACTTCGCCGCCGACAGCGACGAGACCAAGAGCGACCGCTACGGGCTCCTGCTCGACGGCGCCCGCTTCGCCGACGCCCACGGCTTCACCGCGGTATGGACCCCCGAGCGGCACTTCCACCCCTTCGGCGGCCTGTACCCCAATCCGTCGGTGACCGGCGCCGCCGTCGCGGTCGCCACCGAGCGCGTGGCGATCCGCGCCGGCAGCGTCGTCGCACCGCTCCACCACCCGCTGCGGATCGCCGAGGAGTGGTCCGTGGTGGACAACCTCTCCGACGGCCGGGTGGGCGTCTCGTTCGCCTCCGGCTGGCACGCCGCGGACTTCGCCCTGCGCCCCGAGGCCTACGCCGACCGGCGGGCCCTCGTGCTGGAGCACGCGCAGCAGGTGCGCCGCCTGTGGCGGGGCGAGAGCATCACCGTCCGCGACGGCACCGGCGCCCGGCGGTCCGTCCGCGTCCATCCCCAGCCGGTACAGCCCGAACTCCCCGTCTGGATCACCAGCGCCGGCCACACCGAGACCTTCCGCCGGGCCGGCGCCATGGGCGCGGGCATCCTCACGCACCTGCTCGGCCAGGACCTCGACGCCCTCGCCCGCAACATCGCCGAGTACCGCGCCACGAGCGGCGGCGACGGCCACGTGGCCCTGATGGTGCACACGTTTCTGGGCGACGACGAGGAAGAGGTGCGCGAGCTGGTCAGGGAGCCGCTCTGCCGCTACCTGCGCGACTCCCTCGGCCTGCTGCTCGGCTCCCGGCTGGACGGCAGACGCCGCATCGACCCGGCGCGACTGCGCCCGGCCGACGTGGACTTCCTGGTCCGGCGCTCCTTCGACCGCTACTTCGACCACGGCGGGCTGCTCGGCACCCCGGCCAAGGCGGCCCGAGTCCTTGAGCGTCTGCGCCGCATCGGAGTCGACGAGGTGGCGTGCCTGATCGACTTCGGCCTGCCCGCCGACACCGTGCTGACCGGTCTGGAACGCCTGGCCGGCCTGTGCGACCGGGGAGCCCGCGGTGAGCGCTGACTTCGACACGGCGGTCGCCGCCCTGCGGGTGGCGGGCATGGGCACCGAGGCGGTCGCCCCGCTCCTGGCGAACCTGGTCGAACTCACCCGGCCCCAGCGGGTCCTGGAGGTCGGCATGGGCTACACCACGCCGTTCCTGGCGGCGTCCCTGGACCGGGTGAGCCGCCGCGTGCGTGAGGAGGCGGCGGCGCTCGCCGCCAAGACCCGGCCGTACCTCGGCGGCGGCCTCCCGCTGGACGACGCCTGGCTGCGCGCCGAGCCCCCGCTCGCGGCGCCGGCGAGCTACCTGGAGCCGTACCGGCCGGTCCTGGTCGCGGTGGACGACGGTTCCCTTCCGCAGTCCTCCGCCCCACGGGTCGCACGCGTCCTGGAAGACCTCGGGCTGGCACACCTGGTCACCGTCGTCGACGCCCCGCTGCGCGCCTGCGACACCGCGCTGCCGCCCGACTTCCACCCCATCGACCTGGCCTGGGTGGACGCCTGGGACTGCCTGTACTTCCTCGACCACTTCCTGGACCGCCTCAACCCCGACGGAGGCGTGGCGGTCCTGCACTACCTCATGACGTACCCGGAGGGCGAGGCGATCCTGCGCTACCTGGCCGGCCTGCAGCGGTCCCGGCCGGGCGAGCTCGAGATCCTCAACCTCCTCGAACCGCACAAACTCCGGCAGAACAGCATCACGATGATCCGCCGCACCCGCGGCCGCACACCCCGGTACGCCGGCCCCGGCGGCCGGATCCGCTACGACGGGCGCCTGACCGACGCCGCCCGCGCCCAGGCGGAACAGGCGCGGCGGGCGCACCGAGAACAGGAGGAAGCGACGTGAGCATCCTGCACGGCCCCCGCACCCCCTACCCGGCGGACGCGACGATCCCCCGCCTCTTCGCCGAGCAGGTCCGCGCCCGCCCGCACGCCGTCGCGGTCGTCGACGGAGACGACCGCGTGACCTACGCGGAACTGGACGAGCGCGCCAACCGCCTGGCGCACCTGCTGCGCACCCGCGGCGTACGACCCGAGACCCGGGTCGGCGTGCTGCTGGACCGGGGCCACGAACTGGTGACCGCCCTCCTGGCGGTGCTCAAGGCCGGCGGCGCCTACGTGCCGGCGGGCCCCGGCCATCCCGCCGAGCGGCGGCAGCAGATGCTGGCCGACGCCGAGGCCACGGTGACGGTGGGCGGCGAGGAACTGCGCGCCGCGGCGGCCTTCCCGGCGACCGCCCCGCCGCCGCCCGCCGACCCCCGCTCGCTGGCGTACGTACTGTTCACCTCGGGTTCCACCGGCCGGCCCAAGGGGGTGATGATCGAGCACCGCTCGGTGCTGCGGCTGGTGTGCGGCGCCGACTACGTCCGGTTCGGCCCCGACGAGCGGATCGCCCAGGTCGCCGACCCGTCGTTCGACGCGTTCACCTTCGAGGTCTGGGGCGCGCTGCTGCACGGCGGCACACTCTGCGTGATCCCGACCGAGACCCTGCTGACGCCCGGCGCGCTCGGGCCGGCCCTGGCCGCCCACCGCATCACCACCATGTTCCTCACCTCCGCGCTCTTCTCCGAGGTGATGGCGGACCGCCCGGACAGCTTCGCCGGGCTGCGCAACCTGCTGGTCGGCGGCGACGTCGTCGACGTCACCACGGCACGCCGCCTGGTCACGAGCCCCCCGCGGCTGCGCCCGGCGCGCATCCTGAACGGTTACGGCCCGACCGAGGCCACCACCTTCGCGGTCTGCGGGCCGATCGAGTCGGTCCCGACCGACGCCGCGTCGGTGCCGATCGGCCGGCCCATCGCCAACACCAGCGTCTACGTCCTCGACGCCGAACTGCGGCCCGTCGCGGACGGCACACCGGGCGAGCTGTTCATCGGCGGCCCCGGCGTCGCCCGCGGATACGCCGGGCAGCCCGCAGCGAGCCGGGAGCGTTTCCTGCCCGATCCGTTCACGGAAGAGCCCGGAGCACGCATGTACCGCACCGGGGACCTGGTGCGCTGCCGGGCGGACGGAGCGCTGGAGTTCCTCGGCCGCCTCGACGACCAGGTCAAGATCCGCGGCTACCGGGTGGAGCCGGGCGAGGTCGAGGCGGCTCTGGGCCGGCACCCCGGCCTCAGGCAGGTGGCCGTGGTGGTGGAGGAACCGGCGGGCGACCGCAGGCTGGTGGCTCATGTGGTCCCCGCGGCGCCCGGCGCCCGGCCGTCCGGGCTGCGCGAGTTCCTCGCCGGGCGACTGCCGGAATGGATGATCCCGTCCGCGTTCGTGGTCCACTCCGCCCTGCCGCTGACGCCGACGGGGAAAATCGACCGAGCGGCGCTGCCGCCGGCCGCCGAGACCGACGGCGCGGACGGCGCCGACGAGAACGCCGTGGCGCCGCGCACCGACCTGGAGCGGGAACTCGCCGGGCTCACGGCCGAACTGCTGGGCCTGTCCTTCGTCGGCGTCACCGACGACTTCTTCGCCCTGGGCGGGCACTCGCTGCTGGCCATGCGGCTGGTGTCCCGGGTCAACGACCGCTTCGCCGCCCAGGTGGCACTCGGCGACTTCCTCTACGACCCCACGGTCGCCCGGCTGGCCGCCGAGGTGTCCCGTGCCCACTGAGCCGGCCTGCCGGGCGCCGGCGGACCGCGCGGTCTCCTGCGCGCAGAAACGGCTGTGGATCCTCGACCGGCTCCACGCCGGATCGGCCGCGTACGCCGTCCCGCTCGTCCACCGAATCGACGGCGAGCTGGACGTCGAGGTACTGGAACGGTCCCTGACCGAAGTGGTGGGACGGCACGAGATCCTGCGCACCGGCTACCGGATGCGATCGGGCGCACTCCGCCAGTTCACCCGCCCCGCGCAGCGGATGCGCATTCCGCGGGTGGACGTGTCGGCCTGCGACGACCCGGAGGCGGAGGCGGAGCGGCGGGCGGCCGCCGAGGCACGCCGACCGTTCGACCTGAGCACGGGATCCGTGATCCGCCCCCTGCTCCTGCGACTGGGCCCCCGCAGCCACCTCCTGTGCCTGACCCTCCATCACATCGCCTGTGACGGCTGGTCCCTTGACCTCGTCAACCGCGAACTGTCCCTCTGCTACACCGCTCTTCTCGCAGGGACCGGTCCGCGACTGCCGCCCCTGCCGGAGCAGTACGCCGACTACGCCGAGGACCAGGCCGCCCGCCTGACGGACCCCGGCCTGCGCACCGCGCGCGCGTACTGGCTGGAGCACCTGGCCGGCCTTCCCGTCCCGGCGACGCTCCCCGCCGACCGGCGCCGCCCGCCGGTGCGGAGCCTCGCAGGCGGCCACGTCCGCTTCACCGTCGACCCACCCGTGGCCGACCGGGTCGCGCTGCTGGCCAGATCCTGCCGCGCCGGCCCGTTCCCCGTGCTGCTCGCGGCCTTCGCGGCCCTGATCCGGGCCGAGGGCGGCGGTGACGAAGCCGTCGTCGGCGCCCCGGTGAGCTGCCGGGAGCGGGAGGAGCACTTCGGGATGGTCGGCATGTTCGTGAACACGGTCGTCCACCGCCTGCGCACGTCCCGGGCGTCCACCTTCCGGGAGCTGGTACTCCTCGCCCGCGACGAGAGCCGGGCGGCCGTCGCTCACCGGGCGCTGCCGTTCGAGGTACTGGTCGAGGAACTGAATCCGGTCCGCGACCCCGCGTTCAACCCGGTGTTCCAACTCATGCTGGGCTACCACGAGGGCGACCCGGCCCCCTTCACGCTGCCCGGCTGCACCGTCACCACCGAACTCGGCGACACCGCGACGGCCAAACTCGACCTCTTCCTGAGCATCACCCGCACCGGCGGCCGTATGACGGGCCGCCTCGAGTACAGCACCGACCTCTTCACCCCGGCGACCGCCCAGCGCATCGCCGGCCGTTTCCACACCCTGCTGGCCACAGCGACCGCTGACCCGCTGCGGCCCCTGCCCACCAGCGAGGACGACTCGTGAAACCACTGTCCACCGTACGCCTGACGGCCGTCGCCACCGCTCTGACGTCCTTCTTCGCCCTCGCCGCCGTATCGCCGCCCGCCCCTGGCGCATCCGGCGTCGGCGACCCCTACTTCCCGAACCTCGGCAACGGCGGCTTCGACGCCCTGCACTACGACCTCGACCTCGGGTACACCCCCTCGTCCGGCCGCCTCGACGGGCGTACGACCCTCACCGCCCGCGCGACGCAGAACCTCTCCTCCTTCGACCTGGACCTGCAGCAACTGAAGGTCGAAGGGGTCACGGTCAACGGCAGCCCCGCGCCCTGGGTGCGTGACGGCGACGAACTGCGCGTCACGCCGCGCAGCCCGCTGCCGAAGGGCCGGCGCTTCACCGTCTCCGTCGCCTACGGCGGCGCCCCGCACCCCCTGTCCGGCCCGATCGTCGGCTCCGACTACGGCTGGATGAAGACCCCCGACGGCGTCTTCGTCGCCGGTGAACCCAACGCGGCCTCCACCTGGTTCCCGTCCAGCGACCACCCCTCCGACAAGGCCACCTACGACATCCGGATCAGGGCGCCGAAGGGATTGACCGCCGTCTCCAACGGCCGGCTGGTCTCGACGTACGACAAGGGCGGCTCGACGTACACCCGCTGGCGCGAGTCGCGGCCGATGGCGACCTACCTCGCCACCGCCACCATCGGGAAGTTCGACGTGCGCACCGGCCGCACCCCGGGCGGCATCCCGGTCTACGTCGCCATCGACCCGGTGCTGAAGAACAGCAACGGCGTGGACGTGTACGCCGTCACCGCCGCCGCCACCGACTACTGGTCGAAGGTCTTCGGGCCGTACCCCTTCGAGGAGACCGGCGCGATCGTGGACGACATGCCCGAGGCCGGGTTCTCGCTGGAGGTGCAGACCAAGCCGCTCTATTCGGCGGTGCGCAACGAGACGACCATCGTGCACGAACTGGCCCACCAGTGGTTCGGCGACTCGGTGAGCGTGGCGCGGTGGAAGGACATCTGGCTCAACGAGGGCTTCGCCACCTACGCCCAGTGGCTGTGGGCCGAGCACCAGGGCACCCGCTCCGCCCACGACTCCTTCCTCGCGGCGTACAACGCCCAGCCCGCCGACTCGCCGTTCTGGCGGACGAAGGTCGCCGACCCCCGGCGCGACACCATGTTCACGCCCCCGGTCTACCAGCGCGGCGCGATGACACTCCAGATGCTCCGCGAACGCATCGGCGACACAGCGTTCTTCACCCTGCTGCCCGCCTGGGTGAAGCTCCACCGGTACGGCAACGCGGACACCGCCGACTTCGTCCGCCTCGCCGAACACGTCAGCGGGCAGCGGCTGGACGGTCTCTTCCACACCTGGCTGTTCACCGAAGGGAAACCGGCTCTTTGAGCGTCCAGCCCGCGGCGCAGCGGCGACAGACGCGCCGACGGCCCGAGGGCGCGGGCGCGGTCGTACGCGTATGGGTGGTGAGGGAAGACGCCGGCGTCACCGCTGCGGACGCCCAGGCGTGGCTCTCGCCGCAGGAGCGGTCACGGGCGGAGGGACTGGCGGCAAAAGAGGACCGGTGGACGTTCTCCGTCTCCCGTGCCCTGCAGCGCACGCTCGGCGCCCGGTACCTCGGTGTGCCCGGCGACCAGGTGGAGATCAGCCGAGCGTGCGCCCACTGCCCGCACGGCGGCCATGGAAAGCCGCACTTCCCGGCGGCACCCGGACTCGACTACTCCGTCTCCCACACCCAGGGCGTGATCGTGCTGGCCGCGTCGACCGGCACCCGCGTCGGCGTGGACGCGGAATCGGGCAGCCGGGCCATTGACCCCGCCGGGCTGATGCGGCTGCTGGCCTCCGAGCCGGAACGCCGCGCGCTGTCCTTCGCGCCGGAGCCGGACGAACGGGCGCTGCTCAGGCTCTGGGCGCGCAAGGAGGCGGTGGTCAAGCTCACCGGTCACGGTCTGCCGCGGGTGCCCTTCACCGCGCTGTCGGTGGACGGCCCCGTGGCCCGGCTCGACGCTCCCCCGGCCGGCTGGCCCCACGGCGCACTCCACCTCACCGACCTGCCGCTGACCCGCGGTCCCGTCGCCGCCCTGGCAACACACCGGCAGCGGCCGAAGGTGACCGTCACCGAGCTGACACGGGTGGCCGACCTGACCCTGTGACGACACGGCACGGAACGCGACGGGTTTCCCAAGGACCTCGGCGTCGGGCGACGCGTCGGCCTGGTCGCCGCGCGCCCGATGCGGTGGTATCGGACCGGGACCCGCTCCGAACAGACCATGCAGTCCCCAGGTCAACGCGTTGGTCGACTCCTGGTTCGAGAACAACGGCCGGCCGGGGACCCTGCACGACGTCCGGAAGAACGCGGCGAAGGCGCGGGTCCCGGAGCACTACATCCGGAACACCACCAGCGTCACGTTCAACGCGAGCTTCGGCACCGTGTACGCCACTGCGGGCAATGTGGCACTCACCCTTCGCAGCACCCGGAAGCGCTGGCCCGGTTGCACGACGAGCGCCTGCTCGACACCGGTGTGGACGAACTGATCCGCTTCGACGGACCAGCGCAGGGCACCAGCCGCGTGGCGACCAGGCGGACCACGATCCGGGGCACGGTCATCGAGCCCGGCCAGACGGTGCTGACCCTCATGGCGGCCGCCAACCGGGACCCGGAGCAGTTTCCGCGCCCGGACGAACTGGTTCTGGACCGGTCTCCCAACCCGCATCTGGGCTTCGGCTGGGGGCCGCACGCCTGCCTGGGAACGATATTCGGCCAGCTGGCGGTGAAGCAGTTGGTGATCGGGCTCCTCGACGCCGGTACGCCGCTGAGGCTGGCCGGCACCCCCGAGCGCCTCCGTGATGAATTCGCCCACCGACCCGGGAGGAGGTGCCCCATGAGCTACGACCACTGAGAATGAGCCGGTGGACGGGCCCGGCAGCAGCCGGGTCCGTCCACGCCGGGGAACCAGGGGCGGCAACTCGAACACGCCTGTGCACGCAGCCCCGGCCGCACGAATTTCCAGAAAAGCCAGGACGCGAGGAACTACTTCTCATGAGTGGCCGGGACCATCAACTGCGCGGCAGGCACCGGACATTGATGTTGTAGTCTCTGACGTCGATTCGCTGGGTTCCTTACGTGTCAAAGCAGGGTGTGGGAATGAGTCTGAAAACCGAGGCCGCAGCAGACGATCCAGAGCAGGCGGTGGATGTCGCCAGCCCTTTTCGTCTGCCGGCATTCCGGTGGTTCTTCGCCGGACGACTCGTCTCGCTGCTCGGCAGCTCGATGACCCCGGTGGCACTGTCCCTCGGTTCTCAACGCGTCCGACAGCGCAGGCGACATGGGGGCGGTGCTCACCGCCAACACCATTCCTCTCATCGTTTTCACGCTGGCGGGCGGGGTAGTCGGCGACCGGTTCTCGCGGCGACTTGTACTTCTGCTGTCGAATCTCGGTGCCGGTCTGACACAGGCTGTTGTCGCTTTCATCTTGATCTCCGGAAACTACCATCTCGGTGCTCTGGTTCTGCTGGAAGCCCTCAACGGAACTCTGGCGGCCTTCACGAACCCGGCGCTGCGTGGCATCGTCCCGGACATCGTGCCCAAGCCGCAGATCCAGCGCGCGAATTCAGTGCTGGGATCGGCCAAGAACGCGGCGAAGGTACTGGGCCCCACCGCTGCGGCCACCCTTGTGGCGACCACGAACGGCGGCTGGGCGATCTCCGTCGACGCCGCCACGTACTTCGTCGCCGCGGTCTGCATGTTCCGGCTCAAGATGACCGGCAAGACGCCGCCCCGGAAGGCCAGCACCTTCGTCGCACTCCGCGAGGGCTGGACGGAGTTCCGGTCCCGCACCTGGGTCTGGACGATCGTCGCCTCGTTCGGCGTCGCCAACTACATTCAGGTGGGCATCTGGACGGTCCTGGGACCGCTGATCGCGAAAGAGCGGATCGGCGAGACCTCCTGGGGCATGGTGCTCAGCGTCAGGGCGATCGGCATCCTGTTCATCGCGGTGGTGATGTACCGCATCACCCTGAGGCGGCTCCTGCCCGTGGCGCAGCTGTGCGCGAGTCTGGTGGGTCTCCCGCTGATCGCCCTGGGACTCGTCGCGAACGCGTACTGGCTGGCGGCCGCCGCGTTCCTGGCCGGGCTGAGTTTCGGTCTCTACAGCATTGCCTGGGAGACCACGCTGCAGGAGAACATTCCCCAGAACATGCTGTCCCGGATCTCGTCGTACGACAATCTGGGGTCCTTCATCGGCGTTCCGGCAGGTCAGCTGTCGGCCGCCCCCATGGCGAGTGCTTTCGGGGCGCCCCGCGTCGCACTCATCGGCGGATTCCTGTGGATCGCCCTCACGCTCTGCCCGCTCGCCGTTCCTTCCGTGCGACAACTTCGGCACACGACTTGAAACAAGGATCCGGACGGATTCACGTTCCGGCCGGCCGCTCCCGCAAGTGCACTCCTGTCTGTTCCGCTCCACAGGCCGACAGCGTGTGACGAATTCGCTGTCCTCACCCTCGGAGGCCACCGTTTCACGCGTCCTGCTGACCGGCGTCGAACCCTTCGGCCGAAACTCTGTGAACTCCGCCTGGGAGGCATGCCGGCTCGTAGCCGAATCCCCGCCGGAGAACATGCAGTTGGAGGCGGCCCTGCTGCCGTGCGCATTCGGGGACTCCATATCCGAACTCCGTAAGCAGATCCTGCGGGTGGAGCCGGAGCTGGTCATCTCCACGGGCCAGGGAGGCAGCCGCCCCGACATCACCATCGAGCGTGTCGCTATCAACCTCAACGATGCCGAGGGGGCGGACAACAACGGCCATCAGCCCATCGACGAACCCACCGTCGCCGACGGGCCCGCGGCATACCGATGGCCGCGCGGCCGAACGTCGAGGTCGTCGACCTGGCCGAGCTGCTCGGTCCGGCCGACTTCGTGGACTACTGCCATCCGACCGCCGAGGCGCATGTGATCCTCGCCGAGGCCCTCGCGTCACGCCTGTCCCTGACCGACGGCGCCAGGGACAGCAATCCCGGGTACGTGTGCGTCCACCCCAGGCCGGACGCCTGCTTCGACCTGGCGCCCACCCTGGCCGCAACCGGACCGACAGTCCCGTGATCAACGGCTTCCAGTCAGGACCAGTTGTCTCTGTGATGGGCTCGTCCCTCATGCACGCCATGTCAATGAGGAACGATCCACCGGCCGTATGGTCTGCCGTCAGGGCCGTGTCCCCGGTGGGTGCGGTAACCGGTTGGGCCCCATGCCGCAGAGGCTGCAAGCGCGGATGGCATGTCACGGCCACCCCAGTCTGTGCGCGAGCAGCGCCCCGACGACGCCGGGCTCCGCGAGACGGCGCTGAGCACTGCACTCCTTCGCCTCGGAACCTGGCCGATGGTCCGAGCAGGGCGCCGAGCCGGATCCAGCCGGGTGGGCAAGCCGAGGACGTCCAGACCGGTACTGGCGGAGCCGCCCGGTGAGGAGACGGTCATCCAGGTTCGGCCCAGAGTCGCTTCGGTCGCTGACGAGCACCCTGAACAAAGCTGCGACCGCCCCGCCGCCGGCGGATGCGGGGCCGGGGCGGCACAGATTTGCGGGCCGTCGGCGGCCCGATTCATCCGCGGACCGGACCGGCGAAATGCGCTTCCAGATCGGCGCGGCCTTTACGGCACTGTGCCCGTCGACGTCGAAGCAGGCCGGGTCGTGGACGTACTGCCCGACTGCGCGTCGGAGACGTTCGCGGGTGTCTGTCACACCCCCGGCCCCTGCGGGGTCGGCATGCCAGGTCCCCGATGACCTGCAATGCAAGCCAATTCGAGCGCCCACCGCGTCGAGGCGCCGCACTGCCTCCGCCGCGGCCTTGGCCGCGGGCCGTGTCCCCAGTTGAAGGTGCCGCCCTTCTGGCTGGTCCGGCCCATGGCTGTGCACCCGTCGCGGGCGTTCGGGGAGGCCCCGGCCTTCACCCCCGTGGCCTTCGGACCGCCTGTGCCCGGCAGTTCGCCGCGGTGTCACCTTCGCCAGAACAGGTGGTGCGTCACGCCGCTCGAGCTGGGCACGGTCTCCAGGTGGAACCGGTCGAGCAGTTCATCGGGGGACTCCCACAGGCGTAGTCCGGACCCGAGCTTCACCGGCGAGACCGCCACATGCATGGTGTCGACGAGACCGGCATCAAGGAACTGCCGGATGGTGGTGACTCCGCCGCCGAGTCGGACGTCCTTGCCCTGCGCCGCTTCCCGGGCCCGTTCCAGGACCGTGGCAGGGTCGCCGTCGACGAAGTGGAAAGTGGTGTCGGACAGTGTGAACGACGGACGCGTGTGGTGCGTCATGACGAACACCGGCGTGCGGAACGGGGGCTCCTCGCCCCACCAGCCGCGCCATTCATCGTCCGGCCAGGGGCCGCGCTGGGGCCCGAACTTGTTGCGGCCCATGATCTCGGCACCGATGTCGCGTGCGAAGTCCCGCGTGAAGTAGTCGTCGAGGCCTCGGCTCCCGCCCGGATCCGTGCGCATGGGCCAGCTCGCCGTGGCGCCGGCCCAGGCGAACAGCCTCTCGGGATGGTCGAGGCCGAACGGCCTGTCCAGGCTCTGATCCTTTCCGGCACCGATTCCGTCACTGGAGACGTTGAAGTTCATGACTCTCAGCAGTTGATCCACGTCGTTCCTCGTCAGGTCCTGTCGGGTCATCGTGGGGCGAGGCGCCCCACATCATGACGTCGAACGGGACGCGGCACGATCGACAGCGGCCCGCCATCTTTCTTCCAGGCGTGTCGGGCAGCGGTTCCATCGGTGGTGCGCCCGGTGGCGGACACGAACCACATCGGCAGGTGGTGAGCAGGTGCGGCTCGCCGGTTCCGCGGATCGCAAGGGCTCCCGCGGGGAACTTGACCTGGCTCGCCGGTGCATCGCACTCGGACTAGCCGAGAGCGTCGGGATCCGGCTCTGCCCGTCCATCTCCATGTCGCTCCTGAACGGCGGTGTCATGCCAGTACAGCTGCCCACGGAGCAGTCGGTGGGACCCCATGTGGTGCTCCTGACGGCTACGACGACGAAGCGGACACAGCTCCCTACGACCGTCATACAGGCGCGGGTGCCTTCCAGGTCCGCAACAGCTCGTGTGACTCACCCGGAAGGCCATTTCCATGGCAAGCACCTGCGAAAGAAAAAAGCCAGTTCGCGCATTCACGACGCTTAGTCGCGCAGGGCGATCGGGGATAATTTCCGTACGGCCGATATCCGCGAAAGAAGGGCGGTTGGCGTTGCGGAGGATCATGGCGACCGGGGCCCGATGGGCGGCGCCCACTGTTGTCCTCGCCGAGGTCTGCCTCGTGTGGACCGGCGTGTTCAGCGTAGGCGAGGCCGTAGTGGTCGGACTGCTGCTCGAGCTGCTCCTTGCCGGGATCGTCCTCACCGAATTCGCCCTGGCCACGCGGGCCTACAAGGCATCCAAGAGCCGGGGAGCCGACGGACACGAGGCCCTCAACCAGGCGCTGTCCACCGTGCTGCCTGACCCTGTCGCCAAGGCGGTGGGGATGGAATTCGGACTTTTTCGCGCGCTTTGGCGCTGGATCCGCCGTAAGCCGGACGCACCGGAAGGGCACGAGGCCCTGACCTATGGCTCGGAGATCAAGCCAATCATGTGGGTGATGGTTTTTGTGGTGCCGCTGGAGATTCTCGCCGTCGAGTTCTTGGTTCCCTGGTCCGTGGTGCGCATCGTCCTCCTGGTGGTCTCCATCTACGGGACTCTCTGGGTACTCGGCTTCATCGCGGCGCTGTCCATTCGCCCGCACCTCGTCGGCGACGGCAAGATGGTGCTGCGCTTCGCCCACTTCGTGCAGATCGTGATCCCTCTCGACCTCGTCGAATCCGTCCGTACGAGCCGGCACAGCGGATACCGAAGGGCCGTTCAGATCGACGACGGCGTCCTCGCGATGCCCATCGGAGACTCCACCACGCTGAGCGTCACTCTGCGCGAGCCCTACCCTGTCGCGCCCAAACCCGGAAAGCCGCAGCAGGAGGTACGGGAAATCCGGTTCGCCGCGGACAGCACCCGGGAAGCCGTCCGCGCCCTCACCGCCAACATCTCCGCCAACTGACCTGTGCAGCTCTGCTCCGCCCGTCAGGCCAGGCAGGCTTCCGTGCCGACGGGGCCGTCCTCACCGCCAGCGCCGTGGTGCAGGCATCGTCCCGGCCTGGTCAACGACAACGGGCCGCACCTCGACAGCGGCTCGGCGGCACACGGCCGCTGCAGCGGCTCGGTGCCGGCGGCAGCGGCATGGAGGGAAGGCCCACTGCCTGAGCCCCCTGGCCCGTGTCAGGAGATCGGATCGATCAAGTTATGGGGGTACGTACCCCCGCAACAGCGCGGTCACCGACCGGGTTCCGGTGATCGGCGGCGACCCAGACCCCCATTGCGCGGCAGTTGACCAGCTGTCGGACGCGGTGAGACGGCGACACGGCCTCGCCGGGGCCGAACACACCGAAATGATGTGGCAGAACCTCAAAACGCTGAGCGCCGCGCAGTCCGTAAGGCCTCGAGGTCTGTCTAGGGACCGTCCGCGGGTCGAATGCGGCGCGTCCTGCCTTGAGCTGGAGGAATGCTTCGCCCAGCGCTGCCTTGAGTCTGTTGATCTCGTAGAGGAGTTGCTGCTCACGTGGCGACTTCCCCCGGCCCGGCCTCCAGGTCGCGCTGTCCTGCGGCGATGAACTGGCGCCGCCAGTTGCCGATGGACTGTTCTGTGACATCGGCTTCCCCGGCTGCCTGCGACACCGTGGTCTGTCCAGACAGTACGGCGAGAAGCAGTTGAACCTTCTCGTCTGGCGGCATGGCCGGTGGACGAGGCATGTGCCTACTCCACCTCAGTAGCTCTTGCAACCGGGGCGCTGATGCGGCCGGTGCAGCCGTGTGTCGAGCAGGCTCGGACGGGAGTACAGCAGCGTCGCTGCGGTCCCCATGCGTAGCCCTCGTGTGCTCTCGACCGGCCAACCGACCTGGTCTGCATCAGCAGCTGCTCTCAACGATCAGACCACATTCGCACGCTAGTTGCGCACCCCATGAGTTCTACAGAGTGCAAGTATTGCCACCGACCATGTAGTTGCCTACTTGGAAAGTAGATGCCACTCTGGCAGCAACGCTTCTGCTGGAGGATGAACGTGATGAACACGTACGACGACGCCCGTGCGGCGCTGGACGCGGCCGCTGCCGCACGAAGTGCCGCCCGCTCGCGTCCTGTCGCGGCATGGCACCCGCCCTTCGTCGGACTCGGCTTCGCCATAGGGCTGTCCGCGCTTGGCCTGGCCGATGACCTGCACCCCTGGCAGTGGGTGATCCGCGCGGTCGCTCTCCTCCTGGTCGCCGCGGCCGTCGCCGTGCCTTTTGCGGCCGCGCGCCGAAGCGGCGTCATGGCCTGGTCGGCAGGTGCGGGCAAGGCCGACCGCTGGAAGAACGGCGCTTCCATGTCACTTGTCGTGGTTGTCGCGCTGCTCGTCGACGCGGCAGCCGGCGGTCCCTGGTTCTTCGTCGTGCTGGGCTGTGGCCTCGGCGCGTCCGCCTGGATCCGCCTGGCCGGCGCACGCAAGGCGTGAGGACCGATGTCAGGGAAGCTGCATGAGCAGATCCACCACCCCACGCGCCTGGCCATCGTCGCCTTCCTCTCCGGCTGCATAGAGGCCGAGTTCAAGGCGGTCCAGGAGTGCTGCGGTGCGTCAGCGGCTACGCTGTCAAAGCTGGTCACAGCGCTGGAAAGTGCCGGGTACGTGCGGGTGCGCAAGGGATACCTCGGCAGGCGACCACGTACGTGGCTCTCTTTGACGCCCGACGGCAGGAAGGCTCTGGAAGAGCACCTTGCCGCGTTGAACGCGCTGGTGAACACAAGTGTCGAACAGGGCCGGCGGCACGGCACGGCCGCCACGCCCGACACCTGAAAACGCCGGTAGGTGCCCCGTCCTGTACACGGGGGCACCTACCGGTTCGCCCGGCTCGCAGGCGGGGGCGTCACACAGGGGATATGTGACAGGCTTCGTTCCGTCACTTCGCGATGCCCGGACGCCCGGCGCGGAGTCCGTTGATGGACGGCGCCGTGGTGTGTGCGGGCGAGGCGGCGGTCACGCGGTCCGCGTGCTTGCCGTCGTACAGCGCCGCATCGGCGGCCCGTTGCCGCACTGCCAGGTCGCGGGAGCCGACCGTGCGCGGAGTCGCCGCGCCGACCGAGACGGCGACGTCGACGGTGCGGCCGTCGTCCAGGACGACCGGGGCGGGGAGCATGCGGAAGGAAGGACGGCTGGGGGAGCGAGCCCTCATCCTTCCACTCCGGCGGACCACCTGACGGAGCTGCCCGACAGTCCCTCCTGGGGCGTCCCAGGGATCGTCCCTCATGCACGCCATGTCAATGAGGGACGATCCGCAGGCCGTACGGTCTGCCGGCAGGGCCGTGTCCCCGGTGGGTGCGGTGACCGGTTGGGCCCCATCTCACCGTGGACCTGGTCGTCGCCCCGGACCTGAGCAGCTGGCAGTGGAAGGACGAAGACGAGTACGCGCACGTGCGGCGGCTCGGCATCGTCACCGACACCGAGCACCAGGCCGTGGACGCCGCCCGCGACGAAGTCCTCGCGATGCTCGCCGAACGCTTGGGGCCCTTCGCCGACGCCGCGGCGTGGTCGGCCTGGCGATGGAAACCTGCCTGGCCCGCCCCGCGACTGCGGCAGCTCGAGGCGGCCGTGCGCAGCGCTGCACCGGCAGGCGGCTGAAGTCGGGGATTCAGACGGCAAGGACCTCCCGCAACTCGCGCACAGCACGCTCGTGGTGGTGCTGGGCGGGGATCGCCTCGTACAGGTCCTGGGCGCGGCGGCGGATCAGGCCGGTGCGGTAGCCGTCCGGGAGCTGAATGGGCAGTGATGTCCGGTTCCGACTGCTGGGAGGCGTGAGTGGCCGAGCCTGTGCGGGTGCGCAGACTGACCGACCAAGAAGGGCAGAAGCTGCAGCAGATCGTGCGCCGGCGCAGTACCAACTCGGTGCGCTATCGCCGGGCGATGATGCTGCTGGCCTCCGCTGGCGGAAACCGCGTCCCGGTGATCGCCCAGCTCTCCAGGCCGACGAGGACACCGTCAGGGATGTGATCCACCGGTTCAATCAGATCGGCCTGGCCTGTCTGAACCCTCAGTGGGCGGGAGGCCGTCCCCCGCCTGCTCACTCCTGACGACGAGGATTTCGTCGTCCAGACGGCCATCACCTGCCCCACCAAGCTCGGCCAGCCCTTCACCCGCTGGTCCATACGGAAACTCGCCGCCTTCCTGCGCCGTGTCCACGGACGCGTCATCCGTATCAGTCGTGAGGCTTTACGGTGTTTGCTCCTGCGCCGCGGTATCACTTTCCATCGCACCAAGACATGGAAGGAGTCCCCCCGACCCGAACCGCGATGCGAAGCTCGACCGGATCGAAGAGGTGCTGGAACGCTTCCCGGACCGGGTCTTCGCTTTCGACGACTGCGGGCCCCTGGGAATCCGCCCCACCGCGGGCACCTGCTGGGCGAGACAGGGCAGGCTCAACCGCCTGCCGGCGACCTACCATCGCACCCACGGCATCACCTACTTCCCTGGCTGCTACTCGGTCGGCGACGACCGGTTGTGGGGCGTCAACCGCCGGCGCAAAGGCTCCGCCAACAGCCTGGCCGCGCTGAAGTCGATCCGCGCCGCCCGACCCGACGGCGCCCCCATCTACAGCATCTTGGACAACCTTTCCGCCCACACCGGTGCGGTCATCCGCCGCTGGACCAAGAAGAACAAGGTCGAGCTGTGCTTCACGCCGACCTACGCCTCCTGGGCAAACCGATCGAGGCGCACTTCGGCCCGCTGCGGCAGTTCACCCTGGCCAAGTCCCCACCGCCGCAGCCACCCCGCGCAGACCCAGGCCCTGCACCGCTACCTGCCCTGTGGCCTGACCGTCGTCACAGGATCAGATGTCGCCCTGGACCAGGGCGTGCAGATGCTGGTCGTGCCATCCGTCTTCGTGCAGCAGCGCGCTGCGCATCGTGCCTTCGACGGAGAAGCCCGCCTTCGTTGCTACTCGGCACGATGCCGGGTTGGCCACCGCGTGGCACAGCCGAAGCCGGTGCAGGCCAAGGTCGTCAAACGCCCACTGGCTGGCGCGTTTCGTGGCCTCGACCATGACGCCGCGGCCGCGGCCTGCGGGCAGGAGCCAGTACAGGATTTCGGCGCTGCCGCCGGTGAGGTCGATGTCACCCCAGCCGATCAGACCCACGGCCTCGCCACCGTCGGGACGGGCGATGGCCCATATCGCACTCTGCTCGTTCTGCCAGCGCTCATGCATGCGCTCGATACGCTTGCGTGCTTCCGCAGGCGAGGCCACGACCAGTAGGTTCCACTGGCGAATCGCCGGATCATGGCCGGCGGTTACCAAGGTGTCGGCGTCGCTGACGCGCCAGGGGCGCAGCTCCAGGCCGCTGGGGAGGGCGAGGACGGGTTGTTCCTGCTTGGCCATGTGGCCTGCAGGAACAACGGGCGGTACAGCTGCGGTGATCATCGCGGCATCGTGCCACAGCCCCACTTCGGACAGACCTCGATATCCGGTACCCGACTGCCAACCCGGCGAACGTATGCGGTCACGGCACTAGCGGTGGGAGGACTGGCTGGAGCGTCTTTCCCTTTGCCTCGTCGAGATCATCTTGTCGGAGTCCCTGCAGACCGATGATGAGCTCTGCGACTTCCTCGCCCCGGATGACGACAGCCTTGAACTGCTGGAGACGAACTCGGCCCGACTGCCGTTCCCGGTGCATACCCCATCGGTGAGGAGACACGGTGGTTCCTGTGCCAAGACGTCATCTTGCGCGATGACGATGGGGCGGCCATCCCGGCCCCGCGGACGGACGATGGAAGACCTCGACCGCGTTCGTGACCTGATCCCGGACGACTGGCTCAACGACTATCGCTGACCACCTCCGCAGACCCCTGCTGCCGGGGCGGCCCGCGTTGGAGCCAGCCCGGACACCGCTGTTCGCCTCGGGCTCGGGTGGTGGCGGGCGGTGCGAGTAGGTTCCGGTCTCGATGATGTGGCCGAACGTGAGGCGGTCGACGACGGCCGGTGCGGAGACGGAGGTCGGTGAACGTCGGGCGGCTGTCAGCCTCACCCTTCAGGAGAGGGGGTGGTACAGGGGCGCGCGACAGGCGTGCGGTGCGTGAGCGAACAACCGGCCGCAAGAACGAAGTGATAACAGGACTTCCGATTGAACGCTGCTTGTTGAACTCTTGAGTATGCGCGAACGGGGAGGAGTTGTGAAGATCGCGCAGCCCAGGCGCCGTGTACCTGGTCGCCGCGGCCTCATGTGCTGGCAAGCCGGCCCGTGCCGCGTCCATGGGTGCGCGAGTCCGTGCATATATGCGGGAACTCAAGAAGTTCGCCTGCCGAGGGGATAGGACTCAGAGCCGATTCAAAGGTTTCGGATCGGTAAAGAGCCTTCCTCTTACCTCGCGCTTGTTGGACTCTTAAGGTCCACAAATGAGGGGAATTTGTGAAGATCGCTGCGCTTGTGGGGGGCACGTTCGGGCAGGGGGCCCGAACCGGTCTTTGAGTCATCGGTGACGCCAACCGGACCGCTGGACCGACCCGACGGGGGGCCGGACCCGGCTGCGTCCTCGCACCGAACACTGCACATGGCTGCGTCTTTGCGCTGGGCTGATTCAGGAACAGCCCGCGCCACGGCAGCAGTGTGCCGTTCACCGGCCTGCCCGCTCGCGGGCAGGTCCGACACGAGGGAATTCACCATGCACATCTGTGTGCTCGGGCAGGGCTATGTCGGCCTGCCCCTGGCATTACGAGCTGCAGAAGCCGGTCATACCGTGACCGGCTTCGAACCCGACCGCGGCCGCTGTGAGCAACTGGCCGCAGGGTCCTCCTACATCGAGGACATAGGCTCCGACCGGCTGCAGAAGGCACTGCACTCGGGCCAGTACCTTCCGACCGGCGACCCCGCGGAGCTGAAAGGGTTCGACTTCGCGGTCATCACGGTGCCTACGCCGCTGACCGACCGAACTCCCGATCTGTCGTGCGTGCGTGAGGCCGGCCGCCTCCTGGCGCAGCACGTGCAGCCTGGCGCCACGGTGGTGCTGGAATCCACGACCCATCCCGGTACCACCCGAGAGGTCCTCATCCCGCTGCTGGAGGAAGGCTCCGGCCTGGTCGCGGGTGTCCACTTCCACGTGGGCTTCAGCCCTGAGCGCATCGACCCGGGCAATGCGCAGTGGCGGCTGGAGAACACCCCGAAAATCGTCGCCGGGCTCACGGAAGGCTGCCTGGAGCAGGTCAAGGCCTTGCCGGCGCGGTCGGTCTGGCCGCAGCCAGCCTCCCCACTGCCGTCACCGGCGCGGTCGTGGCCATCGGCATACCCGCGGCTCTCACCCCGTGGCGAGGAACCGGCCACCACCGAGCCATGTCCGCCTGCACCCAGGCCGAGGAGGGTAAAACGCTCATCAACCACTGAAGGGTGTTGCACAAGGCTGCGCTCGGGCAGGTCAGGGCGGCGAACGAGGCCGTCTGCTCATGAGGCGAGGGCGAGGTTGTGCATGTGGGCGACGGCCTGGACCGCATGATGGAGGCCGTCGCCGCGCTGCCGGCAGTCGCGGAGGATCTTGTAGTTCTTCATCCGGCCGATGACATGTTCCACGCGGGCACGGACCCTGCGGTGCTCGGCGTTGTCGTCCTCCTCGCCCTTCAGCAGGGGTCGCCCGGGGGCGTTTGCGGTGCGGCACCGCCATCCCGCAGTTGAGATAGGCACCGTCACCGAGCACGGTCACGCCTGTCAGTGCTCGCTGAGCCCTCGGGCCCAGGCTGCCGCATGGTCAGGTTCGTGCGGTAGTACACCGCGACCATCAGGACCCGCTCGGCCAACGGCAACGACCACGGCCGTCCCCGCAGCGTGCCGTTGCCGCCCCGCTCCCGCACCACCCTCAACAGACCGGAAAACTGCGTCACCCGCAGCCCCGTGAACGTCTCCATCCACACCCGTTGCTTCCAGATCTGGCCCCGTGCGCCACGGGTGACGGGCGTCATGGTCCACGGCCCGGTGCCGAGCGCGCGTAGGTCTCGGCTATGAGATCGGCTGTGAAGTCCATTCGGGGTACCTCTCGGATGTCCCGGCCCTGTGAGGGCGGTCAGGCCGGTCCCTTCGTCGTGGCCATGCGGCGGCGGATCGTTTCGACGGCGGATGCGTGGAGTCGCAGGGCGCGGGCGACGGACTCCAGTTCGTCGTCCGGGATCCGGCTGGTGGGGGTGGCGGACTCGGCGAGGGGGAGGCCGGCAGGCGTTGTTGCGCGGGCCGACTGGAGGGTGTCGATCGCCGTGAGGACGTCGGCCGCGCCCGCGATGTCGCGCGCGTCCGCCTCGCGGTGACCGGCCGCCAAGGCCGCGCTCCTGGCCTGCTCACGGCGGATGGTGCTCAGGTGCGGCGCGAGTCGGAGCAGACCGTCGTTGATGACGGCCTTGCGCAGCTCCAGCTGGAGGGCCGTACCGCTGACCCGGCCCGTCACCGGGGCCGGCGAGGCGCTGATCGTCTGCATGAGCCGCCACAGGGGTTCCAGGCGGCGGTGGGTGCGCCACATGGTCCACCGGTCCTCGGCGAGAGGACCGACCTGTCCGATGATGAAGCCCACCGCGATCAGGAACGCCTCGGCCATGGAGAACGGCGGCGCGACGTAGGTGGAGAGCCAGTCCCAGTTCCTGCCCGTCCAGCGCGCGCCGACGGCGCAGATCTTGAAGACGTCGTAGACGAACCCGAGGCCGTAGGCGAGCTGAAGGCACACCACGGCGCGGCGCAGCCACGCCCGGTCGATCTCCTTGAACCAGGCGCCCAGGATCCCGGCGGTGACGACGGTCGACACCGTGTGCGCGGCGAGGTACAGCACGATGTGCTCGCGCATCCAGGGCGTGTTGGCGTAGTAGGTGTCCAGATCACGTAGCCGTTCGACGCGGTGGTCGCCGAGGAGGAAGGTCACCCACAGGCCGACGATGATGGTGGTGTAGATGATCCCCACGAGGCGGGTCTGGCGGCGCCGGGCCGCGGAGGGCGGCTTGCGCCACAGGATGACCAGCCACAGGCAGGCGCCGCAGTAGGCGGTGATCAGCGAGTACGCCCACGGCGCGGCGAAGTTGGGGATGCCGGTGATGTCGTTGATGCGGTGCAGCTGGCGGGGCGGGAGCGAGGCGAAGGTGACCACGCCGAGCCCGAGCAGCAGGGCCGTGGCCCGCAGGATCGGGTCCTGCCACGCTCGTCTCAGCAGAGGCAGTTTGATCGCGAAGGCGATCGTGCCCAGCACAGCTGGAATGGCGTAGGAGGCGATGTGGCCCGCGAAGTCCCAGCGCATCACAGTCCGCCGAGGTGGGTGAGCGAGGACGACAGGCGCTCCGTCAGGGTGTCCTGGGTCGGT
Source organism: Streptomyces sp. NBC_00557 (assembly GCF_036345995.1). Lineage (NCBI taxonomy): Bacteria > Bacillati > Actinomycetota > Actinomycetes > Kitasatosporales > Streptomycetaceae > Streptomyces > Streptomyces sp. NBC_00557. The sequence continues at coordinate 255,789 of NZ_CP107797.1, forward strand.
CGGCCGGGCGTCGCCTGCGGACCGATGACCTTGTGGAACGCGGCCGCCAGACGCAGGCCGCACTCCTCGGCCTCCCACTCGGCGACGGGGTCCGTCGCGGCGGGCGACCGGGTGGCCATGGCGATGACGCGGTCCCAGGGGACGTCGGCGTCGGGCCGGGACAGCAGGCTGCGCACGGCGGTCGGCAGCCCGCCGGGATAGTGCACGTCCAGCGTCCGGTAGTAGCAGTGGCCGAACTCGTGCCCGGCGATCACGAGCTTGTGGTGACCGGGTACCCCGTCCTCCACCACGACGACGTACTCGTCCGCCTTGGCGAAGGTCACCCCGGAGAGCTCCAGACCCGGCGGGAAGCGCACGAACTTCAGCCGGACCGGCCGGTCCAGACGGGGGCTCAGCGTCTCGCACACGGCACGCAGGAACGCCTCCGGCTCGGTCGGCGCCGTCAGCCGGCGAGCGGTGTCGCGGACCAGCCGGGGCAGGAACCGCTTCGGGGGCAGGGGTCGCTGCTGCGGTCTGCTCGCTCTCATTCGTCGTCCTTGAGCGCGAGGATCAGCAGGGCCGCCAGCTGGCTGGGTGAGGGCCGCCGCCCTCCACGGAACGCGACCGCATCGGGATCGACCCCGAACTGACGCATCAGTGCCCGGAGTTGCTCCTGCTCGTCGAGGTCCCTGAACCGCTGAAGCACCTCCTCCAGCGTCTCCTGCGTGTCCGCCGGCGACGCTGTCTGCGCGTACCCGCCTCCCGGGTCGTCCAGGCGGCGCAGAACGGGCAGCAGGACACGGCTGAGCGCTTCGGCGGCCGGGGCGGTGAAGAACGACTCCCCTCCCTCGACGCCGAAGAAGTCAACCAGGCCGTGCAGGAACTCGACGCTGGGCACCTTCCTGCCGTCGCAGACCTGTCGCGCCCAGTACTCGGAGACCCCCAACCGCCGGGAGATCTCACCGGCGAGATCCGACATTCGCCCGCCGTGACGCGTCATGTGGGCGTCCGCGAGGGCCTTGATGCGGCAGCGCACCCGGTCGCCGACCGTGTCGGCCGGCGGTGTGCCGCCCTGGAGCAGGACGTGGACAGTGGTCTCCGGCAATGCCGTCCTGGCCGCCAGTTCCCGGGGGTTGAGCACTTCGGATCGCTGGAGACCCCGGTCCTGGATGTGCGCCTCGATACGCCGGAGCGTCTCGGGGAGAGACGGCGCGGATTCCACCGATGCACTCCAAGGGTCGGGGGTCTGACACGGCGAGCTGAATGATGCGCTCTGCTCAGCCTACGCATCCCCGGCGGAGCTCTCAACGATGCCTGCCCAACTCGAAAACGATCGTTGACAGTTGCCGGGGGCACATAGCAGTATCCCGGCCAGCGAAGGCAGGCCGTCCGTTTCCCGGAGGCAAACAGCTCCGGGCGCGGCCCGCCACGACCTAACGGGGAGATTCGGCATGCATGCAACCGGGTGCACGAGCGGGAGCCCGCCCACCTCTTTCAGCCGCCTTCAAAGGGCGTTCACACGCCCCTAGAGGCAAGTGCGTCGTCTTCGGTGTCCTCATGGCGGGCTGGCCTGGCATGAACTTGTCACGAGGTTCTCGCCGGGCATCGTCGTGCCGTGCGCCGTGCTCACGGGGTGCCGGGCGACGGCCTCGTGGTGCGGCCGCAGGCCGCCGTCTGCCGTACGACGCGCAGGACATGAGACGGCCGAGTGACGAGCGCTCGGTTCGCCGTGAAGGCGCCCGCCGCCGCGGCGCCGCTGCGCCTCTCACCCGTCCGGAACGGGCCTTGCTCCGGTCGGTCGCCGTGGTGCCGGCATCGGCCACGGCCAACTGAAGCAGTATCAGGCGCCTTTGGGCGCCATGGGGAGCGGAGGCCGCAGACGGCATCCCCACAGAGCCGTCGTCGTGGTCCACCTCCGTCACCGAGTACCGCACCAGCCGGGCCACCGGCGGCAGGGCTCCGCCCTCCCCCGTGCGCCACGTCCCTCCCACCAACAGCAAGAGGACGACCGTGACACACGCCGTACGCATGTACACCGGGTCGCAGGCCATGGACTTCCTCGGCGGCCCCTGGCGCGAGTTGTACGCACAGGACGCGGCCGCCACGCCGTTCCAGTCGCCGATCTGGCTCACGGCCTGGGCGCAGCACCTCGCGCCGGCGATGACACCCGTCGTGCTCGTCTCGACGTCACCCACCGGCAGACCACTGGCCGCTCTGGCCCTCGCCCGTCAGGACGACGGAGCCGACACGCGCATCGTCCCGCTCTCGGCGCCGTACGCCGAGTGCATCCGCCCCGTCGGTCCGCACGCGGACGACCCCGCCGTCGCCGCCTCGTTCGTGTTCCACCTGATGCTGCTGACCGAGGAGGGGGGCGAGGGCATCAGCATGTCGGACGTCCCCGCCACCAGCGGTCTGGGCCGGTCGCTGACGCAGATCTCCCAGAGTGTCGGATGGAACCGCGTCAACGCCAGGTCCGCCCGCGTCCGGCTGCCCTTCGTCTATGCCGCTCTGTCCCGCTCCACACGACGGGAACACCAGCGGCGACAGCGCGCCTGGGACCGTGCGGCCGCGCACCACCGGGTGACGTACGCCCGTACGCACCACCCCCAGACCCTGCTGGATGCCCACGCAGTCATCGCGGCCCTGCGTCCGTCCCGCTGGTACGACCCTCTGTTCTCCGGGCCTGCGCCGGTGGGTGGTCTGGAGCACTGGGGATCCGTCCTGCGGCGACTGGACGCGACGAAGACGTTCATCGCCACCCTGGCCGTCGACGACACGGTGGTCGCGGCGCGGCTGTGCCTGACCCGCGGCCGGCACTGCTACTCCCTGGTGCCGGTGACGGATGCCGGATACCGGCACCTCGCCCCCGACCACGCTCTGCTGCGGTACCTGATCGGGGACCTGACCCGCAAAGGGTTCACCATGCTGCATCTGGGGCGCACGCCGGCTCCCGAACAGCGCGGAGCGGGGCAGTACCAACCCGAGTGGACCTCCACCCTGTCGGTCCTCAACACACCCCACCTCGTGCCGACCTGACCATGGACGCCGCGCGGTCCCCGGCGCCCGTCGGGCGAGGGGCCGCCTGACGCCATGCGCCGCGCCCGGCAGGTCCGCGGACTCAGCCGGCCTGGGGCGAGGCCGACTTGCCCTGGACGAAGGCCTCTTCGAGGGCCTCGAGGGTGATGTCGGCCTCGCTCAGCACCGTCGCGGCCAGGCCCCGGCCGATCTTGGCGAGCCCGAGCAGCAGATGATCGCAGTCGATCAGCGCTGAGGAAGCCCCTTGCGTCGCCCGCTCCTCCGCGATGGCGATGGCCTTGCGGGAGAACGGAGTCCACGCGATGCGCTCGGCCGCCTGGGAGGCTCCCCAGCTGAGCCGGGACTCCACCGCGCGGTGGATCTTCTCCGGCGAGGCGCCCACCGCGCGCAGGAGGTGGACCGCCGTGTTGTCCGGGACGCCGTCCTCCTCCGCGGTGAGGCCGTACAGCAGGTGCTCTGTCCCCAGGTAGTTGTTGCGGTGCTGCACGGCCGCCCGCTTCATGTGCGTCATGGCGTGCTGGAGGCCCTCGGTCAGCATCTCGGGCGTGTACCGCTTGTGAGGCGCGTGGAACCGCTGCTGGACCGCCTGGCGGGTGACGCCGAGGGCCGCCCCGATGTCGGCCCAGGAGACGCCGTGCATGCGGCAGTGCTCGACGTAGTCCTCCACCAGGTCGTCGGCGAGCGCCTGCAGTTGGCCGGAGATGCCGGCGGCCACCGTCAGCAGCGCCAGCCAGTCGGGCTGGTCCTGCCCCCCGGGGCGATGGGCCGAGTCGCAGGTCCTGTCCACTTCGGCGATGAGATCGTCAAGGTCGGGAAGAGTCATGAGGCAAGTACTCATTGACAGTTGCCGGTTTGTCAAGCCTGGCTTGCCTGCGGTGGGGGCGAGGATGCGGATTCCGGCCAGGGTGACGGGGGGGGGCGATGCGGTCGGCCCGCGGTTGGTGAGACCAATTCTTGACCCTTCGGAGCGCGTTGTGTTCGACTCGGTGAACATTGGCGTCAAGATTCGTCGGGAATGCGGAGCGCATGCATGCGTCTGGCTCTTTTCAATACGTGCGGAAAAATATCTGACGATCTTGTTCTGAGCTTCAACGGCCTGGCTCCGGACGAGTATGTGAAGTCACGGATCCCGTTTCGATTCCGGGCGTTCGGAACCGCTCGGATCGAGGGCGACGAGATCTTCTGGCAGGAGGATTCTGCTTTCCTGCAGAGCGAGGAAGTGAACACTTATGCGGGCGGCATCGAGCGGCGCTTCGGTCCGCTCGGAAAGCCGGTTCGTGAGTTCGCCGAGGAACTGGTCCGCGACCGTGGCGTCCGGAAGCTCATCGGGAGCGACGACTTCGTCATCGGCTGCCACCAGATCCGCATCGTCGCTGGTGACGGTCAGGTCGGCCTGCCCGCTCCAGAAGGTTTCCACCGCGACGGGTTCGACGGTGTCGCAGTGACCGTGGTCGCCGCCGAGAACGTGAGCGGTGGTATCTCGCTCGTCCGCGAAGGGGACGCAGAAGGCGATCTGCTGCTCGACCGCGTGATGGCGCCGGGTGAAACGCTCTATCTCGACGACCGCAGGGTCGTGCACTACGTCAGCCCCATCACTCCGAAATTCCCAGGCGCCATCGCCCACCGGGATGTGGTCGTGGTCACCTTCGACCTGACGAGAGAGAGGCAGCAGAGCGCGTGAGCATATCCGAGTACGCCATCCAGCACTGGCTTTTCGACGAGGCGCAGGGAAGGTACGACATCGACCTCGCGGAAAGCGGCGTGCAGTTCCAGCTCCTCGGCGATCTGGAAATTCAGCCGGAATGGGAGCTCGACTACAGCCTCGACCGCGGCCGGCCGCAGCTGCGGCGCGCGATCGCGGACATGTACGGCGGCGCGGCCGTCTCCGCCGATCACGTCGCCGTGACGCACGGCGCCCAGGAGGCGCTCTACCTGCTGTACCGCACGCTGCTCCGGGCCGGCGACCACGTGGTCACCACGAGCCCCGGCTGGCAGCAGGCCTGGGAGGTGCCCCGGCACATCGGATGCGACGTCACCGTGCTGCCCTGGCCGCCCGGCACCCGCTTCGACATTCAGGCGCTGGAACGGGCCCTGGGAACGCACACCCGGATGATCATCCTCAACAGCCCGGGGAATCCCTCCGGTTGCGTGCTCGGTCCCGACGACTTCACGGCCGTCATGGAGGTGGCGGCCGAGCGGGGCATCTGGGTGGTCAACGACGAGGAGTACCTGCTGGACTTCGGGGAGTCGGTGGTCCACCGGCACCCCCGGGCCATCTCGGTCTCGGGTCTGTCCAAGGTGTTCGGGATGCCCGCCCTGCGGCTGGGATGGGTGTGCGCCGCCGCCGACGTCGTCGAAGGAGTCGTCAACTACAAGCGCTACACCACGGTCTCGAACTCCCTGGTCTGGGAGCGTACGGCCGAGCTCGTGCTGCTGCGCCGCGCGGAGCACGTCGACCGCTACCGGCGCCTGGTGGAACCCGGTCTGCGGACCCTGCGGGAGTTCGCGCATCGGCACAGCGACACCGTGCGGCTGGTCCCGCCGCAGGGCACCCCCTTCGCCTGGGTGAACACCCTGGCCGCGTCCTCCTCCCGGGACATCGCCGAGCGGCTGCTGGAGCACCACCGGACGCTGGTGATGCCGGCCGAGGTCTTCGGCGCCGAGAAGGCACTCCGCGTCAGCTTCGCACGACCGGCGGAGGTCCTGGAGGAGGGCCTGGAACGACTCGGCAAGGTCCTCGCCGACATCGACTGACTCGTTGGCAGCGCAGGCCGGTGGCCGGGCCGACGCGCGCTTCCCCGTGGCGCCCGACGACCGGGCGTGTCCTGTGGACGGGACCGGAGCGGCGTGCCGCGGCCCGGAACCACGGCCCGGCCGGGCACGGTGGAGTGCCGGCCGGGCCGTGGCGCGGATGGGCGCTGGAGGCCAGGGAGTCGCCGAGGGCCCCCTGCTGGTGACCGAGGCCAACCCCTTCGCCCCCGCAGGCAACGTCACGTTCGACACCGCCGGGAGATGCCGCCGGTCCGACTCACCAGTGGCGTTGGGTGATCACCTCGGCGAGCGACGTGAGCGTCCGGGCGCCCTCGGGTTCCGGATCGGCCGCCGCCAGTGCCGCCAGGGCCCTGTCCCGCTGCCGTTGTGCCTCCTGTTCCGCCCAGGCGCGCCCGCCCGCCCGGTCGACCAGACGGGCGGCCTCGCGGATCTCGGCCTCACCGAGCGGCCCGGTCCCCGACAGGTACACCTCGGCAAGCCGCCAGGCCTCGGGCACGTCTGCGCGCAGCGCCGCCACGACCGGCAACGACTTCTTGCGCCGCCTGAGGTCCGCCCCGACCGGCTTGCCCGAGACCGAGCTGCGGCCCCAGATGCCCAGCAGGTCGTCGACGAGCTGGAAGGCCAGCCCCATGTGGTGTCCGAACCGGCGCAGGGCGTTCGTCTGCCGCGGTGTCGCCCGCGCCGCCAGCCCACCGAGCGCACACGCACTCGACAGCAGCGCGGCCGTCTTCCCGGCGGCCATGGCCAGGCACTCGTCGAGATCGACGTCCGTGCGCTGCTCGAAGGCCAGGTCCGCGCTCTGTCCGGCCACCAGGGCCAGCAGCGCGTCGCACAGCTCCCCGAGCATCGTGCGGTCCTCGGCCAGCACCTCCATCGCCACGACCAGCAGCGCGTCTCCCGTCAGCACGGCCTGCGCGTCGCCGAACAGGGACCACACCGCCGGGCGTTTGCGGCGCAGCGCGTCCCGGTCCATGAGGTCGTCGTGCACGAGCGAGAAGTTGTGGACCAGCTCGACACCCGCGGCCGCCGGTACCGCCTGCTCCGGATCGGCGCCCATGGCCCGCGCGGAGGCGACGACCAGCGCTCCGCGTATCCCCTTGCCCCAGTCTCCGGGGGCCGGGTTGCCCCCCTGGTCCCGCCAGCCGAAGTGGTACTCCGCCACGGCACGCGTCGGCTCGGGCAGCCGTCGTACGGCCTTGCGCAGGGCCGGTTCCGTCAGCTGCCGGACCTGGGACAGCAGACCCCACACGTCCTGCTCGGCGCTGACGGCGGTCACGGGCGCACGTCCATCAGGTCGGCCTCCAGGTAGCTGCGAGGATCGCCCTCCGCCGGACCGGACGCGTAGCGCTGCGTGCGCCGCGACCAGTCGAGGTTGCCGCGCATCCACGACCGCATCCCCGCCAGAGCGGGACGCAGCCACGGCACGTCGTCGGGGTGCTCCCGCAGCAGGCGCTCCTCGGCGGCCAGGAAGACCTCCGTGCGCTGCGCGATCGCGGCGCCCACCGCCTCCAGCGCCTGGCGCTCGTCGAGCCGGTGGTGGTGCTCCACGACGTGGACGAGGTTGTGGACCTCGCCCAGGGAACGCTCCTTGGACAGCGAGTGCACGTCGTTGACCCAGCACACGACGTCGCAGGCGGCGTCCAGCGCGGTGCGGAACGTGGGCGCGGTGTAGTCCTCGGCCGGGACCTCCACCCGCTCCACGATCTCGATGAGGTCCATGCACACGTAGATGGCGCCGGTGTGCCGCCGGTTGGCGATGTAGGAGTCCTCGGACGGCACGACCCCGCGCATCCGGTTCCCGGCCTCCCAGACGGTGGCCGCGGTCAGGCACTGCTCCAGATGGTCCGCGAACCTCCCGCGCCACGCCGGCGACGCCCGGCTCGCCGTACGGCGCCACAGGTCCGCGAGCGCGTCGGCCGCCGGGGGCAGGGGTGTGCCCCGCTCTGCGGACGGATCGTCGAGTATCCGCCGCATCAGGCGGACCGCCTGCGCCATGCGTTCCGGGGAGCGGCCGAAGTCCCCGTCGTCCAGCTGGTCGTCCACCAGGAAGAGCCACGCGAACCACTCGGCCATCAGCTTCAGCGTCTCCGCGTCGGCCGTCGGATAGACCAGTGCCGCGAACCAGCCGAAGTCCGCGCGTTCGAAGCGTTCCCGGGCGCGGGTACCGCGCAGGAGGCCGGTGTCCCGCGTCCAGATCGACAGGTGCTCACGGGCTTGTGGGGCGTGCGGGCTGACCGCGAAGGGGAACGGGCAGGCTACGTCGATCACAGCAGCTCCAGGGGAGAGGGGGTGGGGGGCTTCAGCGGCGTACGAGGCGGAGGTGGACCCCGCCGCGCGGGTGCAGTGTGATCAGCGGCTCCGGTTCCACGACGGGCGCACCGTCCGGCAGCAGCAGCCGGTGTCCGCGCGCCACCGTGGCGAGCGCCAGCGTCAGTTCGGTCAGGGCGAAGTGCTTGCCGATGCACACGCGCCGGCCGCTGCCGAAGGGGATGTAAGCGTGCTTCGGCCGCGCGGCCACGCGCTCCGGCGCGAAGTTCTCGGGGTCGAACCGATCCGGGTCCGGCCAGAACTCCGGGTGCCGATGCAGCAGATAGCTGTTGAGGAGCACGTTGCTGCCGGACGGGATGCGGTAGCCGGCGATGACGTCCTCTTCGCGCGCGTGCCGCATGGTCTGGTAGGCGGGGGAGTAGATACGCAGCGTTTCGTCGATGACCCTGCGGGTGTAGGTGAGCTGCGGCAGGTCCTCGAACCGCGGGACGCGCCCCGCGAGCACCTGGTCGACCTCGGCGTGCAGGCGCTGCTCTGCCTGCGGATGCCGTGCCAGCAGGTAGAACGCCCAGGAGAGGGTGTTGGTCGTGGTTTCGAAGGCGCCGATGCAGAGGTTGAGCACCTCGTGGTGGAGCTGTTCCAGGTCCATTGCGGTGCCGTCGTCGTCCACGCTGTGCAGGAGCAGCGTCAGCAGGTCCGGCCGCTGCGGGTTCGTCTGCCCGGCGCCCTCGCCGCTCAGTCGCTCGCGGATCACGCCGGATACGAAGTGGTCCATGTCGTCGATGGCGCGGCGCAGCCGACGGCGACGCGTGGTGGGCCAGCTCAGCGGCGGGAACGGGAACCGGAAGAACGAGCCGAGCACGTTGTTGGCGGCGGCGAAGGCGCGCTCGAAGGCCTGGGCGGCCCGGCTCACGTCGGCGCTGAACAGCGATCGGTTGACGATCCGCAGCGCCAGCTGGCCTATCTCGTCGGTGACGTCCAGGACGTCACCGGCGGAACGCGGGCGGCGCTCCCAGCGCTCCAGCATGCGCACGGTCTCACTCGTCATGTTCTCGGCGAACCCGGCGACCGTGCGCGGGGTGAAATGGGGCGCCATCATGCGCCGCTGGCGGCTCCACTGCTCCTTGTCGGCTATGGAGATCAGGCCGTTGCGGAGCACGGGTCTGACGACCTTGAAGATGGTCGCATCCTTGTCGTAGCGCTCCTCCCCGTCCACGAGGATGTGCTGGATGTGGTCGGGGTGGTTGGCCAGGACCATGGGGACACCGAGGGGACTGAACCGGAACAGGTCGCCGTGGCGGCGGATGTTCTCGGCCAGGAAGCCCAGCTGGTCGCGTTTGAAGGCGAGCGCGCCGCCGAACAGGTTGCGGGCTCCGGCGACGGGAAGTTCTCGCGGTGTCATGAGGCAGCGGCCCCTTGGGGGAAGAGGAGGCGGACGGTGGTCGCGGTGTGCGGGTGGGCGGCGCGGGGATGAACGGTGCGAGGGTGGGCGGCGCGGCGATTCCGCGTCCGCTCGCCGGCCGCTCGTGGCCGGTCATGGCGTCGGCTCCCGTCCCGGTCCGCGCAGTCCGGCCAGGAGCCGTACCCCCGGGCCCGTCATCAGCGTGGTCACCAGGGCGACCACGGTGAGCATGGCGAACATCTCGCCGTCGATGAGCCGGGCCTCGTGGCCGATGCCCAGCACCACCAGTTCGGTGAGTCCTCGTGCGTTCATCAACAGGCCGAGGGTCGCCGCCTCCCTGCGGCCCATCCCGCACAAGTGGGCGGCCAGGGCGACACCGCCGACCTTGGTGACGATCGCCACGGCCGTCAGCAGACAGGCGACGGCCAGCGTCTCGGCAGTGAGCGGCAGGTCGCCCAGATCCACGGACAGACCGAAGCCCAGGAAGAAGAACGGCAGGAGCAGGTGCGCCATGGTGCCGAGCGAGGGGACGACGGAGGTCTCGGGAGGCAGTGCCGCCGGCCAGGCGAGCCCGAAGAGGAAGGCCCCGATGAGCTGGTGGATTCCCAGCAGGGCCGTGATCCCCGCCGAACCCGCGATACCGACGACGGCGATCATCAGCACGAACGCGGCCTTCGGCGGCCGGTCGCCGTGGACCAGGTAACGGGCCAGTCCGGCGCGTACCGGACCGAGCAGGACGACGGCCGTCAGCAGCGTCAGGAGCACCGGCCGCCACAGCGAGGAAAGGTCACCGCCCTGGGCCAGGAGCAGGGTCGCCGTCAGCAGCAGCCAGCAGATGCCGTCACCGATGGCGGCGGAGAAGAGACTGAGGCGTCCCGTGCGCGTTCGGATCAGGTCCAGGTCGGTGAGGATGCGCGCGAGGACCGGGAAGGCCGTGATGCTGAGCGCGCAGCCGACGAAGAGGGCGAACGTGAGACTGTCACCGGCGGCGCCCGCGAACCGCGACGCCAGCGGCAGGGCGACGGCGGTGCCCGCCGCGAACGGCAGCACGAGAGAGGTCAGGGCGATCAGGCCGCCGTCGCGACCGGCCCGGTCACGGCTGTTGCGTACGACCTCCTGGCCGACGCCGAACATGAACAGCACGAGCCCGAGTTGGGCCAGCGCGTTGATGCCGGTGACAGCCGCCTGGGGGAAGAGCCAGGCCCGGACGGACGGGGCCAGGCGGTCCAGCACCGTCGGTCCGAGCGTGATGCCCGCCAGGAGTTCGCCGATGACCTGGGGCTGCCCGAGGCGTGCCGCGAGCAGGCCGGCCAGCCGGGCCGCGCCCACCACGACCGCGATGGCGAAGAACAGCGCCGCGGCCGCGTGGTTGTCGGGACTCCCGGCAGCCGCGCGGACCGGGCGGTCGCCGTGGGAGACCAGGAGCACGGCGGCGGCAAGCAGGGGCAGGACGACCAGCAGTCCGTAACCGAGGGCACGACGGCGGTCAGAGGAAGAACCCCCGCCGTCGCGGGCGGACGACTGGGAGGTGTCCTTCTCGACAGCACGTTGCGTCACATTCACCTCGTCCATGGGAGTCGGAGGGCCAGGAGCGCGCAGCGCTGCAACCAGCCTGGGCAGTCGCGTAGTTGGGAAAGCCGAGCAGGCTCCGCGACCTTGCCGGACGAAGCGTGAAGGTAGCGAACGGTCTGCTTCCGGGTCCAGGAATGTGCCGGCGGACAGGGCCGTCCGCACATGACGACGCCCACGTCGTCCGATGTGCCGGCGACGTGGGCGTCGATGCGCGAACACCCGTGGGCGAAGGGTGCCGTACGCGGGAACGCGGCAGGCCCAGGGGCCAGTGATCCGGTCCCCTCGGGGGTCGGCTAGGCGTTCTCCGGTACGGCTACGGCTACGGCCGCGCGGCGTTCGGCCGCCGTGAGTAACAGGGTCGGTGCGGTGGCCAGGACCGCCGTGGCGAGGACCCACCAGAAGGTGGTGCCGAAGGCGGAGGCCTGTGCCGTCGCACTGCCCGCGGAGCCGAGTTCGTTCTGCAGGACCACCGCGAACAGGGCCGTGCCCGTGGAGCCGCCCACGCGCTGCAGGATGCCGATCTGGATCGTGGCGTCGTTGACCTTGGCCGGAGGGATGACGCGGTAGGCGGCGGTGGTCGCGGGGATGGCGCACGCCCCGATCCCGAAGCCGCGGAAGACCATGGCCAGCCCCAGGAACCAGTAGGAGGAGTCCGCGTCGATGACCAGGAAGGGGACGGTGGCGACGGTGCTGACGGCGCCGCCGAGGAGGGCCGCCCGTCCGCTGCCCAGTTTGTCCGTCAGCCGGGCGCTGACCATCATCGCGAAACCGGCCCCGATGCCCTGGGGGATCAGCAGCAGGCCCGTGGCTACGGGGTCCTCGCCGCGCACGATCTGGAAGTAGAGCGGCATCAGGATGACCGATCCGAAGACCGCGGAGCCGAGGCAGACGTTGGTCAGCTGGGCCGCCGAATAGAGCTTGTTGCGGAACAGGCGGATGTCGACGAGGGGTTGAGCGGCCCGCAGCGCATGGAGGGCGAAGAGGGCGATCAGGACCACGCCGACGGCGAGCGAGACGAGCACCTGCGCGGACATCACGCGCGCGGTCGTACCGATCTCGGCGAGACCGTAGGTGAGGGCCGCGAATCCGAGGGACATCAGGAACAGGCCCGGGACGTCGAGCCGCCCGCCCTGCTGCGCGGTGTCCGCCGGAACCAGCCACTGGGCGAGGACGACGGTCAGCGCCCCGATCGGCACGTTGATGTAGAAGATCCAGTGCCAGCCCGCGTGTTCGACCAGGAAGCCGCCCAGCACGGGGCCGAACACCGGGGCGAGCAGGGTCGGGATCCCGCTGATGCTCATGACGCGGGCGAGACGCTCGGGACCCGCGAGCCGCACGATGATCATCGTGGCGATCGGCAGCGCGAGACCGCCGGCGGCGCCCTGGAGGGCGCGGAAGGCGATCAACTGCTCGACGTTCTGGGCGAGTCCGCAGGCCAGTGAGGCGACGGTGAAGCCGGCGATGGACAACACGTACACCCGCTTGGCCCCGAAGGTGGCCGCGGCCCAACCGCTCGCCGGGATCACGGCCGCGAGCCCCAGGAGGTAGGCCGTGACCAGCCACTGGATCGTGGCCAGCGACGTGTCGAGGTTGTCGGACAGGGAACGCAGGGCGACGTTGACGATCGTCGCGTCGAGGTACGTCATGACCGAGCCGAGCACGGTCACCAGGACGACCCGGCGTAACACGGGCGGGAAACGCAGGGGGGTGGGGGGAGAGGCGTTCATGCGCGATCCGCTTCCTTGCGTGTCGACGGCAGGCAGGACTTGGCAATGTTTGATTGACAAATCGAGTTTGTCAAGGCTGCCTTGCCATTCGGCGTCAGGCTCTCGTTCGGGACGGACGAATCTCTGACGTGCCGTCAGATCAGCTTGTGCGCATGTGAGTAGCTGGAATCCGGTCACTTCCCGCCAGGATCGAGCCATTGGTCGGCCGCCTGTGTTTGACGGGTCGACGCGCGGCGTCGAAGGCCCGAGTCGCGAGCGGGCTGTTTCTTTCCAGCCAACATCCAGCGTTGCTCTAATCGATTGCCAGTACGGGTCAATTCGAGGACGTGCTCAAGCAACGTGCACGTCGGGGGAGTCACGGTGATCCAACGGCCTTCTGACGACTTTCGCGTGGGCATGAGGCGCCTGGCCGGCGGGGTCTGCGTGATCAGCGGAAGCACGAAAAGCGGTGAGCCGTGCGGTCTTACGGCAACCGCCGTCTGCTCCCTCACGGCGGACCCTCCGTCGCTCGTCGCGTGCATCAACAAGGACACCCGTCTCGGGGCGGCCGTCCGGACGGCCCCGGCCTTCGCCGTCAACGTATTGTCCGCCCGGCAGCGGCCCGTCGCCGAGGCGTTCGCCGGACTGATCTCGGGAGTATGGGGCGAAGCCCGCTTCTCCTACGGGGAGTGGCGCGAGGAACGGCCGGGTGTGCCCTTGCTCGCGGATTCCCCGGCGAGTTTCGTCTGCGAACTCGACCAGGTCGTCGACCGCTCGACCCATCTTCTGCTGATCGGTCTTGTCGTGGACGTGCGTCTGGCCCCGCAGGAATCAAACCCGTTGCTCTATGTGGACCGTCAGTTCGTTCAGTCGACTCACAAGGTGGACTCCCCATGATTCCCTGGATCGATGCGTCGGCGACCAGATCGCCCGCCTTCACCTCCGCCCTGCACGGATTGGGTGACGAACTGGCGGCACATGGATTCACCTCCGATTCCGCCGCATCACTTCTCGGAGCGGCCGGCGATACGGACCTGTTGCGCAACTCCGCCCTCTACTCCCTCTGGTCACGAGACCGAGCAAACGAACTCTCCGCCGACCCGGCGGGCGTGCTGACGGAACTGTTCGTCAGGAACGGCGAGATCGCGCTCGACCTCTACGAGCGCCGGATCTCCCGTACCCTGCGCTCCGCGTTCGACGCCCTTGAAATCGTGCAGGACGCCGACGGAAAGATAAGCGCCCGTGTCTCCATCTCGCCGCTCGGGTCAGCGTATTACCTCTCGGATCAGTTGTTCGAGTGCCGGGCGGAATTCGACGGGTACCCGGTCATGGCCAAAAAGGCCGAAGGCGCCTTCGACCCGGTGATGCCCCCGCACGCCAGCACCCTGCTTCTGCTGCAGAACACCGCACCCCGCGGAAATCGACTCCTGGACGTGGGCACCGGGTCCGGTGTTCTGGCGCTGCACCGCTCCGACCGTTACGCGTCCGTGGCGGGTATCGACATCGATCCGCGAGCCGTGGCCTACGCCCGCCTGAACGCGCTTCTCGCCGGACGCGAAGCGGCCTTCGAGGTGGGGGACTTCCGCGCGGGACTGGAGGAGTTCGGTCCCGTCGACCACGTCCTGTTCAACGCGCCCGGCCGCGCCCCCGGCCGACCGGACCCGTCCGGGGACGCTCCCGTCCTCGACGCGTCAGGCCTCGTCAAGGATGTCGTCGAGTGCCTTCCCAAAGCGCTCGCCGCCCCTGGAGGGCTGGCCGAGATCCTCGTCATCGTCCCTGTGCCGCATCGCCTGCAGGGTGCCGAGGACGTGGTGGCGGAGTGGCTTGGCGGCCCCGCCCCGCTCGCCGGAGTGAAGGTGACCGAGGTGGCCGACCCCGCCCTCAGCGTCCCCGCCGACGCCATCGACAGACTCCGCATCCAGCCCGGCTGTCTGCTCGCCGGCGACCGCGCGGAAGCGGAGTCCCTGGTGAGGTCCCTCAAGAGGGGCGGTATCCGCAACGTCACACCGGCCATCGTCTCGATTTCTTCCTGAGCCGGTCTGTTCCAGTACAGCAATGAACGGGGGAATTCCCATGAACGTACGACGCCCCGGTGTCTCTTCGGTGAAGGTGCAGAAGAAACGCACCAGCCTGACCTTTCCACGGGCCGTTCCCCTCGAGGCATGGATCTCGATCGGTGTCGAAATATTCTCCATCACGGACGCCTCGTCCTGGTGGCTCGGCGACTGGCTCATCTACGGGCAGAACCGGTACCCGGACCGGTACAAACGAGCAATCGAGGCGAGCTCGCTCCACTACAAGACACTGCGGAACTACGCCTGGGTGGCAAGGAAGTTCGACGTGTCCCGTCGACGGGACACGCTGAGCATGCAACACCACGCCGAAGTCGCGGCCCTGACCGAGGAAGAACAGGAGCTGTGGCTCGACCGTGCCGAGCAGGAGGGATGGTCCGTCACCGAACTGCGCCGGAATATCAAGGAAAGCAAGGCGACCGGCGACAGAATCCAGGACGTCACCGCTGCCACCGTCACGCTCAAAGCGCCGGCCGAACGAATGCGGCGCTGGGAACAAGCCGCGAGCAGAGCCGGAACCTCACTCGACGAGTGGATTCAGCGAGTACTCGACAGGGAAGCGGTGGAGCTTCTTCAGCATGGCGATCTCGTCGGTGTCGGTCAACGGCACCTGCCCCTCTGAACCTTGACGCCCGAGAAGGGCCATAAATAGCATCCGCTGTCGCTGGTCACAGCCTACTCCGGCGTGTGGAATGAGGTATCGGGATGATGGGTGGAGACGAATACTCCGTGGTGGTCAACCACGAGGAGCAGTACTCGATCTGGCCAAAGGAAAAGGAATTGCCAACGGGGTGGCGTGAGGCGGGATTCAGTGGTCCGAAGGAGGACTGCCTCGCCCATATCGAAAACGTGTGGACCGACATACGGCCGTTGAGCGTGCGCAAGGCCGTCGCAGCGAGCACGGCTCAGGAGGGCTGAGCGGAAATGCCGGATCGGTCTCTGCTCCACGAGTTGGTTTCCGACCAGGCGCGGATTTCTCCCGAATCGGTTGCCGTGGTCTGCGGAACGGAACAGATCAGCTATGGCGAACTCGACGGGCGCGCCAGTCGACTGGCCCGATTCCTGCGCGAGCGGGGAGCCGGACCGGAAACGGTGGTCGGGCTGTGCCTGGAGCGGGGGATCGACCAGGTGGTGGCTCTGCTCGCCGTCATGAAGGCGGGCGGTGCCTACCTGCCGCTGGACCCGGCGGATCCACCGGACCGCGTGGCCTTCATGCTCGCGGACGCCGGCGCCCCCCTGGTCCTGAGCCGATCCGGCATCACCTCCCCCTGGCCCGACGGTCCGTGGACGGTGGTCGACGTCGACGACACCGCGGACGAGGTCGCGCGGTACTCCGCGTCACCCCTCGACACCCGCGGCGACGCCGACAACGCCATCTACGTGATCTACACGTCCGGATCCACCGGCACCCCCAAGGGCGTCGTCGTCCCGCACCGCGCGGTCGTCAACCTCGCCCGGGCGCAGCGCACGCTGTACCGGCACGGTCCGGGGGAGCGTGTGCTCCAGCTGGCCCCGGTGCGGTTCGACGCCAGCGTCTTCGACTTCTGCCTCGCCCTGTGCAACGGCGGCACCCTGGTCCTGCTGCCGCCGGACACCGTCGGCTCCGGCGGCGACCTGTTGCACGTACTGGAGAAGTACGAGGTCACCACGGCCGCCGTGCTCTCCGCCGCGCTGCAGTCCATGCCGCGGGCCGAACTCCCGCGGCTGCGGCAGCTGATCTCCGGCGGTGAGGCCGTGCCACCGGAGGTCGCCGACCACTGGGCGAGGGGCCGCGTCTTCGTCAGCGCCTACGGCCCCACCGAGGCCACGGTCATCTGCACCAGCGGCGAGGTGTCGCCGCCGGTCCGCGACTACCCGTCGATCGGCGTCGCCCTCCCCGGTACCACCGTCCACGTGCTCGACGCGGACATGCGACCGGTCGCAGCGGGTCGGCGAGGCGAGATCTACGTCGGCGGAGCGGGCGTCGCCCGGGGATACGTCGGCCGCCCGGCCCAGACGGCGGACCGCTTCGTGCCGGACCCCTTCTCCGGCGAACCCGGCGCCCGGCTCTACCGCACCGGGGACTACGGCAGCCGCTCCGAGGACGGCACCGTCACCTTCCTCGGCCGCGTGGACGACCAGGTGAAGATCCGGGGTTTCCGCGTCGAACTGGGAGAGGTCGAGGCGCACGTCCTGGCCCACCCGGACGTCCGGGAGGCCGCGGTCACGGCGCGCGAGGACACGCCCGGCGACAAACGGCTGGTCGCCTACGTCGTCGCCGCCGACGGCGCCCTCCCTCAGGCGCGGCTCAGGTCCGACCTGCGGGACCGGCTGCCCGACTACATGGTGCCCTCCGCGGTGGTGGTCCTCCCCGAACTGCCGAAGACGGCCAGCGGCAAGGTGGACCGGCAGGCGCTGCCCCGGCCGAGCGGCTCCCGGGCCGAAGACGCCGTCGCCCCCGTCGCCGCCCGGACACCCGTGCAGGAGACCATCGCCGCCATCTGGGCGGAGGTCCTCGGCGTCGAACAAGTCGGTCTCGACGACGACTTCTACGACCTGGGCGGTCACTCGCTGCTGGCCGCCCAGGTCATGGCCCGGGTACGGGAGGCGTTCGGTGTCGACCTGCAGATCTCCGCGCTGCTCGACGGGCCGGACGTGGACCGGCTCGCCGCACGGGTGGAGTCCGCCCGTGCGGACGGCACGGACGGATCCGGGCCGGGCGAGACGGACGGGCCCGTCCGGTTCTACGACGGTGATCTCGCGCACGAGCGGGAGCTGCCGCTCTCGTTCGACCAGGAACGGCTGTGGTACCTGAGCGAACTCGCCGCCGGACAGCCCTTCTACAACGTGGCGCTCGCCTTCCGCCTGCGCGGACAACTCGATCTGCCGCGGCTCACCGGGGCGCTGGACACCCTGGCCGAGCGGCACGCCGTACTGCGCACGTCGTTCGGCCGCGTCGACGGCGTACCCCGTCAGGTCGTACAACCGGCCGCTCCCGTTTCCCTGGAGACCGTCGACGTCCCCGACCTCGACGCGGCCCGCGAAACCACCCGCACCTGGCTGTTGCGCCCCTTCGACCTGGAGGCGGGACCGCCGGTCCGCTACGGGCTGCTGAGGCTGGCCGGCGGTGAGCACGTCCTGCTGTTCGTGGTGCACCACATCCTCGCCGACGGCTGGTCGATGTCCCTGCTGTGCGAGGAGCTCTCCGCCCTTTACGCGGGAGCCGAACTCGCCCCGCTCGACCTGCAGTTCGCCGACTACGCGCGCTGGCAACGGGAGCGGCTGGAGAGCGGGGCGCTGGACGGGCAGCGCGCCTACTGGAAGGAGCGCCTGGCCGGGCTCGTCCCGCTGGAGGTGCCCACGGACCACCCGCGTCCCGCGGCGCTCAGCTACGCGGGGAACCGGCTGACGTTCCAGCTGCCCGACGACCTCGTCGAGGAGCTGGAGACCGTGGCCAAGCGTGCGTCGGCCACGCTCTTCATGGTGCTGCTCGCCGCCTTCGACGCGCTGCTCAGCCACTGGTCGGGGCAGCCGGACATCGCCGTCGGAGTCCCGGTGGCGGGCCGGTCGCACCGCAGGCTGGAGTCCCTGATGGGCTTCCTCGTCAACACCGTGGTGCTGCGCACCTCCTGCGCCGGCGACCCCACGCTCGCGGAGCTGCTGGAGCGCGTGCGGGGCGACGCCCACGCGGCCTTCGACCACCAGGAGCTGCCGTTCGAGAAGCTCGTCGAGGACCTGGCCCCGGTACGGGACCTGAGCCGCAACCCGCTCGTCCAGGTCCTCTTCCACGTCGCGGGCGCCCGCGAGGCCGGGGCGGGCGGACTCGACCTGCCCGGCATCGAGGCCGAGTCGTTCGAGGTGGACGTCCTGACCACCCGGCTCGACCTGGAGATGCAGGTGGCGCAGGACGCCTCCGGCACCTGGTCGGGGCAACTCGTGTACTCCACCGAGCTGTTCGACGAGCCGACCATGCGCCGGCTGTGGGCGCGGTACGTCCGGGTGCTCCGGCAGTTCGCGGCCGCACCGCACCTGCCGCTGTCCCGGCTGGACCTGCTCTCCGAGGAGGAGCGGCACGACGTCGTCTCCGGGTTCAACCGGACCGAGCGCCCGGTCCCCGACCTCCCCCTGCACGAGCTCGTCGCCGCACAGGCCCGGCGTACGCCGGACCGCGTGGCCGTCGTCCGCGGGGACACCTCGATCAGCTACGCGGAGCTCGACGCCCGCGCCGACCGGCTGGCCTGGACGCTGTACGATCACGGGCTGCGGCCCGACTCCGTGGTGGGCGTGTGCCTCGACCGCGGCATCGACTCGGTCGTCGCCCAGCTCGCCGTCCTCAAGGCCGGCGGCGCCTTCCTCCCGCTGTCCCCGGGCGACCCCGCCGACCGCCTCGCCTACATGATCGGTACGGCGGGCGCCTCGCTGGTCGTCTCCGCGCCGGACGTCGCCCAGGACTGGGCGGCGCCGACCGGGTGCCGGGTCGTCGACGTGCACACCTCGGGGCAGGAGCGCCCGGGACCGCCGCCCGTCGCGGTCGGCCCCGACCACTGCGCGTACGTCATCTTCACCTCCGGCTCCACGGGCCGGCCCAAGGGCGTCATGGTGCCGCACCGCGGCATCGTCAACATCGCGCTGTCCTCGGCACGCACCTGGGGCGTCGAGAGCGGCACCAAGGTCGGCCAGGCGGTCTCGCCCGTCTTCGACGTGTCGGTGCTCGACGTCTACGTCGCCCTCGTCAGCGGTGCCGAGCTGCACCTGGCGACCGCCGACGACACCTCGGGGCCCGGCCTGGAACGGTTCATCAGGAAGTCCGGCATCGAGATCATCCAGACCGTGCCCGCCCTGTGGTCCGGCCTCGACCCGGACTCCGGCGTGCGGCTGCGCACCCTGGTCATCGGCGGCGAACAGCTGCCGGCGCAGACCCTGCGCCGCTGGACGGGCCGGATAGACACCGTCCACCACGTCTACGGACTGACCGAGCTGTCGGTCATCTCGACGCAGGCCACGTACCTCCCCGCGGCACTCGGGGACGACGACGGAGCGCTGCCGGTCGGCGGCCCCGTCGACAACACCCGGGTCTACCTCCTCGACGACCGGCTCCAGCCGGTCCCCGTCGGAGCCCGGGGCGAGATCTGCGTCGGCGGCATCGGCGTGGCCCGCGGGTACGCCGGGCAGCCCGCGCTGACGGCGGAACGGTTCGTGCCCGACCCGTTCGACGGCCGGCCCGGCGCTCGCCTCTACCGCACGGGTGACTTCGGCCGGTGGACCGCCAGCGGTTCGGTGGAGTTCCTGGGGCGTGCCGACGACCAGGTGAAGATCCGCGGCTTCCGCGTGGAACTCGGCGAGATCGAGGCCCAGTTGCTGCGGCACCCCGGGATCCGTGAGACCGCGGTGATCGCCCGGGAGGACACCCCGGGCGACCGGCGCCTGGTCGCCTACGTGGTCCCCGCCGGAGCGAGCGTCGCCGAGCAGGAACTGCGTACCCACGTCCGCGACCGGCTGCCGCACTACATGGTCCCGTCCGCGTTCGTCACCCTGACGGAGCTGCCGAAGACCACCAGCGGCAAGGCCGACCGGCGCGCCCTGCCCAGGCCCGCGGCGCCGTCCGCCGAAACCCCGGCTCCCGTCGGGTCGGGGGTGCGGGCGGTGGTGGCCGGCATCTGGGCCGAGGTTTTGGGTGTGGAGTCGGTGGGGGCGCAGGACAACTTCTTTGATCTGGGCGGGCATTCGTTGCTGGCGGCGCAGGTGGTGTCGCGGCTGCGGGATGAGTTCGGGGTCGAGTTGGAGTTGTCGGCGTTGCTGGAGAGCCCGACGCTCGAGGAGCTGTCCGACCGCGTCGAGGCTGCCGGCGGCCGGGTGGAGGTTGTTCCGGCCGGGTCGGTGCGGGCGGTGGTGGCCGGCATCTGGGCCGAGGTTTTGGGTGTGGAGTCGGTGGGGGCGCAGGACAACTTCTTTGATCTGGGCGGGCATTCGTTGCTGGCGGCGCAGGTGGTGTCGCGGCTGCGGGATGAGTTCGGGGTCGAGTTGGAGTTGTCGGCGCTGCTGGAGAGCCCGACGCTCGAGGAGCTGTCCGACCGCGTCGAGGCGGCCGGCGGCCGGGTGGAGGGCGCCGGCCCGGCACGGGTGTTCCACGGCGACCTCGTCGGGCGCACCGACCTGCCGATGTCCTTCGGCCAGGAACGGCTGTGGTTCCTCGGCGAACTCGCGCCCGACCAGCCCTTCTACAACGTCGCCCTCGGCTTCCGGCTGCGCGGCCCCGTGGACGTGGCACGCCTGTCCCGGGCGCTGACCACCGTCGCCGAACGGCACACCGTCCTGCGCACCACGTTCGGCCGCGTCGGCGGAGTGCCGCGCCAGCTGGTGCGCCCCGCTGCCCCGGTCGACGTCCAGGTGGTCGACGTGGCCGACGCCGACGAGGCCCGGGTGCTCGGCGAGCGCTTCGGCCGGGACCTGTTCGACCTCACCGCCGACCAGCTCCTGCGCGCCCGCCTGTACCGGGTCGGCGCCGACGACCACGTGCTCGTCATCGCCTCGCACCACATCGCCGCCGACGGCTGGTCCCTGTCGGTGCTGACCGACGAACTCGAGACTCTGTACGCCGGTGGCGCACCCAGGACCCTGGACGTCCAGTTCGCCGACGTCGCCGAGTGGCAGCGCCGCAGGCTGCGCGGTCCCGTGCTGGAGGAGCTGACGTCCTACTGGACGAAGCGGCTCGCCGGTCTGGAGCCGCTGGAGCTGCCCACCGACCGACCGCGGCCCCCCACGCTCAACTACGTCGGCCACCGGCTCGACTTCACCGTGCCGGCCGACCTGATCGCTTCCCTGGAGGGCGTCGCCAAGCGCGGCTCGGCCACCCTGTTCATGGTGTTCCTCGCGGCTTTCGACGCACTGCTCAGCCGCTGGTCCGGAGCCTCGGACGTGGCCGTGGGCGTACCGGTGGCCGGACGGTCGTACCGCGAACTGGAGCACCTGATCGGCTTCTTCGCCAACTGGCTGGTGCTGCGCACCGACTGCGACGGCGATCCGACGTACCTCGAACTGCTGGCCCGGGTGCGCGAGGGCGTGCACGACGCCCTCAACCACCAGGAACTGCCCTTCGAGAAACTGGTCGAGGAACTGGCCCCGGTGCGTGACCTGAGCCGCAACCCGCTGGTCCAAGTGCTCTTCCAGGTGGTCCAGCCGACCGACTCCGGCTCGGCCGCCGCCGCCCGGCTCGGCCTGGACGGCCTCGACGTCGACCCCTTCCACCTGGACCTGGTCACCACCCGCGCCGACCTGGAGCTCCACCTCATCGAGGAGGACGGCGGCGACTGGCACGGGCTGGTCGTCTACTCCGCCGACCTCTTCGACGCGGTCACGATGCGCCGCCTCTGGGACCGGTACCTGCTGATCCTCCGCCAGATCGCGGCCGACCCCGCGCTGCGCCTGTCCCGCCTCGACCTGCTGACCGACGAGGAACAGCAGCTGCTCACCGACGCGTTCGGACGCCGGGGCACGGACACGCCCGCGCCGCTCGTGCAGGAACGCGTCGTCGACCGGGCGCGTTCCGCCCCCGGCGCGCTCGCCCTGGTGGCGGGCGAGGAGAGCCTCACGTACGGCGAACTCCTCGACCGGGCCTCCGGTCTCGCCGCGGCGCTCGTGGACCACGGCGTTGGCCCGGAAACGGTGGTCGGAGTCTGCGCGGAGCCGTCCGCCGACTCCGTCGTCGGCGGGCTGGCGGTACTCCTGGCCGGTGGCGCCGTACTGCCGTTGGACCCCGCCGCCTCCACGCAGCGGCGCGAGCGGATCATGCGGGAGGCGGGCGCCGGCGTTCTGCTCACCGAAACCCCCGCCGACGGGGCCACGCCGTGGACGCAGCTCGGCCTGCGGGCCCACGCCGACGGCACGCGGCCCCAGGTGACCGTGTCCGCAGAGAGCACCGCGTTCGTCGCCGTGGCACGCGGCGGCACCCGGATGCCGCTGTCGCACCACGCCCTCGCCGCCCGGATCGCCGGATGCATCGACGCCCACTCCCTGACACCCGAGGACCGCCTGGGACTGCTGCCGGAGGAGGCGCAAGCCGACTCGGGCGCCCGGCTGTGGGCCGCCCTCGCCGCCGGCGCCACCGTGGTGATCGGCCCGGACCAGACGGCCCGCACCGCACAGGGCAGCGCCGCCTGGCCGGCCGGCCACGACGTCACGGTGGCCGTCCTGGACCCGGCGTCGGCCAGGGACCTGTCGTACGGCTCGCGCCCGCAGGACACGACGCCGCGGCTGGTGATCACCCGGGGCGGCCGGCCGGAGCCCGGGGCCACCGCCCCGCCCTTCGACGTGGCCGACGAGTACCGGCCCGACGAGAGCGGACCGGTCTGCGTCAACGGCAGGCTCGTCGGCGACCTGCGGGTCCACGTGCTCGACGAGGAACTGAGGCCCGTACCGATCGGCACCACCGGTCAGGTGTACGTCGCCGGCCCCGGTCTCGCCCACGGCTACGCGGGCCGGGCGTCGAGGACCGCGGCGGCGTTCGTGCCCGACCCGTTCTCCGGCGTTCCCGGCTCCCGGATGCTGGCCACCGGCGACCGCGGCCGCTGGAACAACGACGGCACCCTGGCCGTCCTCCCCGCCACTCCCGCCGCCCCCCGGGCCACTACGGCCCGCAACCGGATGCAGGAGGCCGTGGCCGAGGTCTGGGCCGAGGTCCTCGGCCGCGGCTCGGTCGGAATCTACGACGACTTCTACGCCCTCGGCGGTGACGAGGAGCGGGCGGCCGCCATCTCCAGCCGGCTCACCGCCCGGCTCGGACTCCCCATCGACCCACGCATGGTTCTGGAACGCCGGACCATCGCCGAGTTCACGGCCGACGCGCGCGTCAGGGCCGGGGCCTGAAACGCCGCCGCGCCCCAGGAAGGAAGAACACCGTGCCGAAATTCGAGATCGACGAGATATCCGCAACCGACGTCGACGGCTTCTGGGAACGCTACGTACTGCCGCGCAGGCCCGTCGTCATCCGCGGGATCTACGCCGACCAGCCCATCGCGGAGGCGGCCACGCTCGATGGGGCGCGCCGACTGCTCGGCTCCATGCCGGTCCTGGTCCAGGACGAGTACACCCGCCAGATCGACTACACCCGCAAGGAGGCGACTGAGGCACAGCAGAAGGCCCCCGATCCGGTCCTCAGCACGCTCGCCGAGTACCTGGACGGATACGGCTCCCAGGAGAAGAGCCGCAAGGTGGTCACGGAGTGGGACCTGCCCACCGACCTCCTGCAGAGCTTCACCCTGCCCGAGTTCTGCCGGCCCACGACCCCGCACCACAGCCTGTACCTGCACTCCTTCATCGCCGGTCCGCACAACTGGGCCCACCTGCACTTCGACATGGACCAGCGGCACGTGCTGCTCGCCCAGGTCTTCGGCAGCAAGGGCGTGGCGCTGTTCCCGCCCTCGTCGTCCCCCTGGCTGCACCCCTTCGGGAACTTCGGGTCGATCTCCCTGCAGGTGATGGACCCGGAGGAGCGGCAGAACTTCATCGAGCTCGCCGGCGGCGCCTACGCGGTCATCCATCCGACCGACGCGATCTACATTCCCCCGCTGCTGTGGCACTACCTCGACTACCTGGACCTCGGCGCCTCCTTCAACGTGCGCTTCGGCCGCAACCCCTACAGCAAGTTCCTGTCGGTGGAGAACTTCCTCGCCGACCAGTACCTGCAGGCGGTGGCGGAGCCGTTCGCGGGCATCGCGCCGGAGGCGGAGCCGGACGCGGCGCAGCGCGAGGTCCTCGAGGAGGTCATCGAGGCGTTCAACCGGGACTACGACTCGCGGCACGACAAGTACCGCGCGATGCGCCAGGTCTTCCGCGACCTGCACGGCAGGCAGGGCCTGACGCCCGAGCTGCCCCTGTTCCTGTTCTCGCTCGACGACGAGACCGACTACTACGACCAGATGCGGCTCAACAACAACTTCCTCTACCGGCCCGGCGTGCGCACCTCGATGGAGGCCATCACGACGCCGGAGCCCCCGGCGACGCCTGCGCAGCTGGCCTCGCTGGACAAGGCCGTCGCCGCCAAGGGATACCCGGGCCCGCTGCTCGACAAGGTGCTGTTCAACAAGTTCGGCCGGACCTCGCTCTCCGACCTCAACCGCGAGGAGGCGTCCCGCCTGCTCGCCTTCCTGCGCTCGCCGTCCGGCGCCGTCCCGGCGGTGGCCATGACCACCCAAGGAGCATGATGCCTTCCATCGGTACCGACGCACTGCGCGCCAGCGTCCGCGAGGTCGTGCTCCGGCTCGCCCCCGACCGGCCGGCGCAGGCGACCGCCGAGCTGCTGCTGCGGGAGGACCTCGGCTACGACTCGCTGGCCCTGGCCGAACTGGCCTTCGCCCTGGAGGAGATCTTCCAGCTGCCGCCGCTGCCCGGCGAGGAGACGGCCGACGTCAACAGCGTGGCCGACCTCGAAGCCCTCGTCACCGGCCTGGCCGAGCGCGGCGGCACGACCTTCGACGAGGAGCGCGTGCGCAAGGAGCTGGCCCGCCTCACCCCGCAGGGCGCACAGGCGGGGGAGCAGGACGTCACGTGAAGAGCACCCATCGGCACAACCGACGGGATCTGATCGGGCTGGCCTGGCAGTCGGGCCGGGGGAGCACGGCCCTGCTGTTCCTCACCATCGTGATCGGCGGCGTCGGACCCGCCGTCTTCATGCTGCTGGTCGGCGTCGCGGTCGGCCGGCTGCCGGAGGCGGCACGGCTCGGCTTCGACGACGGGGCCGGCCGGGTCGCCGGCCTCGTCGCCGCCGCCGGTGCGGTCTTCCTGGTCACCCAGGTGGCCGGCAAGATCCGGTTCGCGGTCGGTGAGATCCTGGGGCAGCGGATCGAGATCACGCTGCGGGAGCGGGCCATGCGTGCCTGCTCCATCGACGACGGCCTCGACCACCTCCAGGACGACCGGACCCGTGACGACCTGGCGATCCTGTCGGGGGCGGCCGGCGGGCTGCCGCTGGAGCGCGCGGTGGCGGGCCTCGCCGAGGTCACCTCCGCCCTGGTCGGCGCCGTCGGCCCGCTCCTGCTGCTGATGTTCTTCCACGTCTGGGCTGGCGCCGCGGTGGCGCTGGCCTGGTTCGCGGTACGGATCGTCGCGGGGCGCGAGAACGGCAAGCGGCTGGAACTCCTCTTCGGCCAGGCCCACGTCATGCGCCGCGCCGAGTACTTCCGCAAGCTCGCCGTGCAGGGCGCGGCGGCCAAGGAGATCCGGGTCTTCGGGCTCCGGGACTGGGTGCTGGCCCGTCTGGACCAGGAATGGCTGGCCGCCATCCGGCCCACCTGGCGGCGGCGCCGGCCGAGCGACGCCAAGATCCTGCTGCTCTCCTGCGTCCTCGTCGCGGTCTACGGCCTGGTCTTCTGGCGGCTGGTCGACGACGGGGTGAACGGCGGCCTGGAGACCGGGGCGTTCGCCGTCTTCCTGCAGGCGCTCATCGGTGCCTCCGCGGTATCCGGCGGTACGGCGGCGTTCGGACTGGACGTCGCCCTGGCCCCCGTGTCCGCGGTGCGCCGACTGGAGGAGCGCAAGGCCGCCGCCTCTCGTGGCGCGGCGGCCCGCACGGCGAAGGACCTGACGGTACGGCGCCTGGAACTGCGGGACGTGACGTTCGCGTACGACAGCAACGGCGACCCCGCGGCCGACGCCACGACCGACGGCACGGACGCCGCGGCGAACGCCGCGACGGAGCGCGGCGAGGCACACGGCGAGGACCGCGGTGAGCCGTACGGTGAGACGCGCGGCGAGAGCCGCAGCGAGTTGCGCGGCGAGACACGCGTTGCGCCGGACGGTGAGACGCGCGGCGAGAGCCGCGACGAGCTGCCCGGCAAGACACGCGGTGGGGGCGGCGTTGTCCTGCACGGCGAGACGCGCGACGAGTCACACGGTGAGCCGCACGACAAACCGCACGACAAGACCTCCGCCAAGCCGCGCAGCGCCCCGAGGCCCGTCCTCGACGGCGTGTCCTTCAGCGTCGCCGCCGGCGAATCCGTCGCCCTGGTCGGCGAGAACGGCGCGGGCAAGACCACGCTGCTCAAGCTGCTCGCGGGGCTGCTGGATCCCGCCTCGGGCCGGATCGAGGCCGACGGAGTCGCACTGCACGACCTGGGCAGGGCCGACTGGCGGCGGCACCTTGCCATGGTCTTCCAGGACTTCGCCCGCCTTCCGCTCACCGTCGCCGAGAACGTCCACGTACTGCGCGCGGACTCCGGCGACGAGCAGACCCGCAAAACGGTGCTGGACTGCCTCGAACGCGTCGGCCTGGGGGAACGGGTGGCGCGGCTGCCCCACGGCATCGACACCGTCCTCGGCGCCCGGCTGCCGGGCGGCGTCGACTTCTCCGGCGGCGAGTGGCAACGCCTGGCCCTGGCCCGCGCGTTCTTCACCCTCCACCAGGGGGCCCGCGTCCTGCTGGTGGACGAACCCACCGCGAGCATCGACCCGTCCGCGGAGACCGGGTTCTTCGACCGGCTCCTCGACGAGACCGAAGGAATGATCCGCATCGTGGTCTCGCACCGCTTCAACACCGTGCGCCGGGTCGACCGGATCGTCGTCCTGGACCGCGGGCGGGTCGTCGAGTCCGGCTCACACGACGACCTCATGCGCCAGGACGGCCTGTACCGGCGGATGTTCCTCGCCCAGGCCGCGCCGTTCACCGAGCAGGGGGGAGTGCGTTGAGCGTGGACAACTGGCGGGGCACGGCGGCCATGGCACGCCTCGCGCTGCGCACCGATCCGGTGCGCGCGGTCGGCGCCGTGGTCATGACCCTCGCCATCTCGGCCCACCCGGTGCTGGTCGCCCTGCTGATCGGCCGGCTCACCGACGCCGTGGTGAACGGCGACGATGGTACGGCCATGACCTGGGGCATGGTCCTCGCCGCCGCCGTCGCGAGCTGGCTGGCCCTGCTCTGGTACACCTTCGGGCTGCGCACGGTCCTGGAGGAACGCGTCAGGCACGCGGTGGAGATGAACATCGCCGCGATGAGCATGGCGCCGTGGAGCATCGCACATCACGAGGATCCCCAGGTCGCCGAGGAACTCGCCCTCGTCGAACGGGACGTCAACCGGCTCGCCCAGGTGATCATCTTCCTGCTGACCCTCATGGGCGCGCTCGGGCAACTGGCCTTCGCGGTAGTCGTCCTCGCCGACGTGCACCCGGCCCTGCTGCTGCTCCCCGTCCTCGGCCTGGTGCCGGTGTGGGCGAGCCGCCGCGGCGACCGGTGGCGGCAGCGTTCCCTCGAACGTGCCACGCCCGACGACAACCTCGCGCGCGAGATGTACACCGTGATGTGCGGCGCCGGGCACGCGCAGGAGCTGTCGGTGCTCGGCGCGCAGGAGGCCGTACGGGCACGTCACCGTCAGCTCTCCGAGGCCGCCCAGCGCGAGCGGGAGCGCGGAGCCCACCGGTCCTTCCGCGCCCAGGCCGACGCCACCGTCCTGTTCGCGGCCGCCTACGTCGCCGCGGTGGCCGTCGCCGTGCTGGCGGCCGTGGCCGGGAAGGCAGGCGTCGGCGACGTCCTGCTGACCGCGACGCTGGCCGCTCAGGTCACCGGGCAGGTGACCATGGCGACCGACGCGGTGACCCAACTCGTACGCGCCCGGGCCACCGCCGACCGCTACCTGCGGATCGCCGACCTGACCACGGCCGCCGAGGAGGGCGGGCGGGAACCCGGCGACACGGGCGGCGGGCTCTGCCTGCGGGGCGTCACCTTCACCTACCGCGGCGCCGACACCCCCGCCCTGCGGGGTGTCGACCTGGACGTCCCGGGCGGCCGGACCATAGCGGTCGTCGGCGAGAACGGCGCCGGCAAGACCACCCTCGCCAAACTCCTGTGCCGGCTGTACGCCCCGACCGGAGGCACGATCACCTGGCACGGCACCGACCTCGCGGACGTCCGGCCCGATGCCTGGCGGGACGGGGTGTCGGCGGCCTACCAGGACTTCGTCCGGTTCGAGACCGAGGCCGGGCACGTCGTCGGGCTCGGTGACCTGCCGCGCATCGACGACACCGACGCCGTACGCGGCGCCCTGGCCCGGGCCGACGGGCAGGGGCTCGAACAGTCGCTGCGCGACGGCCTGCGCACCCGGCTCGGGCGCTCTCACAGCGACGGCACCGAACTGTCGACCGGCCAGTGGCAGAAACTGGCGGTGGCCCGCTCCATGATGCGGGAGACCCCCCGCCTGCTCGTCCTCGACGAGCCCACCGCCTCGCTCGACGCCGAGACCGAGTACCGGCTGTTCCGGCACTACGCCGAGGCCGCCCGCACCGTCACCGCCGACGGGCGGGGCGTCGTCGTGGTCATCACCCACCGCCTCGGTTCGGTGCGCTTCGCCGACCGCATCGTCGTCATGGCGGGCGGCCGGATCGTCGAGTCGGGTTCCCACGACGAGCTCATGGCGGCCGGCGGCCGGTACGCCGACCTCTACCGGGCGCAGGCCGACGCCTACGCGATCGAAGGACCACCAGCAGCGGACCAGAAGGAGAGCGGTGACAGTGGTGAGCACACCCCCCAACCCCTATGAGGAGTACATCCGGGTCCGAGAGCTGCTCGCACTCCACTCACCCCGCACCGCACTGCCGGGCGAGGACCTGTTCGTGACCGTCCACCAGGTGTCCGAGCTGTGGCTGGCGGCCCTCCTGCGGGAGACCCGCGGGGCCCGGCAGCTGCTGCTGGAGGAGGACACCGCGCAGACCGCGCGCCGGCTGCGCACCGGGCTCGACGTGCTCGCGCAGCTCTCCGGCACGCTCAACACGCTCTGCGGCATGCTGCCCACCGAGTTCGCCGCCTTCCGGCCGGCCCTCGGCCCGGCCTCCGCGGTCCAGTCCCGGCAGTACCACGAGTTCGTCCAGGCCTGCCGGGGCCCGGGCCCGTCCCTGTGGGGGGCCTTCGCCGAACTCGCCGAGCGCCGCGGCGGACTGGCGAAGGTCTACGGCAATCCGGACACGGGCGTCCGCGAGGTCGCCGAGCTGCTGGTCGACCTCGACGACGCGCACTCCGAGTGGATGGGCTTCCACCTGCGGCTGGTGCGCCGCCAGATCGGATCCGCCGACGGCACCGGCGGCGAGTCGGCCGACTATCTGCGCCGCCGGCTGGACGTGCGGCTGTTCCCCGAACTCATCGACGTCCGGCCGGAGTTCCACCTCGCCGAGGAGGTGCCCAGCCAGTGACCCGGGCCCATGACCTGATGAGCTACGCCACAGGCCGGACCCTGGCCCCCGCCTCCCACGAGCAGGAGTGGATGCTCTTCCTGGCGCGGATGCGTCGCACCGGCACCTTCAACATGCCGCGCCTGTACGAGATCGGTCCCGAGACATCGGCCGCCGAGGTGAGCGACGCAGTCGCCCGGGTCGTGGCGCGCAGCCCGCTGCTACGCGTCCGCATCGGACGGGAGGACGGCCGGTTCGTCCAGCGGGTCGAGCAGGCCGACGCCACGGGGCAGGCCCGCCCCGAGCTGCTGAGCGGGCCCGACCCGCTGGCGCTGCTGGGCGAGTTCGTCCGGCGGCCCCTCGACCCGCAGGACGGCCGGGTCTTCGCCAGCGCCCTGGCGCCGCTGCCCGGTGGCGGACACGCCTTCGCCACGGTCGTGCACCACACCGTCGCCGACGCCGTCACCCTCGACGAACTGGAGCGCCGTATCGGGCTGGAGCTCGACGGCAGGGGCGACGAGTACGGCGAACGCGTCTGCTATCTCGACTACGCGGCCTGGCAGCACGACACGTACGGCCCACGGCTGGACGCGCTCGTCGACGAGTCCGTCATCGCCCTGAAGGACGCCCGGCCCAACGAACTGCCCGGCGTCGGGCTGCGCTCGCGGGCCCCCGGGGCCGGGCTCGCCGCCTCCTTCGGTCTCGACTCGGTCGCCGACGACAACCTGCGCGCGCTGCTCACCGAAGAACGGGCCAGTCCCTTCATGGCCGGTCTCGCGGCCCTGTCGATCGCCCTGCGGAGCCTGTCGGGCCAGTCCGCCGCGCTGATCGCCATCGAGGTCTCCACCCGGCGCCTCAGGCCGCTGATGGACACCCTGGGCCCCTTCATCAGCACCGTCCCCGTCGTCCTGGACGCCGAGGACAGCTTCCGCCGGGCGCTGCGCGCCGCCCGGGAGACCACGCTGCGGTCCTTGGAACTGGCCCACGTCCCCTACCACCGGCTGCTGGCCCGGCCCGAGTTGCGGTCGCTGCGGCGCCGCAGCGAGGCAGCGGTCGACGTGGTGTACCAGACCTTTCACGAGCAGGAGGCACCGGCCGGCGGGCGGCTGCGCCGGATCCCCTACGGCATGGAGGGCGCGGGCTTCACCGCCGACCTGCACATCTCGATGCACGAGTCACCCGGGCACCGGCGGCTCGGTATCGGCCACTCCCCGCGCGTGCCGTCCGAGACCGTCGCCGAACTCGCGCGGCGTTTCGAACAAGCCCTCTCCCACGGCGTGACCGACCCGGACGCGCCGCTCAACAGACGGTCGACGAACGAAAGAGGCTCCACGCACCATGACAGTGGCGAATGAGGCGGCCCGGACCGCCGAGAACCGTGACACGGGCTCAGCCCTGTGGAAACTCTCCGTCGGTGTCACGGTCGGCGCTTTGGCGGGTCTGCTGGTCGGCGGCGTCCTCGGACGCCTGGTGATGTTCGGGCTCCGCTTCACCTCCCCCGAGTCGTCCATGGGCAAGACGACCGACGCCAAATCGACGATCGGCGAGTGGAGCCTGAAGACGTTCGGGCTCCTGGAGACCGGGATCGCCATGGGCGCGCAGGTCGGCGCCCTGTACATCCTGGTGCGCCCGTGGCTGAACACCGGCAACCGTCCGCTGAAGACGTGCCTCTTCGGCGCCACCGCCGGCGGGGTGCTGTTCATCCACCCCGACGGCGTCGACTACTACGCGGTCAAGCCGCTCTGGCTGACCGTCCCGTCGTTCATCCTCCTGGCCGCCGTGTTCGGTTACCTGCTCAGCCTGTGGACCGAACGCGCGATCGCGACGGAGCGGTTCCAGGCCGCGCCCGCCTGGCAGTTGTGGATCCCCGTCGTGCTGTGCGTGCCGGCCGTCCTCCACGTGAGCCTGCTGCCGCCGACCGTGCTCCTGGTGGCCGCCGCGCTGCTGGCCACCTTCGCCCGGGGACGGCTGCAGGGCGTGGTGAGGGGCTGGAGCGGCCCGGTGACCAGCTGGATCGGTTCCCGGCTGCTCTTCCTGCTGGGCCTGGCCAACGTCGTCCTCATCGTGCGGGCGGTAGCCGAGATAGCGAACAAGAGCCAAGGGAGCTGACCATGCAGGGCAACGACGTGACCGTACCCGGCCTGCTCGACTGGCTGGACGCGCCCCGCGCGGACCGCGGCGTCAACATCCTGGACCTGGCGGGGGAGTGGCAGTACACGCCCTATTCCGACCTCGCCGAGCACACGAAGGCGGCGGCGGCCGCGTTCACCGCCGCCGGCGTACGGCCCGGCGACGTGGTCTCGATCATCCACCGCAACGGCCCCGGGTTCATCGCCGCCTTCTTCGGCGCGCTCGCCGCCGGGGCCACACCGTCCCCCGCCGTGCCTCCGGCCCTGTTCCAGGACCGCGCGGCGTACAGCCGGCACGTGGGCGCGATCCTCGACGTGGCCGCCCCCCGCGTGGTCGTGCTCGAACCCGAGCTGCTGGACCAGCTCGGCCCGGGACTGCGCGACCTCGGCCATCACCCGCTGGCCCTGGAGGAGACCACCGGCACTCCGGCCGGCTCCCCTTCAGCGGACCGTGCGGCGCTGCCCCCCACGGCGCTGCTGCAGTTCACCTCGGGCTCCTCCGCCACCCCCAAGGGCGTCGCCGTCTCGCCGCAGGCCCTCCACGCCCAGATCAGCATCCTCGTCAGGTGGCTGGGCTTCCACTCCGGCAACGCCTGCGGCACCTGGCTGCCCATCCACCACGACATGGGCCTCGTGGGCATGGTGCTGCCGAGCGTGGTGACCCAGTCCAACCTCTGGGTGATGCAGCCCGACCAGTTCATCACCGGTGCGAGCCGGTGGCTGCGGCTGCTCGGCAGCGGCAGGGTGCAGATCACCGCCGTACCGCCGTTCTCCCTCAAGCACATGCTGCGCCGCGTGCGCGACGAGGAGCTGACGGGCTGCGACTTCTCCAAGGTGCGGGTCAACGTGGTCGGCGCCGAACCCATCGACGGTTCGGTGCTGGACGAGTTCACCAGGCGCCTGGCCCCGTTCGGCTGGCCCAGCGGCGCCCTCGTCCCCGCCTACGGACTCGCCGAGGCCGTCCTGGCCGTGTCCGGCAAGGACCTCGACGCGCCCGTCGACCGGGTCCTGGTCGACCGGGGCCGGCTGCGGCTCGGCGAGAAGGTCGTGGTCGACTCCGGCGAGGTCCCGGCGGCCGAGGCCCTGGACCTGCCGGCCAGCGGCCGCGTGCTGCCGGGCGTGACGGTCGAGGTGCGGGACGAGGCGGGAGACCCCGTGCCGGACGGCGTGCTCGGCGAGATCGTCGTGGGCGGCGTCTCGCTCGCCGACGGCTACCGCGGACACGAGCCGTGGCCCGGCGAGTTCGTCACCGGGGACGCCGGGTTCTTCTGGAAAGAGCGGCTGTACGTCCTCGGCCGGCTCGGGGACAGTCTCAAGGTGCGCGGCGTCCAGCTGTTCGCCGAGGACATCGAGAACGCGCTGAGCGGACTCGAGGCCCTGGGGAAGGTCCGCTACTCCGTCGTGCTCGGCAGCCTCGACGGCCGGGACACCGTGGCCGCCCTGGTGGTGAAGAGGCCCGGGGAGTGGAGCGAGGAGGTCTACCGGGCACTGCGGCGGCAGGCGCGTGGCCTGCGCGTGGTCGTCGCCGCCGTGAACCGCGGGGCCCTTCGCCGTACCTCCAGCGGAAAGCCGAAGCGGCGCGCCATGTTCGAACAGCTCATGACCGGAACGATCGACGGAGTCGTCGTGCACGACTCCGCCAACGACCCCGCCGAGGAGGAGCAGTGACCGTCGACGCACTGGAACAGATGGAGGCCGACGAGGAGCGCGTCATCTCCCCGGCGGAGCTGTTCCGCAAGTGGGAGCAGGGGCAGTGGCGGCTGACGGAGCTGCCCATCGCCTCCGACGCCGCCGACTGGGCCGCCATGCGGCCCTACGCGCGCGGTGAACTGGAGTCGATGATCGAGGGGTTCGTGCTGGGCGAGGCCGCCGTCAGCAACACCCTCTCGCCGCTGGCCGACGCCGCGCCCAGCCTGGACGCCCACCAGTACCTGTGCACCCAGATCGCCGACGAGGCGCGGCACACCCGGTTCTTCGCCACCTACCTGCAGGAGATGCGGCGGTCCCGGCCCAGCCACGAGGAGGTCATCGCGGACGCGCTGGCGAGCGCCGGCGACGCGGTGTCGACGATCTTCGACGAGGAGCTGAAGGCCCGCACCGACCACGTCCGCTTCCACCCCGAGGACACCCGCGCCTGGTACGAGGCGGTGACGTACTACCACCTCATGGCGGAGGGCGTCCTGGCCATGTCCGTCCTCGGGGCCATGCTGTCCATGGTCCGCCAGCTACGAGGCAGCCTCCCGGTCCTCCACACCGGTCTGCGCAACGTCATCCGGGACGAGTCGAGGCACATGGCGT
Source organism: Streptomyces sp. NBC_00557 (assembly GCF_036345995.1). Lineage (NCBI taxonomy): Bacteria > Bacillati > Actinomycetota > Actinomycetes > Kitasatosporales > Streptomycetaceae > Streptomyces > Streptomyces sp. NBC_00557. Next base: position 290,149 of record NZ_CP107797.1, read on the forward strand.
TCGGGATGTACGCGGCCAGGGAGGGCGTGCACACCGGTCACGGCGACGCCGTGCTGGCCACGATGATGGAGGCGATCCCCCAGGTCACCATGGCCCTGGTGGCTCCCGAACGGAAGCTCCCCGGAACCACCCTGCCGCCCCTGCGCGCCACGATCGGCAAACAGCACGCCCACCGGTACGCGGGCGCCCGCCGCACCCTCCTGCGCCGCATGGAACTGATCGGCCTCCAGGCCCACACCGGCGAGGCCGGCCAGGCCTGGGACCTCTCCATGAAGGCGGCCATGACCGAATACGAACACCGCCACGGCGACCCCCACCCGGCCGGCGAGTGATCCGCGAGTAACCCGAACGACCGTCCCGGCCGGCACACTGTCGGCGGGGGCGGTCGTGGTTGTGGGCGCGGGCCTTGTCGGCGGGCGAGTGATCCCGATGACCGTCCCGGCCCGGCATCGGCGAGGGCTGTCGGCCGGGACGGTCGCGGTTCTGGGCACGCGCCTTGTCGGCGGGCGAGTGGGGTGCCGGCGTTGGGTGCGGGCGGGACCGGTGCCGCGAGGCCCGCGGTCGACGGAGCGCCGCTCCCGGCGGGCGAGTAACCCCGACAGCCGTTCCGGCCGGCATCCGCGAGGGGTGCCGGCCGGAACGGTCCCTGTTTCCGGGCCCGCGTCACGTCGGTGATTCAGGCCGCGTTGACGGGCCGTCAGCAGCCGGACAGGATGCTGACCAACGGGGCCGCGGCTTCCATGTCGCGGCCCTGGATCACGACGTAGCTGATTCCGAACCGTTCGCGCAGTCCGAGGATCTTGTCCGACATCTCGGACACGCTGCCGACGAGCACGTTGGGCAGCGTGGCCAGTGTCTCGGGCGGCATGCCCAGCCGCCGGCTCAGACCGTCCAGCACGGTGTGCGGTCGGGGGGTGACCCAGAAGATGCCCACACCGACCTGGAGTTCGAGCTCCGAGAACCGGTCACCGGCGCCCTCGCGCACCCACGCCAGCTTCCGTTCCGTCTCCTCCAGCGTGATGTCGTGCACCTGTGCCTCGCCTGCGCGCAGGTTGTGGTGCACGCCGACGATGTCGGCATGGCGGCCTGCCATCCGCAGGATCCGCGGCGAACCACCGCCCACCAGCAGCGGCACCTTCTCCTGCGCCGGCTCCGGCGCCCCCTCGAACCCCGTCACCCGGTAGTGCTTCCCGGCGAAGTCCACCCGGCCGTCGTCCAGCACGCTCCGCAGGATCCGCACGGACTCCTCCAGCCGCTCCACCCGCGTCCCGGCCGGGTCGAAGGGCAGGTCCACGGCTTCGTACTCCTCGCGCATCCAGCCCGCGCCCAGGCCCAGTTCCAGCCGCCCGTCGCTGAGCAGGTCCAGCGTCGCCGCCTCCTGCGCCAGCATGACCGGATGCCGGAAGTCGTTGCACAGCACGAGCGTGCCCAGCCGCAGCGTGGACGTGGCGTCGGCCGCGGCCATGAGCGCGGGCATGGGGGCGAGCTGCCCGCCACCGAAGTGGTCGGGCAGCACGAGGGTGGAGAAGCCGAGGCCTTCGGCCCGGCGGGCCGCCTCGACCCACTCGTCCCGTGTTCTCGCCCCGATGAACTGGATTCCGAACCGGAACTTCATGCCGTCCTCGACAGGATGTCGTGCATCCTCCCACCGAAGAACCGCTCCTCCTTCGCCTTGTCCACCGGCTCCCGCGCCAGCAGCTTGCGGAAGTCGGCGGTGGGCGTCGACGACCCTTCCGGGTGCGGGAAGTCGGAGGAGAAGACCACGCAGTCGTCCAGCTCCTCGATGGCCCGCTGGACCCGGTCACCGGGCTGCGCCACCACGAGGACCTGCCGTCTGAAGTACTCGCTCGGCTTCAGCGGCAGCGACCAGCGGCCGGTGATGTTGCGCAGCACCGGAAGCGTCAGCAGGTAGTCCAACGCCCGGACCCAGTCCGGCGCCCACCCGGAGGCCTGGTACTCCTGAAGCGTCAGGTGGAAGTTGGGGTAGCGCTCGAAGACGCCCGCCGCGATCAGCGCGGCCGACACCATCTGCGGGGTCGCGGCCGAGATGGAGGCCAGCACATAGCCGACGTCCTTCAACTCCGCCCGGCCCGTCTGGTACCAGCCCGGCGCCACCTGGGGCCCGCCCAGAAAGCCGAAGTGCAGCACACCGAGCATGCCGAGCTCCTCGGCGGCCGCCCAGATCGGCTCGTAGTCCTCGTGCGCGACCGACTTCCCGGCGGGCGGGCGGCCCGGGATGAGGAAGGCCCGTGCGCCCAGTTCGCGGGTGCGCCGCAGCTCCGCCACGCACCACTCCACGTTCTCCCACCACAGCAGCGTGGTGGTGAGCAGCCGGTCGGTGTGCCCGCTGACGACACCGGCCGCCCAGTCGTTGTAGGCCCGGATGACGCGCGGGACGTCCTCCGGCTCCAGGTACTCCGACACCCGGTCGACGGTGACCAGGGCCGACGCGGGGTTGATGATCTGCGCCTGGATCTCGTTCTTGTCCATCCAGGCGAGCCGCTCGGCGGGGAGATAGCCGCCGAAGGGATACGCCATCCCGCGGAACCGGCTCTCGTTCGCCGCCGCGGCGGCCTCCTTGAGGGTGGCGAAGCCGGCGAAGAAACCCTGCGACTGCTGGATGGACGCGGTGAGCCGCTCCGCGTCCACGGCGAGACGGTCGGCGGGCGCCGCGTCCGAGAAGAACGAGAACAGGTCCTGCGTCGACGTCCGGAAGTACCAGCGCGGTTCGATGCGCGCCGCCAGCTTCTCGTCCGCCTCCACCAGCCAGTCCGGGGGTTCCTGGAAGTGGCTGTCGACATCGATGATCAGGGTCATGGCGCTCCCTCAGGTGAGGCTCGTGGAGAGTTCGGCGATCGTCGGGTAGTCGAAGATGGCCCGCACGTCGAGATCGACGTCGAGTTCGGTCGCGATCTGCTCGACGATCTCGGTGGCCAGCAGCGAGTGCCCGCCCAGGTCGAAGAAGTTGTCGTACACGCCGACCGTGTCGAGGCTCAGCACCTCCGCCCAGATCCGGGCGATGGTCTCCTCCCTGGCATTGCGCGGACCCACGAAGTCCGTGCCCGTGTCAGGACGTTCGGTGTGCGGGTCGGGCAGCTGGGCGTGGTCGACCTTGCCGTTGGCGTTCTTCGGGAGGCTGGTCAGCGGGTGGTAGACCGAGGGGATCATCCAGTCGGGCAGCGCGGCGCCGAGGTGGTCGCGGAGCTCTCCCTCGGTGGGCTCGTGCCCGGGCGCGGACACGATGTACGCGACGAGCCGCGCGGCCCCGCTGGAGTCCTGGGCGGCCACCACGGCCGTCTCGCGGACGAACGGGTGGGCCAGCAGCCGCGTCTCGACCTCGCCGCACTCGACGCGGTAACCGCGGATCTTCACCTGGCGGTCGGCACGCCCCTCGAACGACAGGGTGCCGTCCGGGTTCCAGTGCCCGAGGTCGCCGGTGGCGTACATGCGGGCGCCCGGGACGGCGGAGAAGGGGTCCGGGAGGAACTTCTCGGCGGTCAGCGCAGTGCGGTTCAGATAGCCGCGGGCCAGTCCGACGCCGCTGAGGTGGATCTCGCCGGTCTCGCCGGCCGGCACCCGCTCGCCCCTGTCGTCGAGGACGTACACCTCTGTGCCGTCGATCGGCGTGCCGAGGACGGGCGCGCCCTCGGCACCCGCGGGGACCGGACCGGCGGCGCCGATCACGCTGTACTCGGTGGGCCCGTAGTGGTTGTACACGGTGAAGGAGACGCCCGCAGGCGGGTGTTGGGCCAGCCGGTCGGAGCCGGTCAGCAGGACGCGCAGTTTCACCTGCTGGGCGTACGGGCTGTCGTAGAGGCGCTCGGCGAGCAGCGGCGGCAGGAACGCCACCGTGATGCCCTGCTCGCCGAGCCAGGCGAGCGTCGCGTCGGGGTCCTGCTTGACCGTCTCCGGCGCGGCGACCAGCGTCGCACCCCCTGCCAGTGCGCCCCAGGTCTCCCAGCAGATGGCGTCGAAGGCGACCCGGGCGAGCAGCGCGTACCGGTCCTCGCCGGTGATCTGGTGCGTGCGGACGTTCCAGCGCGACAGGTTCACGATGCCCTGGTGCGGGACGAGCACGCCCTTGGGCCGACCGGTGGAGCCGGAGGTGTAGATGACGTACGCGCAGTGCTCACCGGTCAGTTCGGCGGGCGGCGGGCCCTGCCGCACCGTGGCGGCGGCCTCCTTCTCCGCGTCCCGCACGTCCAGGACGCGGGCCGCGGCGTCCTGCGGCCAGTCGGCGGCGATGCCGGGCTCGGAGAGGACCAGGCCGGCGCCGGCGTTGTCGATCGTGTAGGCCAGCCGCTCGCCGGGGTCGGCGGGGTCCAGGGCCAGGTACGCGCCCCCGGCCTTGAGCACCGCGAGGTAGGACACGACGAGCTCGATGCCGCGCCGCAGGCAGACACCGACCACCGCATCGGGACCGACACCCCGCTCGCGGAGCACCCAGGCCAACTGGTCGGCGCGGGTGTCCAGTTCCGCGTAGGTCACGCGGTCGTCGCCCGCTTCCACGGCGACGGCGTCGGGCGTGGCCGCGGCCTGGGCCGCCACCAGCTCGTGCAGCAGACGGCCGGCCGGTGCGGCGTCCTGGGGGAGGGTCATGACTGCTGATTCCTTTCCGCCATGGTGGTGTCCTTGGAGTGCCCGGTGCGCAGGGCTTCCTCGCAGATGTCGATCACGGAGCCAATGAACTTCGCCATCCAGGAGGATTCACTGACGCTGGGCTCGCGCAGGATTTCGGGATGCTCTTCCAGAAAACGCAGGGCGTCGGTCTGAGGGAGCGCGTCCTTGGCCAGTTGGTCATAGCCGGCGGCACGCCTTTCGTAGGCTTCCCGGGTCTCGCGGGCGCCGGTCGCCGCGTGCGGGACCTGCTGGCCGAAGAGCAGGACGTCATGTCCGAAGGCGCCGAAATTGACGGTGCCGCCGACACTCAGGTCGGACGTCGAATAGGTGAGGGCGCCCAGTTCGCCGAAACGCGCCACCAGATGCTCGACAGCGGAGATGTCGGTACGGCTGCGGCAGGCCCTCCAGAACTCGGTGTCCCGGCGGGTGTTGAAGCGGTAGTGGATGGACAGGAACCCCCGAATGAAGTCCCAGGTGTCCGCGATCGCTCCGTTCACCGCGTCGGTGGTCTTCGGCGTCAGCCGGCCCGCGCTCTCGGCCAGCGCCATGGAAAGCAGCAGCGACTGGCGGCAGATGACGAACAGGCCGGTTGATTCCAGGGGTTCGACAAAGCCGTAGGAATTACCGATGGCCGCTACGTTCCCCTTGACGAACTGGTCGTGCCGGCCGGAGCGGAACCGCACCTTGCGCACCGGCCCGAGACCGGGGTACACGCGGCGGAACTCCGCCTCGGCGTCCTCGTCCGAGACGAACGCGGAGGAGTAGACGTAGCCCAGGTGGTCCTCCTCCCGCATGGGGATGGTCCAGGCCCAGCCGTTGTCCATGGTCTGCGCGCGGGTGTACGGCTTGATGGTCCCGTCGTGAGCGGCCGTACCGAACAGGGCGCTGTCGGTCAGCAGACTGGAGCCGTACGACAGGAACGGGGAGCCCATCGTCTTCTCCAGGAGCAGCGACTTGAAGCCGGTGCAGTCGATGAAGAAGTCGAAACGGTGGCGCCGCCCCTCCGTGTCGACGACCGACGTGACGAGGCCGTCAGGGCCCTGCTCGACGTCAGTGATGGTGCAGTCGACGTGGGTGATGTCCCTGGCCAGCGCCGTCTCGCGCAGATAGGCGAGGAACCGCTTGTTGTCGATGTGGTAGCCGAACGGGTACAGCGCCTCCAGCGAGAACGGCGGCTGCGACCCGGACCGGACGACGAGGTGGCGGTGCTCCGACATGAGCACGGACTCGAGCGTGCTGCGCCGGATGTGCCCGTCGTACTCCTGCGACTCGGCGACCGTGCCCGTGTCGAACGGGTAGTTGAAGTAGTGGTCCTCGTCCGTGCCGCCCCAGTTGAAGCGGATGCCGAGTTTGTACGTCGGCCGGACCTTCCGGTAGAAGTCCTCGATGTCGAATCCCAGCACCTTGTAGAGGAAGGGCGGGAATTCGGAGGTGGTCGCCTCGCCGACTCCGATGACCGGAATGCTCGACGACTCCAGCAGGCTGATCTCGGTGTCCGGGAGATGGGCCCGGAGGGTCAGCGCCGCCAGATATCCGGCACTCCCTCCGCCGACCACACCTATGGAACGTATCGCCTCGGTTTCGGGCATGCCGGTCAGGCCTCCTGGGTGATGGGATGCTGGATGAGATGCGCGGCCAGAACATCGAGGATTCCGGCGGCGTTCTGGTGGAGATGGAAATGGCCGCCGCGCATGATACGCAGGGAGAATTCGTGCTGCGTGTAGTCGCGCCACCGCTCCAGTTCGGCAGGCCTGACGAAGCGGTCGACCGAGCCGCCGAAGACGTGCAGCGGACATTCCAGGGGAGCTTCCTCGGAATGCCTGTAGCTGCTGACGGCGGCGAAGTCCGCGCGCAGCACCGGCAGGATTTCCCTGATCAGGTCGGGCTGTGCTCCGGGGCCGTTCGAAAAAGCGTAGGAGAGCCCGTTGAGGAAATCCAGAATCGCCTTGTCCGGAACATCGTCCAGAGCGTGCGGCCGCAGGGTGTGCGGCGGAGGGAACGAGGAGACGGCCAGCGCTGCGGGCAGCGCCCGTTCCAGGCGGCGCGCCCGACGGGCCAGCGCGAAAGCGATCAGCGAGCCTGCGCTGTGCCCGAAGAAGGCGTACGGCCGGCCGGCCACGGCCTCCTCCACCGGCCGGGCGGTCGCCGCCACCAGCGCGTCGAAGTCGGTGAGGAAGGGCTCCCCGGCCCTGTCCTCCCGGCCCGGAAGCTGAACGGCCATCAACTCCAGTCCTCCAGGCAGGACACGGGCCCAGCGGCGGAACGCGGACGCGCCACCCCCGGCGTGCGGGAAGCAGACCACCACCGGGGCGGTAGGCCGCTCGGGTCCGAAACGCACCAGACGGGCCTCAGACATCCCGTCCTCCCGCCACCGCACCGGTCCGGGAGGGCGCGGGCTCCGCGGATTCGGACGCCGTGCCCGGGGAGAGCCCCGCGGGCAGCGCACGCGGCCACCCCATCCGGTCCCCGAGGTCCAGGAGCAGGGCCGGCAGCAGCACCGGCCGCACCACGAACGCGTCCAGCAGCACCCCGAGCGCCACGACGACGGCGACCTCGACGACTCCGACCAGCGGCACCAGCGCCAGCGCCGAGAACGTGGCGGCGACGACCAGCGCGGCGCCGGTGAGCGCGGGGGCCGTGACGGCGACCGCGCGGTGCACACCGGCCTCCGTACCGAGGCGGGCCCGCTCCTCCTGCACCCGCCTCAGCAGGAAGACGCCGTGACCGACGCCGAAGGTCATCAGATAGGCCAGGGAGTGCAGCGCGAGCGTTCCGTCCTGGCCGGCGAAGCCGAAGACCGGCCGGTGGGCGGCCACCGACAGGCCCAGCGCCGCCGCGTAGGCGAGGACCACGCTTGCGACCAGCACCAAGGGAGCGACGACGGAGCGCAGCAGCAGGCCGAGCGCCAGCGCCAGGACGAGCAGCAGCAGCGGGATGACGACCATACGGTCCCTGGACTCGGCGTCCTGCCTGTCGAGCGCGATGGCGTCCTGGCCGCCGACCACGGCGTCCGCGCCGGGCACGTCGCGCAGGGTCTCCCGCAGGTGCCGCACGGTCTCCAGGGCCGCCCGGCCGGCCGGGGCAGAGGTCGGCGTCGCGGTGATCAGGGTCAGCTCACCGGCCTGCGCGACCCGGCGGGGCTGCGCCAGGCCCTCGATGCCGCGCACCGCCGCGAGTGTCCGCTCCGCGGCGTCGGACCGCGCGATGACGATCACGGGGCACGTGGTGCCCGCGGGGAACCCCTTGGCGAGCATGCGCTGACCGGCGACAGCCTGGGGTTCATGGGCGAAGGAATCGTTCGTGCTGAGACCGGTGTGCGAGCCGAGCAGTCCCAGCGACAACGCGCCGAGCACCGCGGTCGTCGCCGCCCAGACCAGCCGGGGCCGCCGGCCGACCCGCTCCGAGAGGCGACCCCAGAAGCCCGACTCCGGCTCCACCGTGGTTCCGTGCCGGGGTATGCGGGGCCAGAAGATCCAGCGCCCGAACACCAGCAGGGCGGCAGGCAGCAGAGTCATCGACACGGCCAGCGCGCACACCACGGCCACCGCACTGACCGGCCCGAGCCCACGCGTCGTCTCCAGATCCGCCGCCGCCAGGCTCAGCAGGCCGACGACGACCGCGACCGCGCTCGTGACGACGGCCCCGCCGGCCCGGGGAAGCGCGGCGCGCATCGCCTCGTGCCGGTCGGCGTGCGTGCGCAACTCCTCCCGGTACCGGGCGATGAGCAGCAGCCCGTACAGGGTCGAGCCGCACAGCGCGAGCACGGTGAGCAGCCCCTGCGACAGCGTCGTGTACGTGAGTCCGGTCGCCTTGCCGAGCAGGTAGACCATGCCCTCGGCGACCGCCAGGGCGAAGGCCGCGACGGCCAGCGTCACCGCCCACAGCAGGGGACTGCGGTGGGCGACGACCAGGACGACCAGGAGAACCAGCAGCGTGCCGAGGAACAGCGCCATGTTGACGTCGCGCATGATGTCGGCGTTGGCTGTCGTGTAGCCCGCCTGACCCGTCACCGCCACGTCCAGCCCGCCGTCGCCCCGGCCGACCAGACGCTGGATGGCCCGCACGGAGTCACCGACGTCCGCCGTCTCCTCGAAGCTCAGCTCGGTGCCGGGCACGGGAAGGTCCACCTCGACGACGGCCGTCCTGCCGTCCCGGGCGAAACGGGCCTCGTGCACCTCGGCCCCCTCGGTGATCTTCCGCTCGACCGCCTCGCGGTCGCGGTCGATCCGGGCCCGGTCGGCGTCGGTCAGCGAGGACGGGCGCTGATAGACGATGAGCGCGGGCAATTTCTTGCTCTGCGGGAAGCTCTGGTATTTCTGGTCGGCTGTGACGGATTCCGCGGAGTCCGGCAGGGCGCTGATGCTGCTGTTCTTCTGCAGCGTGAACATCTTGCTGCCCTGGGAGCCCACGAGAAGGAGGAGGAATAACCAGGCCAGGAGAACAAGCCACTTGGTTCGTCGCCCTGCCGGTATCCCAACGAACCGAGCAACTCTACTCACAGCGATCGCTCCTTCGATTTATCTCACGCCGGGGCCGCGCCACCGTAGCTCCGGGGCGGGAGCAGACTCAAGGAATGGTCTGGTGCGCTGCCCGGCGCGCGGGAAGACGTGTCCCGTCGACGGGACACAACCCTTGTCAAAGCAAAGGCTTGGTGACTTTCTGGAGGATCGCGGACCCGTTGTCGAAGAGATAGAAGTGGTCACCGGGGAAGAGATCCAGCGAGAACTCCGTTTCGGTGAGCCCGGCCCAGCCCTCCAGCTCATGCGGAGCGGCGAAGGGATCCGCATCGGCCGCGAAGGCGTGGATGGGACACGGCAGGGGCCGCTCGTCACGCAGTCGGTAGCCCCCGGCCAGCGCGAAGTCGGCCCTGAGGATGGGCAGGAACATCTCCAGGAAACCCTTCTGGGTGAGCAGGGTCTGCGGTACGTACCGCCGCTTCAGCAGGAAGTTCAGCAGTGTGTCGTCAGGCTCCTCGTGCAGCGGGTCCGGTATGCGTACCTGCGGCGACGGGTATCCGGAGACCCCGAGGCACACCGGGCCGGGAAGGCCCTGCCGGCGGCGGAGCAGGGCCAGTTCGTAGGCGACGAGAGCGCCCACGCTGTGCCCGAAGAAAGCGAAGCGGCGGCCGTGCAGAATCTCGGCGAGTCCGGCCGCGGTCTGAGCCACCAGTGTGTCGAGGTCCGGAATCAGGGCCTCACGGATGCGCGTCTCCCGGCCGGGAAAACGCACCGCGAGAATCTCGACCTCCAACGGGGCCACGGTTCGCCAGCGCTGATAGGCCGACGGCCCGCTGCCGGCGTGGGGAAAGAGCACGAGAAGAGGGCGGTCCGGTCGTGAGGAGCCGATCCGGGAAACCCATTTGCTGCTCATCCGTCATCTCCTTTGCCGTTTCTCCGCGCATACGTCGCGGCGCCGTGGGCTCAGATGCCCGGGCGATCCTCTCTCAGGCGACGGATCCACGGGAGTCCCGCACCCGCATACGACGGCGGTACGTCGCCGCTCTGGCGTGAAAAGACGTCGAACGAGCACGATGCGTAAGGCGTGCGGGGCCGATCCGGTGAGCCCGCGTCATCAGGGAGGAATTCTCGTGCTCGCGTTGAAAGCCGTCGATTTCCAGGACCTCGACGAACTGGACCTACTGGATCTGAAGCTGCATGCGACGGCCGATCTGGGACCTCTGTGGAAGAGGCTCCGGCGGGAGGCTCCCGTGTGGTGGCACCGTCCGCGCGGAGACGTTCCCGGGTTCTGGGTCGTCACCCGGTATGCCGACGTGCTGAGCGTGCTCAAGGACCACAAGAGCTTCACGGTCGCTCGGGGGAACATGCTGGGGACCCTGCTGCACGGGGGCGACACCGCGGCCGGGCGGATGGTCGCCGTGTCGGACGGCCGGTGGCACGCGGGCCTGCGGCGGCTGATGCTCTCGGGCATCGGACCCCGGGTGCTCGACCTGGTCAAGGACATCATCGAGACCACGACACGCGACCTGGTCGGCCGGGCACTGGAGCGCGGCGACTGCGACTTCGCGCGCGACGTCGCGGCGCAGATCCCCCTGACGGCGATCTGCGAACTCCTGGGAGTGCCGCCGCAGGACCGGTCCCGCGTCCTGGAGCTGACGAACCAGGCGATGCTCTCCGGCGGGGCCGAAGAGCCCGGTGTCGAGATCCGCGTCGCCCGCAGCCGGATCCTGCAGTACTACGCCAACCTGGCGGCCGTACGCGGCGACGTCCCGGGCAGCGACATGGTCAGCCTCCTGGCCACCAGCGAGGTCGACGGGCGCCGGCTCACCAAGGAGGAGGTGCTGCTCAACTGCTACAACCTCATCGTCGGCGGGGACGAGACCGCGCGGCTGGCGATGAGCGGGGGACTGCTCGCGCTGATGGAGAACCCGCAGCAGTGGCGGCGGCTGCGCGCGGACCCCCGCCTGGTCGACCCGGCGGTCGAGGAGATCCTCCGGTGGACCTCGCCGGCCTCGCACATCGGGCGGACCGCCCTGTCCGACGTGACACTGCACGGCGAGGCGATACGGGCGGGCGATGTGGTGACCGTATGGAACGTCTCGGCCAACCGCGACGAGCGGGCGTTCCCGGAGCCCGACCACTTCGACATCGGGCGCTCCCCGAACCGGCACCTCACGTTCGGCCACGGCCTGCACTTCTGCATCGGAGCGGTCCTCGCCCGGCTGGAACTGCGCACGATGCTCCGCGTCCTGCGCGAGCAGGTCGCCTCGGTGGAGATCCGGGGCGAGGTACGACGCATCGAATCGAACTTCATCACGGGCGTCAGCAGTCTCCCGGTGACGCTCAACAAGGCCGCGTCTGCCTGATCACGATCCATAAGAGCTGATAACCGCGTCGACGGCCAGCGAAGCGAAAAGCAGCGTGAGGTAGACGATGGATCCGTGGAAAAGCCCCATGGTCTGCGGATCGCGGTCTCGTCGTACGGCCTGGTGAATACTGTGCACCTTGACGAGAAAAGCCCCACCCAGGCCGATCGACACGACGCCGTAAAAGGGCGTGGTGGGGGCGAGTGGCCATACGGCGACCGACGAGAACACCATGAGCCAGCTGTGCACGATGCTCTCGGCCAGCACTCGTCGGGTGGAAGCCACCACGGGCAGAACTGGAATGTCGGCCCTGGCGTAGTCGTCCCGGTATTTGATGGCGAGTGCCCAGAAGTGCGGCGGCTGCCAGAAGAAGACGACCAGGAAGAGGCAGAGCGCGGTCCACGACAGGGACCCGGTGACGGTCGCCCAGGCGATCAGCACCGGGGCGGATCCGCACAGGCCGCCCCACAGCGTGCTCTGCGCCGTCCGCCGCTTCAGCAGCAGGCTGTAGACGAGTGCGTAGTAGCCGATCGCGCAGAGGGTGAGGACGGCGGCGAGGAGGTTGGACAGGGCTAGGAACAGGCCGACGGACACCACACCGAGGCAGGTTCCGAAGATCAGCGCCGCGCGCGGCGCGACCTGGTGCCGGGCCAGTGGACGGTTTCTGGTTCGCTCCATCAACTGGTCGATGTCACGATCGATGAAGCAGTTGAAGGCACCGGCACTGGCCGCCGCACACGTACCACCGACGACTACGACGAGAAAATCACCGAAGGACGGAAATCCTCGGCTTGCCACGAAGAGAGTGGGAAGGGCCGAGACCAGCAACAGCTCGACGATGCGCGGTTTGCACAGAGACAGATAGGCACCCGCGATGTCCTTGACGGACGGCCGGTTCGGGGGAACGGCGAGAGGAACGCTCGTGCTGATGTCGTTGACGTCGGTGACGGTCATGCTTTTCTCGCTGTTGAGCGTGCTCAATTACGCGGCCGCCTTTCGGTCTCAGTGGCTTCTCGGAAGGGCCGTTAAGGCGCCACTGAGCATCCAGCAGGCTTTCTTGAGCGTCAAGGCATGGGATATCCACCTGCTTCTTCTCCCGAGGCTCACCGCTTGGTCGTTCCGCAGCTCGGTGAAGAGCTTCTTCGCCTTCGCCTTGTCCCACTTCACGGCGTCCTCCTTCGACGTGCGGAAGTCGGTGGTGGCCACGGGGACGTTGAGCTGCCCGCCGCTGCCGCCCGAGACGCTCCTCATCGCCTGGAACAGCGACAGGAGAGTCGGCAGCTCCATGTCCTTGTCCACGACGAGGGTGTCCAGCGCCGCGCCCAGGGCGGGATACGAACGGAACGGGTCCAGCGCGGTGCCCTGCGTGGCGGCCTTGTGGGCGAGGGCGGAGAGGAACTTCCGCTGGTTCGCGGAGCGCCCCAGGTCGCCGTTCGCCTCCTGGTGCCTCTGGCGGACGAACGCCAGCGCCTGGGTGCCCGTCAGGTTGTGACAACCCTTCGTCAGGTCCAGTCCCGACTTCGGTCCTTGATGTGCCGGTCCACGCACATCTTCACGCCGCCTACCGCGTCCACGACACCGACGAACCCACCGAAGCCGATCTCCGCGTAGTGGTCGATGCGCAGGCCCGTGTTCTGCTCGATGGTCCGGACGAGCTGGGCCCACCCAGGGAGTAGGCCGCGTTCAGCTTGTTCTTCGACGCCCGGTGATGCTTGCCGGTGTCCGGATCGAGGTACGACGGGAGGGTCACCCAGGAGTCGCGGGTCGGTACGGCCGCCGCCGGCCGAGCCGGTGTGCAGCTCCTTCCCCGACTGCTCGAACAGGCCGTCACGGCTGTCGGATGCGGCGGACGGTCCGCGACCTGGCTACCTGAACCTGCCCCGCTACACCGTGGCCCCGCCCTCCGAAGGCACCGGCCGCAACCTGCAGGTCGCATGAACGGCAAAAATGTGGGGCCCCGCTGAAACAGCGGGGCCCCACATGCCTGAGTAGATGCCACTGACTATACCCAGCGCTCGCACCGCACGCAGCACCACACTGTCCCTGCAGCATCGAGTGCCCCCGACGTAGCCCACGGCGCGTGCGGGGAGCAGTAGTCAACGAGCTGCACGGCGCGTTCGAGCATGCCGCATAGTCTCGGCAAGTGAACGAGAGCGAGGAGCTGCCTGGTTCTCGTGCGCACGCGAGCCGAGGCTTTGTCCGGGCATGTCGGCGCGGGAGGTGGCGGTCATTCCGCAGCCGTCGACCAGGTCGGCCACCGCCTGCCGCCGCAGTGGCCGCCCGCCCGGGTTCGACGCTGTTGACGCTCGGGGCACACCGCGCCGAACCGTACCCAGCCACGCTGAGCCATCTGCACCGTGTAGCGGATCTGCGGGCCCGGGCGAAAGGCCGGAGGCGGTGGCACCGGCTTCCGTGACACACCACCAAGTGCCTTGCAGTGCCATAGATTGGCCCATCATACTGATCATCAGGAGAGTCGATGCACCTCTTTTCCCTGATCGGCGGGGTCGGACATCACCAGGGCGCGTGGCGCCGTCCGAACAGCCGTGCCGAAGGGGCCACCTCGCTGGACTACTACAGTGACATCGCGGCACTGGCCGAGCGCGGCACGATCGACGCCCTGCTCATGGCCGACGGACTGTCCCTGAACAGCACCCACTTGGCGAGCGGCTGCTTCCCGCACATCGAACCGCTGACCATGCTCTCCGCCCTCGCCGCGCGCACCAGCCGGATTGGGCTGGTGGGGAGCGTGTCGACGACCTTCAGCGAGCCGTACAACGTCGCCCGCCAGTTCGCGACCCTCGACCACATCAGCGCCGGCCGCGCCGCGTGGAACATCGTCACCTCCGGCCATGGCGAGGTGAACTTCGGCGACCAGCCGCTGCCGCAGCACTCGGACCGCTACGAGCGAGCGGACGAGTACGTTGAGGTTGTGACCGCGCTGTGGAACAGCTGGGAGCCCGACGCAATCGTCCTGGACCGCGCGAACGGGGTGTACGCGGACGCCGCGAAGGTCCACAAGATCAACCACGTGGGCAAGCACTTCAAGGTCGAGGGACCGCTGAACGTGTCCCGGAGCCCCCAGGGGCGGCCCGTGCTCGTCCAGGCCGGTTCGTCGGGCACCGGCCGGTCGTTCGCCGCGCGTCACGCCGAGGTGGTCTTCACCGCCCAGCAGACGCTGGCCGGCTGCCAGGACTTCTATAGCGACATGAAGGCCAGGGTACGCGCCGCCGGTCGCAACCCCGAGCAGGTGAAGGTCCTTCCGGGAGTCCACCCGCTCCTCGGCAGCACCGAGGCCGAAGCGCTGCGGATGGAGGACGAGCTTCGCCACCTCATCCGGACGGATATCGGAATGGCGTGGCTGTCCAAGCAGTTGGGCGGCGTCGACCTCTCCGGACTCGACCCGTCGAGGCCCGTTCCGGAGGAACTCCTGCCGGCCGTCGAGACGGTCCAGGAGCGCAGGAGCAGGTACGAGGTTTTCCGGCAGTTGGCCGTGGAGGAGAAGTACAGCATCAACCGGCTGATCGAGGCTGAGGTGATGTCCCAGGGGCACCTCGTGATGGTGGGCGCCCCGGAGCAGATTGCCGATCGCTTCGCGAAGTGGGTGGCGGAAGGTGGTGCGGACGGCTTCATGATGCTTCCGTCCTACCTGCCGGAGGGCATGGAGCTGATCGTGGACGGGGTCATTCCAGAGCTGCGGAAGCGGGGGCTGTTCCGCAGCGAGTACACCGGTACGACCCTGCGTGACCACCTCGGACTCGAGCCGCTTGCCGGGCCGGACGAGCATTAGCGCCGGCGGCCATACCGTGGGTGCGTACGGGACGGCGTGCGTCGTACGCCGTCCCGTACACGGCAGCCCGCCCCACGACCCCCGCCCGTCAGCGCCGCGGCGTGTGGAAGTCGCGCTGATACCACACGAGCGGCGCGGCGGACGTGCCGGTGTGGATTTCCACCAGTTCGCCGAGGACGAGGTCGTGGTCGCCGGCCGGGACCACACCGGCGCCCCGGCAGCGGAATGCGGCGGTCGCGCCGGGCAAGTACGGGAGACCGACGCCCGGCCACGGTTCGAAGTCCCCGGTGGTGGCGAAGCGGTCAGTGTCGCGGGCAGCGAAGGCCCGGGCGATGGCACTGTGTTCCTCTCCGAGGAGGTTGACCACGAACTCGTCGGCGGCGGTCAGCGCCCGATGGCAACTGGACTCACGGCCGATGCCGACCAAGAGCAGCGGCGGCTCCATGGAGACCGAGGTCACGGCGCTCGCGGTGAAGCCCCAGCGGCGTCCGGCCGCGTCGAGCGTCGTGACCACGGTGACTGGGGCAGCCAAGTGCGCCATGGCGTCCCGGAATTCCGCCGGCCCCACGGAGGACGGCGTCGTCCCGGTGGACATGGTCATGGGGTGCTCCTCTTTCTTCGGTCTGTCCGCTGACAGAGCCGGCAGCTCACGAGCCAGGCGTTCTGGCTGCGGACCGAACGCGGCGGGGCCGTGCGTGCGCCGGTGAAGCCGCGCATGCGGCAGGTTCAGGGCCTAGCCGCCGGGCATGGCTGCATGAACGACCGGCCCGGATCGCCTTGCCGAAGTGAAGTGACATGACGTGAGGCGACGTGACGGGAGGCCCGCCAAGTAATTGGCGGTCCAGGGCAATACGCGAAGCCGGAGAAAGTGAACTGGCGTGACGGCCGGGTGCCCGGTCAGACTGCCCCGTCCCGCATCTCGCGCAGCACGTCGGCGAGCCGGTGGACGCCCTCGGTGATCACCTTCTCGTCGGCGCTTAGGCTCAGGCGGAAGCATCGAGTCGCGTGCTCGGCGAGGCCGGGGGTGCGCAGGGGGTCCACGAAGAAGTGCCGCCCCGGTACGACGAAGACTTTTCGCTCCTTGAGCCGGCGGTACAGCGTGGTGTCGTTGAACCACGGATGGTCCACCCACAGCCAGCAGAACATGCCGCCGTCCCCTGAGTGCATGCGCCAGTCGACGTCCGTCGGCAGCACTTCGCCGAGCAGTTCCTCGACGAAACGCTTCTTCTCGCGGTAGTACGGCGTGATCGCGGTGTCGGTGGTGGCGTCCAGACGCCCGTCGGCCATCACCCGGGCGAGGGCGTGTTGGGCGAGCTGGGGCGCGTGCAGGACGGAGTTGGACATGAACGAGGCGAGCGGCCCTATGTACTTCGGGTGGCCGATCGCGAAACCGATCCGTTCGCCGGGCAGTCCGGCCTTCGACGCGGAGAAGCAGTTGACGACGCTGTCGTTCAGCGCCGGCTCGGTGTGCACCTCGGCGATCCGCGGGAAGGGCGCTCCGTAGGCGTTGTCGACGAACAGGGGCGCCCCACACTCGGCCGCGAGTGCCGTCAGCTCGTCCAGGTCGGCACGGCTGAGCGCACGCCCGGTGGGGTTGCCCGGGCTGGAGATCAGCATCATCCCTATGTCGGTGCGGCGCCGCAGCGCTTGAGTGTCGAGGGCGTAACGGAAACGGTGATCTTCCTCGCGGTGGATCAGCGGGGGGACGGCGGCGATGCCGTCCTCGTGCATGCACAGCCCTTGGTAGCCGGTGTAGTCGGGCACCAGGGGCAGCATGATCCGTCGGTCGCCGTGGAGTCCCGGGCCGGCGAAGAGGGCGGCCGCGGCGAAGCAGACCATCTGGCTACCGGGGCCGACGACGATGTTCTCCGGGCCGAGCTCCCAGCCGTACGTCTGGTGGAAGTAGCGGGCGACAGCCTCGACCAGGGCGTGACTGCCGCGGGACGGACCGTAGCGGCAGCCGGCCTCGTCGAAGTCCTCGGCGGCCGATTCCGTCAGGGCGGCCCGCCACATGTCCCGCACCGCGGGGATGGGGGCGGGGTTGCCCACACTCAGGTTGAGCCATTCATCGGCTGAGGCCCCGGCGGTGCTCGCGGCGACATCCTCCATGATGCTGCGCAGACCGGAGAGCCCGGCCATCTTGGTACCGCTCAGCGACAACGGCATAGCTTTCTCCTCAACACCGAGTGGGGAACGGCCCGTGACTTCGTGTCATGGGAGCCGGGAGACCTTGCGTGGCGAACGCCGGGCGGACCGTACGTCACCCACGTCCGGCAGAGCCGTGCGTCAGGAAGACCGGGAGCGGTGCCGGTGCTGTACCGGCCGGCGGACCGGAGTGCCGGCGGCCGGTACGGTCACCGTGGTTCTCCGGCGGCCGCCAGGGTCGACGGGCTGTCGTCGGGCGCGCAGTCGTCGAGATCCGGCCAGCCGTAGAGTCCGCCCTCACCGCTCTGCCGGAGCTGCCGGATGCGCGGTACCAGCAGCACGGCCACGACACCGGTTACGACGAACGCGAGCGCGAGCTCCAGCGTCCGGGTCACGCCGATCGCCTCGGCGAGCGGGCCCGCCGCCGCGTATCCGAGCGGCGCCACCGTGAAGGAGATGAGCCAGTCGTACGACGACACGCGGGACAGCAGCTCCTCGGGGATGAGCTTCTGGACCGCCGTCGACCACAGGCTGTTCAGCAGGGCCACCCCGGCCGCGCCTACCAGCGCCGCCCCCATGATCACGACGGTCGGGGACGGTCCGGTCAGCGCGGCGAGCTGCAGCACGGTCGGCAGCAGCGCCAGGTGCGCGGCGATCAGCGGCCTGCGCGGGCGGTACCGCATGCTGACGGCCGCACCGATAAGGGCGCCGACAGCCATACACGCGCTCACCAGGCCCCAGTTAGCGGCGCCGCCCGCCTGACGGGCGACGATGACCGGTCCGAGTACGGCGAACGCGCTGGAGCCCACGTTCCACACGGCGTGACCGCACAGGGTCACCCAGTACCAGGGGCGGCGGACGACCTCGCTCCACCCGGCGGCGATCTCCGCGAAGATGTGGGTACGCTCGCTGCGCCGTGCCGGCGTCGCGAGCGGGAGGAGCGCCAGAGTGACGGCGCTGACCAGGAAGGTCGCCGCGTCCACCAGGTACACCAAGCCCGGCGAGGCAATCGCGACCGCGGCACCGGCCAGACCCGGTCCTATCACCTGTGCCGCGCCGCGTGACAACTCCATCAGGCTGTTGGCCTGCTGGAGTCTCGCCTTGCTGATGGTCTGCGGCACCAGGCCGGCAATGGCCGGCCTGGCGACGGCTGCGGCAGCGCCGTAACAGAGCGCCGTGACCAGCAGCAGGGTCACGCTGCCGTGACCGGTCAACAGCAGGACGCCTGCGGCTACCTGCACCGCGCACAGGAACAGGTCACTACCCCCAAGCAGCAAACGTCGCGGCAGCCGGTCGGCCAGGGCGCCGCCGACCAGCAGCAGCAGTGTGCGGGCGACCATGGTGGCGGCGATGACGAGCCCGATGTCGGCTGCGCTGCCGCCGGTTGACAGCACCGCGAACGCCAGCGTCACAGGCATCAGCGCGTCGCCGAGTGCCGACGTCGTACGGCCGATCCACAGCAGGCGGAACCTGCGCTCGGCCAGGGCACCGAACTTATCCGAGACGCTCATATCGCACACCGGGGCGCGGGTGAGGCGTTAGCTAGGACTCTCATCGAGGCACCACCGGTTCACACGTCGCGTCAACTGTTCATACCGAGGTGCCAGTTACCCCTCGGATTGCTCTCATCCTGAAGCACGTTCACCTTTGTCCCCGCAACTTCACGAGCCCGGGAAGTGGTGTACACCGTGCCCAACTCCGGCTTGAGGCAGGGCAACTGTACACATGCGGCGGATAGCTGGGGTGGTGAAGACGGGCCACCGACCGGGCGGCCGCCAGCGGACCGCCGGCTCCGAACGGGACCGGCCGGACAGGTGCCGCAGCCGCCCGTCAACGGGCTCCGGTTCCTCAACTCAGCTGCCTGCAAGGGGCGAAGCTGCACGAGGATGCCGTTCCCGGCAAGAGCGGAAGTTCCGCTCCGCTTAATCACTACGTCGTCGGGCGGGGCCACGTCAAGATCTTTGCTGATCCTACGAACTGCCGTATGGTTCCCCGTGTGTTCGTCCAAGGGGGCCGTTTCCTGTCAAGACCTTTCGTCCAGATCTGGCGTAGGTCACCGGCCCTGCCGGAGGAGTGCCGTACCAACCACAGCAGTGCGTCGCCACCAACGGCGGCTGAGGCGGAACCGCGTCAAGCCGGGAGGCGGCCACTTGATAGGCAGAATCGATTCTGTTCAACCGCATCGGGGGATGTTCCATGCTGCTTTTCATCGAGTCCATTCGGACCGGCACCGGAATGTCCCATGTGAAGTGGGCGGCCGAGAACGGCATCGACACCGCCTACATCACTGACCAGCCGCTCGACGCCGCGAAGGCGCGGTACTGCGGCGAGGTCGTCGAGGAACTCGAGCGCCGGGGGCGGGTCTTCCAGGTGCCCTCCACCATGACCGCCGACGTTCCCTCGGACCTCGTCGACCGCATCCGCGAGGCGGGCGGTCCGACCGGCGTCGTGTGCCTGCTGGACCGGAGCGTGGAATTCGCCGCGGTGCTCGCCGAGCGGCTCGGGGCCCCCTACCCCAGCCCGGACGCGGTCCGGACCATCCGCGACAAGCGCTCGGCGCGTAGGTTCTACAGCGAAGCCGGCGTCCCGAACCTTCGTTGGTGCTCGCCCGAGAGTGCGGAGGAACTGGTCGAGTTCGTCGAGCGGTTGGACGTTCCCGTGGTGCTCAAGAACAGCCGCGGGGCGGGCAGCTTCAACGTCACACTGATCCGCACCGCCGAAGAGGCCGTCACCGCCTTCGCCGAACTCAGCGCCGATGTTCCATTTTTCGGCGGCGGACTGCTGGCCGAGGAGTACGTCCGTGGGCCCCTCTACAGCCTGGAAACCCTGATCACCGGCGGCCGTTGTCACCACCTTGGGGTTACGGACCGTCAGATGGGCCCCAACCCTGCCTTCTGTGAGGTTTCCTACAGCTTCCCCGTGCAGGTGCCGGCGTCGGTCGAGGACCGCATGCGGCGCACCGTTGAGACCTGTGTGGCCGCCCTCGAGATCGAACAGGGCATGCTCCACACGGAGTTCGCCGTGTTGGGTGACGATGATGTCGTGATCATCGAGATCAACATCCGGCCCCCGGGCGCCGCGATCCCGCTGATGATGAACGACTGCCTGGAAAGCCCACTCCCCAAGATCCTCGCCGCATCGGCGCTCGGTATCGAGCTGCCGTCACTGAACCAGAACGGCCGGGCGTCCACCACCATGACGGTGCACCCGCCAGTGCGCGGCAAGCTCAGAGCCCTGCACGGCGTCGAAGAGGCCGTGCACGCTCCGTTCGTCGCCCAGGTCCTGCCCGGAGCGCAGATCGGCGAAGAGGTGTTCCCGCCCGTCGACTACCGGGGCGCGCTGTGCCAGATCCGCACCGTCGCCGACTCGGTCAACCTGTCCTACAACGCGGCCGTGGCCGCCGCGCGCGACGTCTGGGCGGAGGTGGAGTGATGACGCAGCAGACGGCGGTCACCTGCCGCCCCGCCCCCGGACCGCTGTCGAGCGCATCGGAGGACGGCCGGCCGGGCCCCCACCGGGCCTGCTGACCGCGCTCCACGCTAACCCGGCACCCGGCCCGTCCCCGAGTGCCGTCCCCAAGAGATTTCCGGCTGCCCGGGCCCGGGCAGCCGAGCGCCTCGGCACGGGCGGAGATCACCGGCCGGGTCCAGGCGCGTAGCGCGCCGTGTGACGAGGCGGTCAGCCATCCAGCACGACGGCTGCCCGGGGTCCAGGGCCGCACGCCCGCCGCCGCCAGGCCAGCCGCACACCGTCCGTGACCATCCGCCGGCGCTCAAGCCTTTGCCGTGCGCCGGGCCGCATGCCCGCCCTCCCGACCACCGCTGCGCGCAATCACGCCTGCCCCGACACGGAAATCGAGCTCCGTCGCGCCACCGGCGCGGCACGAACAACAAGGATGAACCATGTCGCAAACGTCAACCGCAACCAAGCTGAACGTGCGTCCGGCCGCGGGCTATATCGGCGCGTACATCGACGGCATCGACCTCAAAGCCGACCTCGACGACGCCACGATCGAAGAACTGCGCCAGGCCCTGTACACGCACAAGGCGCTGTTCTTCCGCGACCAGCACCTGGACCACGCCTCGCACGTCGCCTTCGCGCAGCGCTTCGGCCCCCTCGCGGTACGCGCCCGGATCCAGGACACCGAGGAGCTCAACCCGTTCCCGCAGATCCTGACTATTTCGCCGCAGCTCGACAAGAAGCTGGTGGGCGCCGACTACGAGGCGGTGTTCCGCAGCAAGTGGGTGTCCAGCATCAGCGGCTGGCACGTCGACGCCTCGCAGGTGGTGAACCCGCCGGCGATCGCGTTCCTGCGCGCCGACGCGGTCCCGCCGTTCGGCGGTGACACGCACTGGACGAACCTGGTGGCCGCCTACGAGGGCCTCTCCGAGCCGATCCGGAACATGATCGACGGGCTCCAGGCCCTGCACACCTTCTGGCCGGCCCAGCAACTGGACCCGCGGAACCCAGTCGAGAAGAAGGCCCTCGACATGATCGGGAACGAGCGGGAGGCCGTGCACCCGGTGGTGCGCGTGCACCCCGAGACCGGCGAGAAGGCCCTCTTCGTCAACCCGTCGCGTACCGCCCGCATCCTGGGCATGAACCCGGTCGAGAGCCGCCGGATCCTCGACTTGCTCTTCGAGGAGCTGACCCGGCCGCAGTACACCTGCCGGTTCGCCTGGGAGCCGGGATCGTTCGCGGTGTGGGACAACCGCTCCACCGCGCACCTGGCCGCCGCCGACATTGACCACCTCACCGAGGAGGGCCACGTTCGCATCATGCACCGGACGTCGACCGTCGGTGACATCCCTGTCGGCCCGGACGGCTTCACCTCGTACGCGCTGGCGGGCGTGCCGCTGGTCGAGCCGAAGACGGACAGCGACGAGGCGTCCGCGCAGGAAGCCCGGTGAGCACCGCCCGGACCGTCGTCACGGCCGCGGCGCCGGAGGTCATCCCCGGGTCGCTGACCCGGGCGGCCGACGCCGCCGCGGTCTTCGACCGCTACCCGCAGTACCGGGCCGGAATGCGCTGGGTGGAGGAATTCGTCACCCAGCCGCACCCCGACCTGGGCCGGTCCGGGGCGGTCTGTCCGCGGCTCGCGCCCGCCATCCGCGCCAACACGGTATGGCTGGTCGCGCTCACCGTGCACGCAACGACCCCCGCCGATGCCGCAGAGGCAGGCCGACTGCTGCTCGACGTGTTCGAGGAGGTCGCAGCCGGGCCGCAGTGGTCGACCGCCGCCCTGCTCGGCTTCTTCCCCGGCCTGCCGCGCGAGCAGGCGGCCGGCTTCATCGACGGCGGGCACGGCCTGCTGCGGCCCGAGGCCGTCGAACGCGGCCTGATGCTGGGCGAGTTCCACGCAGAAAGCACCGTCGGCGGTGTACACAACCGGGCGTTCCCGGTGATGCAGTGCCCGGAGCCGATGTTCGCCGTCCGTGCCATGACCCCCCACGACCTGCTGTTCGCTGATCAGCCCGGCACCTCGCCGGCCGACCGGCTCAGCTACCTCCTGGCGTACCAGCGGTACATCGGCCCCCGGCTCAGCTTGGCGGCGCGGGAAGGCCTCGAGGCCAAGGTGAGTGCCGCCCGTCAAGCTCTTTCATCGGGAGAGTCATCGTGACCCTGCATCCCCCGGCCGCCCTCGCCGAGCCGACGCTCGCCGCGGCTCTGGAGACTGCCTACCACGAACACCGGACCTCGGACGCCGTCGTCACCGCGTCCGGGTCGCTGACCTACCAGGACCTGGCCGAGAAGGCACACGCCGTCGCCGCCGGCGTACGTGCTGCGGGCCCCGCCTCGTCCGCCCCGGCGGGGCAAGCCCCCGTCGTGGCCGTGGTCCTCGAGCGCTCGCCCGAGTTCGTCGCCACTGTGCTGGGCGTACTCGCCGCCGGTGCCGTGTACTTGCCGCTCGACCCGGACGCGCCGGACGCCTTCCTGCGCGACGTGTTCGCCGAGGCCCGGCCGGCGCTGGTCGTCACCACCGTCGACCGGGCCACCCGGCTGCGCGAACACACGACCGCGCCGATACGGGCGTACCAGGACCTGATCGCTCAGCAGCCGACGGCACCGCCCACGGACGCGACGGTCGACCCCTCCCAGCCGGCGTACGTGATCTACACCTCCGGCTCGACCGGCGCGCCCAAGGGCGTGCTGGTTCCGCACAGCGCGCTGCTGAACTCCACGGCGGCGCGGGCCGACTGGTTCGGCGCGGCCGGCCGGGTGCTGCTGCTGCACTCACCGGCGTTCGACCTCACCACCGGCGTCCTGTTCTGGACGCTGCTGACCGGCGGCACCCTGATCATCGACCCGGTCGGCCTCACCGACGTCGCCCGGACCGTCGACCTCGTGCACGAGCACCGCGT
Source organism: Streptomyces sp. NBC_00557 (assembly GCF_036345995.1). Taxonomy (NCBI): domain Bacteria; kingdom Bacillati; phylum Actinomycetota; class Actinomycetes; order Kitasatosporales; family Streptomycetaceae; genus Streptomyces; species Streptomyces sp. NBC_00557. The sequence goes on from NZ_CP107797.1 coordinate 313,889, forward strand.
CACGCAGCTGATCTACCCGGCGTCGCTGTATAGCGTCTTCCTCGATCGCGCCGCGAGCCGGCCCCCCACCACCCTCCAGGCCGTCGGCGTCGGCAGCGAGCGGTGGAGCCCCGCGGTGATCGAGCGGCACGCCCGCCTGCTGCCAGACACCTCCCTGCTCAACGAGTTCGGCCCGACCGAAGCATGCGTCGTCTCCAGCTACGGCCTGGTCTACGACGCCGCGACCCGGCAACAGACGCCGATGACCATCGGCCGACCGGTACGCAACACCGGCTACCTCCTCCTCGACGGCGACGGCCAGCCCACCACCGGCAGTGGCGAACTGGTGATCACCGGCGCCAACCTGGCGCTCGGCTACCTCAACCGCCCGGAACTGACCACCGAGCGGTTCCTCACCATCGACGGCGAACGCGCCTACCGGACCGGCGACCTCGTCCAGCAGGACCCCTCCGGCGCCTTCATGTTCCTGGAGCGCGCCGATCGGCAGGTGCAGGTCGGCGGGCACCGCGTGGAACCGGGCCACGTCGAGTCCGTGCTGATGGAACACCCCCGCATCCTCCAGGCCCACGTCACCGGACGTGCCACCTCGGCCTCCGGGTCGACCTCGCTCGTCGCCTACCTGGTGCCGGTGCCGGACGCGGGCCCCGGCCCGTCGGCTCCCGGATCCGGGGCAGACGGTGCCGACGAGGCGTCGCTCCTCGCCGACTGCGACCGCTATCTGCGCGAACGGGTTCCGGCGTACCTCGTCCCCTCCGCATACGTCGTGATCCACGAACTGCCCCGGACCGCGGCCGGCAAAATCGACCAGGCGCGGCTGCCCGACCCGGCCGCCGACCCGGCCGGCGCCCGGCCGGCCGACGCCCTGGAAGAACAGCTGGCGGCCGCGGCCGCGGCCATCCTCGGCGTGCCGAACGTCCCGGTGGACCGGTCGCTGCTCATGCTGGGCGCGAACTCGCTCGCCCTGATCCAGCTCGCCGCCGTCGTGGCCGGCCAGCACGCCGTCGACCTTCCGGTCAGCGCCCTGTTCGCCACCCCGACCATCACGGACATCGCCGCCCTGGTCCGTGCCGGGACCCCGTCCGACCGTCCGCGGATTCAACCCGGCACCGCGCCCACCGAGACCGGACCGGACGGTGCCGCCGGCTATCCGCTCAGCGGCCAACAGGAGCAGATCTGGGTCCTGACCCAGCTGACCCCGGACGCGCTCGCGTACAACACCCAGTTCTCCCTGCAGATGCACGGCCCGGTGGACATCACCGCGCTGCAGCGGGCGCTGTCGCACATCGTGTCCCGGCACGAGATCCTCCGCTCCACCTTCCACGACGGATCCAACGGGCCGATCCAAGTCGTCCACGAGCCCTGGCAGGTGAAGGTCGAGGTCGTCGACCTCACCGGCCTGCCCGAACAGGACCGCGACGCGGAACTCACGGCCCGGATGCGCGCCGAGGTCGCCGTCGGCTTCGACGTCGCCACCCTGCCACTGGTGCGCTGGAACCTATTCAGGCTCGCCCCCGACGAGTGGCGGCTGCTGCAGGTCGAGCACCACTTCGCGCACGACGGCTGGTCAGCCCAGTTGTTCCTGGCCGAACTCCGCGACGCCTACGACGCAATCGTCGCCGGCCGGCAGCCGCAGCTGCCGGTGCTGCCCGTGCAGTACCGGGACTTCGCCGCCTGGCACCACGCGTGGCGCAACAGCGGCGACTACGCCGACCAGGTCGCGTACTGGCGTCACGAGCTGTCCGGCTGTCCCCGCGACGGCGCGACGTTCGCCGCGGACCGCTCCCGGCCGGTGGCCCGGTCGTATCGCGGCGGCCGACTGAGCGCGCACATCCCGGCCGAAGTCATGAACGGCCTCGACGAGCTGGCCGCTCGGCATGAGGTGAGCCGTTTCGCGGTGTTCCTGTCGGCATTCGCGCTGCAGGTGTGGCAGCACACCGGCGAGGAGGACATCGTCCTAGGGTCGGCGCTGGTCAACCGCCGCCAGCCCGGCACCGACCGGCTCCTCGGGATGTTCGTCAACGCGCTTCCGCTGCGCGTGCGCATCGACCCGGCCGGCTCGCTGAGCGAGTTCCTGCGCGCGACGATGAACGTCGTACTCGGCGCGCAGGACCATCAGGAACTGCCGCTGCTCGACCTGCTGGCCCGCCTGGACCTGCCGCGCGACCCCGGCCGGAACCCGCTGTTCAACCTGATGTTCGCGTTCCACGACACCCCCCGGCCGCACCTGCAGATGGGGCCTGTGCAGGCAAGCCTGGTCATCGAGCACAACGCGTCCGCCAAGGGCGACATCAACGTGGTGTGCGTACCCGACCCGCGCCTGCCCGACGGGAGCGGACTCGGCGGGATGACCATCCTGTGGGAGTACGACACCGACCTGTTCGACGCGGACACTGCCCGCGAACTCCTCGACGGGTTCGAGACGGTGCTGAGCTTGCTGTCGCGCTCGGCCGACAAGCCGGTGCGCGAACTGGACCTGCTGGGTGCCGCGCAGACGCAGCAGGTCCTGGCCATGAGCACGGGCCCGGCCGACGAGGTGCCGTACGACACTCTGCACGCCGGCTTCGCAGCCGCAGTGGCCGACCACCCGGACGCGGTCGCCCTCGAGCACGCCGGATCATCGTGGACGTACCGTCAGCTCGACCGGCACGCCCAGGACCTCCAGCAGCGGCTCACCGAGGCGGGGCTGGCGGCCGGCGAGGTCGTCGCGATCACCTGCCCCGCCGGCCTCGGCCTCATCACGGCGATCCTGGCCACGCTGCGGGCCGGTGCGCTCTACGTGTGCATTGACCCGGCGCAGCCCCCGGCCCGAACCAGCGCGATGTACGAGGACGCCGCCCCGAGCGTCGTCGTCGCCGACCGCGCCGCCCTGGCCGGTGCGACGCCGTCCGGCGCGCCCGCGGGTGTGCCCGTGGTGTACGCCGACGACCTGTCCGACGGCACGGCACCGGACACCGGCGCCCCCGCCGAGGCGGACGTCCGTCCCACCGACGGCGCGTACCTCGTCTACACCTCGGGCTCCACCGGAACCCCGAAGGCAGTCCTGACCAGCCATGCCAACGCGTGCGCCGCGGTACACGCCCGTACCAGGTACCTCCAGGCGGTGGGCACGGACTCCGGTGCGCCGGTCAAGACCCTGATCACGCTTCCGGTGATCTTCGACGTCGCACCGCACATGATGCTCTGGACACTGTGGTCGGGCGGCACCATCGTGGTCCCGGACACCGCCGACCACGCCCGGGACCCCGACCGCATCCGTGCACTCATCGAGCGGTGCGAGGTCACGCACGTCAACTTCACCGCGTCGTTCTACCGGCAGTTGGTGCGGACCCTGCCGGCCAGCTGGCAGTCACGGCTGCGGGTGGTGGCGATCGGCGGCGAGGCGTGCAGCCCGGACGACATCCGCGAACACGCCCTCCGCGTGCCCGACGCCGCCCTGGACAACGAGTACGGCCCGACCGAGGGCACCGTCTGGTGCTCCGCCGAGCGCCTGCACCCGGCGGCTCCTGGCGCAGGGACGCGGGTCAGCGTCGGTGGGCCGCTGGCCAACTACCGCATGGTGGTGCTGGATCCTGACGGGCGCCTGCTGCCCGCTGGTGCGGCCGGCGAGCTGTACATCGGCGGCCCCGGGGTGGCCGTCGGCTACCACCGCCGCCCCGAGCTGACCGCTAAGCGGTTCCTTGCCCCGACGGCCGGACCGCTCGCGGGGCAGCGCCTGTACCGGACCGGTGACCGGGCCCGGCTGCGGGCCGGGAGGTTCGAGATCCTCGGACGCCTCGACGACCAGGTGAAGATCCGCGGGTTCCGCGTGGAGCTCGGCGAGGTCACCGCCTGTCTGCTGAAGCACCCGGACGTCGCCGACGCTGCGGTGCTGCTGAGAGAGTCCGGTGGTACGCAGCGCCTGATCGCGTACGTCGCCGCCTCGGCTGGCAGCGCCGTCGGTCCGGAGCATCTTCGGGAGTGGGCGGCACAGCGCCTGCCCTCGTACATGCTTCCGGCCTCCTTCGTCCTCATGGACCGGCTTCCGCGTACGTCCACCGGGAAGATCCAGGCGTCGCAGCTGCCGGAACCGCCGGAGCAGACCGGTTCAGGCCCGGCCGCCGAGCCGGAGACGCCCCGTCAGCAACTGCTGTTGCAGGTGTGGCGGGAAACCCTCCAGCAGCCGCGCGTCGGTCTCGACGACGACTTCTTCGCCTGCGGCGGCGACTCGCTGCAGGCGATCCGGGCCGCCGCCCGAGCCCGGGCCCTCGGTGTGGACGTGAGCGTCGCGGATCTGCTGACCGCACCGACCGTCCGCGCCCTGGACCACCTGATCACCCACCGCCCCGACAGCGACGTCGTCGCGGTGACCGAACGCCGCCCGGGCGGGACCGTGCTTCCGCTCACGGCGATCCAGGCCTGGTTCTTCGATCAGCGGTTCGCCGAACCGGACCACTTCCATCAGGCGCGCCTGTTCGAGATGGCCGACGACGGCGACCCGCAGATGCTGCGCGCGGCGCTGGGTTGGGTGATCCGCCGTCACGACGCGTTCCGTACCCGGTTCACCCGCGACGCGGACACCTGGAAGGCCGTCCTCGACGAGGAGACGGCCAGTGATCTGCTGAGCGAGCACACGGTGCCGGACGGCGAGCAGCCGCTCGAGCAGCGGCTCGACGCCCTGCTGCGCGGTCTGCACCGTCACATCGTCATCGAGGGCGGCCGGATGGCGCACTTCGCGCTGGTGCGCGACCCGGGCAGCTCCCGTACCTGGGTGTACCTGATCGCGCACCACCTGATCATCGATGTGGTGTCCTGGCAGATCCTCACCGACGACATCGAGTGGGCCCACCGGGCGCTGCGGGAGGGCCGGGACCTTCCCGACGGCGCGGCACCGGGCATCCCCGCCGAGGCCACTGCGGCGCCTGCGTCTGAGACGCACTGGGAGACGCTGGCCAAGGCACACAAACCGGTGCTCTCCGGTGCCGGAACGGCCGCCGCAGCGGCCGGGGCCGGAGACCGGATCCGGGTGAACTCCCGTCTGTCGCACCGAGTCGCCACTTACCTGGGACAGGAGACCCGTCGGCTGCACGACATCAGTGCCCAATCGGTCCTGCTGGCGGCGCTGCACCGCGCGCTGGCCCCGCACAGCGACGGCCCGGACCTGTACGTGTGGCTGGAGGGACACGGCCGGACCCAATCCGGTGAGGGCGGCCTGGAAAAGGCGGTCGGCTGGCTGACATCGCTCTACCCCGCGCTGCTCACCGACCTCGACGCGGACCCGGCGCGCCTCGTCGACGCCGCGGCCGCCGTCGACCGGCAGCTCGCTGCGGTCCCGGACGCCGGTACCGGCTTCGGTCGGGCGCGTTACCTGCACCCGGACTCGCTGCTCGGCAGGCAGCTGAGCTCCATCGCATCGCCCCAGGTCACGTTCAACTACCTCGGGGGGCACCAACTGCCCGGCAGCGGCCATGTGCTGAAGCCGGCCGCGGCTCCGGAAGCGGCGACCATCGCCGCCGCCAACGTGTTGCCGACCCCGCTCGACGTGACGGTCGCCCCAGCCGCGGATGGCACGGTGATCTGCTGGCTGTCCGTGGACCCGGCGCTGCTGTCCGCCGAGGAGGCGACGCAGGTCGCCGACCGGTTCGCCGCCGAGGTGGAGCGCGCCGCCCGGATGGTCCCGCTCACCACCGCGCCGGTCGACCGGCCCGCGCGCACCCTGTTCATGATCCACCCAGTCGACGGGCGGATCGACTGGTATGCGCCGATGGCCGGTGTGCTCGGCCGTGGCTGGGACTGCTACGGCCTGCCGCACGACCACACCTGCGAGAGCACGACGATGCACGCGCTGGCCCGCCGCTACCTGGACCAGATCCGCGCGGCGAAGCCCTCCGGCCAGTACACCCTGGCGGGCTGGTGCATGGGTGCGCCGCTGATCTACGAGATTGCGCGCCAGGCACACACGGACGGCGACGGCGACCGCATCGACGACCTGATCGTGATGGACCCGACGCCGGCCGAGCCGCCAGCGAACCCGGACGCCGCCCTGGTCGACCACGCACACGTCGAGCTCCCGCACCAGACGAAGCCCGCGATCGCCGAGGCACTCGCCGCGACCCGGCAGCTGCCGATCCCGCAGCGTGCCGCGGCGCTCGTCGACCTGCTCGGTCCGAACGGGCCGGGAGCTCCCGACCACCAGCTGCTCGGCAAGCTGCGGATGCGGCTGAGCTTCCACGCGGCGATGGACGCGTGGAAGCCCACCGGTCAGGTGCCGCGGCTGACGCTGTGCCTGCCCGAAGTCGTCACGGCGGGCCACGAGAAAGCTCCCGAGGGCTGGCGTCCACTGGGCGCCACCATGGCCATCACGACGATCCCGGGCGATCACGTCAGCATGCTCAGCGCCGCAGAACTCCACCAAGCCGTGGATGCGGCGGACGCCGGCCGCACGCAGCACACCGGGGAGGGCTCATGACCACGACACCCGAGGTGCGCGCGCTACGCCCCGGCATCTGGCCCGCCACAGCCGAACAGGGCCCGGACGGGGTTCTGTCCATCGGCGGCGTACCGGTGACGGACATAGCCGAGCGGTACGGAACACCCGCGTACGTCTTCGACGAGGCCGACTTCCGGAAACGCTGCACCACCTTCCGTGAGGCGTTCCACGACTTCGACGTCTACTACGCGAGCAAGGCGTTTCTCACCCGCACCAGCGCCCGCATCGCCAAGGAGACCGGCCTGAGCCTGGACGTCTGCACAGAGGGCGAACTCGCCTACGCCAAGGCCGTGGACTTCCCGGCCGAGCGCATCCTGCTCCACGGCAACAACAAGTCAGAGGCAGACCTGGCCGCGGCCCTCGCGTACGGGGTCGGGCGCATCGTCGTCGACTCCGCCGAGGAACTCGACCGGCTCGAGGAACTGGTGCCGCGCTTTCCCGGCAGCAGGCCCGGAGTGCTGCTGCGAGTCACGGTGGGAGTACAGGCCGACACCCACGCGTACATCGCCACCGCGCACGAGGACCAGAAGTTCGGTTTCTCGCTGGTCAGCGGCGACGCCGAGCAGGCGGTGCGCCGGGTGGCGGACAACAGCCTGCTCGAACTGCGCGGCCTGCACAGCCACATCGGCTCGCAGATCCTCGACACGGCCGGTTTCGAGGCCGCCGCAAAGCGGCTGGCCGAGCTGCGGGCCCGGCTGGCCCAGGACGGCATCGAGCTGCCCGAGCTCGATCTCGGCGGCGGCTTCGGCATCGCCTACACCGAAGACGACGTGCCCACTCCGGCCAAGGAAATGGCCGACATCCTGCGGACCGTGGTGGAGAAGGAGTGCGCCGCGCTCGGGGTGTCGATGCCGCGCCTGGCCATCGAGCCGGGCCGCGCCATCGCCGGCCCGGCAGGGGTGACGCTCTACCGGGTCGGCGCAGTCAAGCACCGCGCGGGCATCCGCACCTTCGTCGCGGTCGACGGCGGCATGAGCGACAACGTGCGCACCGCGCTGTACGACGCCGCATACTCCGTGCAGCTTGCCGGGCGCGTCTCGGACGCGCCTCCCGCGCTGGTCCGCGTCGTCGGCAAGCACTGCGACGCCGGAGATGTGGTAGTGCGCGAGGACCACCTGCCGTCCGACGTCCGGGCCGGCGACCTGCTCGCGGTGCCAGGCACCGGCGCGTACTGCCGCAGCCTCGCGCACAACTACAACCAGATCCCGCGACCGCCCGTGATCGCGGTGACTGAGGGCCGGGCGCGCGAGATCGTGCGCCGCGAGACGGTCGAGGATCTGATGCGCCTCGACGTCGGCTGATCACCAACCCGCCATGGCGGCCCCCGGCCGCCGTGGCGGCAGCACCTGCCCCCAGTCGTGCCAGCAAGGAGCCAGGATGACCAAACAGCGTCCCCAGGATGCGTACACCAACAGCATCGAGTCGCCGACGTACCAAAGCGCCTCCTACTACTTCAACAACGCGGAGCACGTGAAGGACGGCCTGCACAACAGGTCGGTGCCCGCGGGGCGCTACGGCCGGTACTCCAACCCCACCTGGATCGAGGTGGAGAACAAGCTCAGCGAACTCAGTGGTGCCGAGAGCTCCTTGGTCTTCGCCTCCGGGATGGCCGCGCACGTCACTGCGTTCCTCGCGCTGCTCGAGGCGGGCGACGAGGTGGTCTTGCCGTCCGAGTCGTACCGGCAGGTGCGCAACGTCTTCCACCACATCCTGCCCAAGTTCGGCGTCGTGGTGCACGAGTTCTCCATCCGGGATCCCGAGGCATTCATCGAGAACGTCGCGGCGCTGCGCGGGCGGATCAAGCTTGTCCACCTGGAGATGCCCTCCTCGCCGCACATGTACCTGATCGACGTGGCGCGGGTGCGGGCCGCCGTCGGACCGGACGTGATCCTCACCCTGGACAGCTCGTTCTCACCGCCGCCGAACTACTACGCCCTGCAGTGGGGCGTGGACCTGGTGCTGTTCAGCGCCACCAAGTACCTCAGCGGACACGGTGACATCGTGGCCGGGGTGGCCTCGGGACGCGAGGAGCTGATCGAGAAGCTGCGCTGGTACCGGGATACGACGGGACCCATCGTCGACGGCAACACCGCCTTCCTGCTGCGCCGCAGCCTCTATACGCTGCAGCTGCGCATGGAGCGGGTCAACGCCATGGGTCTGGAGGTCGCGCGCTTCCTGGAGGGGCACCCGGCCGTCGACCGCGTCTACTACAACGGCCTCGAGTCGCACCCGCACTTCAAGCTGGCGCAGCAGTACCTGAACGGCTTCGGCGGGGTCATCACCTTCGAGCTCAGGATGAGCGAGGAGCAGACCGCCGAGGTCGTCGACCGGCTGCGCGTGCCGTTCATGGCCTCGAACTTCGGCGCACCGCACACTCTGGTCGAACAGAGCACGTTCTTCACGTACTTCGAGTACTCCGACGACGAGCTGGTGAGCATCGGGGTCCCGCGCGGCACGGTGCGGCTTGCCCTCGGTTTCAGCAACGAGGCCGCGGACATCGTCAAGGACCTCGACCAGGCGCTGTCCCACGTCTTGTCCAGGGCCGGGGGTTCCGCCGCGTCCTGAGCCATCGGCCGCCCACACTGCTCCGTTCCGGCCGTCGGTGCCGCCGTGTTCCGGCGGTCAGCGCAGGGGCGGTGGCCGGCGCCTGCGGCGGGAGGTTCGGACGAGGTGCAATTCGCCGCCCAGCGGGCGAACGTGTGCGGTGCGGTACCATCTCGTATGGCGTAATGGAAGTCAACGCCTGTGCAGCACCGTGCAGGTTGGGTCTGTGGTTACTTCGCTGCCGATTCGGCTGCGCGCGCGAGCACTGTCCCGCCGGTGTGCCCGCTCTCAGTTTCCCGAGAGCGCATTCTTCCGACTGTGCGCTACCGGGCGGCGACAATCTGCACTGCCCGCACGAGCCTCGCCAATTTCACCGGTAGTGGTTTGCAGGCTCCTTTCTGGAGACGACGTGAAAATCCTCCCCGAAATCTCTCGTACGCTGAGTGAATACCTCCTCATCCCCGGCCTGACCACAGAGGACTGCACGCCGGACAATGTGGATCTCGGGGCGCCGCTGGTGCGTCACCAGGTCGGCGAGGAGTCGGCCGTCCGGATCGCCACACCGATGGTGAGCGCCATCATGCAGGCGGTGTCCTCGCCGACGCTGGCGGTGGCCCTGGCGCAGGTCGGCGGGCTGTCGTTCATCCACCAGAACCAGCAGATCGAGGACCAGGCCGCGGACGTCCTCGCGGTGAAGCGGCACAAGGCCGGCTTCCGAACCAGCGAGGTCACCGTGGCGCCGCAGACGCCGCTCGGCGAGGTCACCCGCCAGCTCTCGGAGGCCGAGCAGGGCGTCGCCGTGGTCACACGGAGCGGCGAGACGGACAGCGAGTTCCTCGGCATCATCAGCCTCGACGACTTCCACCTGGAGCGGCACGGGGCGTCCGAGACCGTCGGCAACCGGATGCGCGGCCGCGACACCCTGATCACCGCCGAAGCCTCGGTCACCCTGTCCGAGGCCAACGAGCTCATCTGGCAGCACCACTTGGACGTCCTGCCGGTACTCGAGGACGGCAGGGTCGTCTCCCTGGTCCTCAAGCGGGACTACCAGGCTCACAAGACGTACCACCGGGCGTCGGTGGACGGCGAGAAGCGTCTGCGGGTGGGCGCCGGCATCAATTCACGGGACTTCAAGGACCGCATTCCCGCCCTGGTGGAGGCCGGCGCAGACGTGCTGTGCCTGGACTCCTCCGACGGTTACTCCGTGTACCAGGCGAAGACCCTCGAATTCGCCCGGGAAAAGTACGGTGACGATGTGTTCGTCGGTGCGGGGAACGTCGTCGACGGCCGCGCCTTCCGTTATCTGGCCGACGCGGGCGCGGCGTTCGTGAAGGTGGGCATCGGCGGCGGCGCCATCTGCACCACACGGGCCCAGAAGGGCATCGGCCGTGGGCAGGCCTCCGCACTGCTCGCCGTGGTCGAGGCGCGCGACGCCTACGCCCAGGAGACCGGGGTGTACGTGCCGCTGTGCTGCGACGGCGGTCTGCTCAATGATTCGCACATGGCGATCGCCCTGGCGATGGGCGCGGACTTCATCATGCTCGGCCGCTACTTCGCCCGGCTCGACGAGAGCCCCTCGCGCAAGCTGCAGATCGGCGGCCAGTGGTACAAGGAGTACTGGGGCGAGGGCTCGCGGCGCGCGCAGAACGCGGCCCGCTACGGCCAGCGCGGCCAGATGGTCTTCGAGGAGGGCGTCGACGGCTACGTCCCCTACGCGGGCAGCCTGTACGACAACGTGGAGCGCACCCGGGCGAAGCTGATCTCCACCATGATCAGCTGTGGGTCGACGACCCTGCGGGACTTCCACCGGGACGCGGTGCTGGTCCCGGTGTCGGCGGAGTCGTTCAAGCAGACCGGCGCCGAGATCGAGGTACGCCGGCCCGCCATCGACGCCGGGGAGTAAAGGGCCGATCGGACGGCCCCGTGCCCTCGGCCTCAGTGCCGAAGGCGCGGGACCGTCCACCGTTCACTTGGCGCGCCGCAGCAGGGACGTGGCGTACTCCTGGGCGGCCGGCGCGACGGCGAGGGCGGGATGGAGCGCCGCCGTGCTGGCGTCCCGCCACAGCCGCGACAGCGCGCCAGTGCCGCTGGTGGCGCGCACCCCCGCACTGTGGAAGAGGGCCTGGACGGCTTCGGTCAGGAACCCGGCGGCTGTGGCGTGGTCACGGCGGCAGCGCGCGGCGAGCAGTGCCGTCAGCGCGTTAGGCTCATCGCAAGTCCGGGCCGCCCGGCGCAGCAGGAGGTCCGCGGCGTCGATCTTCCCGGAGGCGGTCGCCAGCGCCGCATCGCTGTCGCGCAGCGAGCCCGCCGACGGTTGCCGGTTCGCGGCCGCGGTCCACGAGTTCAGCGCCGCGCGCGCCGCACCGAGCAGCGGAATGGCGAAGAAGAGCCCGCTGATCGCCTCGTGCGGTACGCGGTAGCAGTCCCCGTCCGCGGGCAGGTCCCTGGCCGTGAACAGCTGTTCGCGGGTGAAAGAGTGGTCGTCGGGGACGAATAGCTCTGTGTCGAGGACCAGAGTGTCGCTGCCGGTGCCGCGTAGGCCGACCGCGCCGCTCCACGTCGGCTCGGTGGTCCACGCCGAGCGGGGCACGAGCATGAACCGCGGGCCGGGGGCATCCTCTGGCACGGCAGACAGCAGGGCCCACCGGGCGTGGTGGACCCCGCTGCAGAAGGACCACCGTCCGGACAGCAGCCATCCGCCGCGGGTGGGCGTGGCGGTGCCGGCCGGCTGCAGGGTGCCGACGATGGGCACGTGGGGGTCGTGCGCCCACAAGGCCTTCTGCCCGGCGGGGGGCAGGTAGGCGGCCATCCGGCTCATGGAGGTCATGACCGCGGCGCACCATCCGGTGGACGGATCGGCCTCGGCCAGGCGCAGCAGCGCGGGCAGGCAGTCGTCGAACCGTCCCGCGGCGCCGCCAAAGGCCCGGGGGACGAAGTGGGCTAGCAGACCGGTGCCAGTGAGGGCCTCGGCGACGGCGTCGGGCAGCCGGCCGGCCTGGTCGGTTCGGGCGGCGTGCTCCGCGGCGGACAGCGCGGCGGCCTCGACTTCGAGCACGGGCTGGGAGGGCAGGAGCGTCATCTGACCGGGCCTAACAGGGTTGGGTGGCAGCACATACGGGGCGGGGTCCTAGGACTGAGGCTGAAGGATGACCGTGGGGATGGGGCGCTGGGTGGACTGCTGGTAGGTGTCGTACGCGGGCCACAGGCCGGTCATCAGCTTCCACAGAAGCAAGTGCTCCTCGCTGGCGGCGGTGCGGGCCCGTACGGTGAACTGCTCATCGCGGACCTGGATGAGGGCCGTGGGCTTCTGCTGGAGGTTGAGGTACCAGTCGGGGTGGTTGTCGGCGCCGAGGTTGGAAGCGACGACGACGTAGGCGCCCTGGTAGCGGCCGTAGATGACAACGGTCCGTCGCGGCAGACCGCTGCGACGGCCGATGGTGGTCAGCAACAGGGTCTCGGCGCCCTGCCAATCGTGGCCCTCGGCTCCGGCAGTGGCGGCGTACCGGCGGGCGTGGTTAGCGATCCCGTTGACGCGGCTGTCAGTGGGGGCGATGGCGAACGGGTCCGGGGCAATCACGGCAGGCACGCTTCCTTCTTCTTTATCTGGCAGGGGTACGGGGCACTCCGGACGGCGCCGGCCCCGCAGGGCGCGGAGGATTCGCGGTCCATATGCCCACCGCAATCATCCGCACATGAAATTCGGCGAGTTGCCGATTTGAAAACGCATCAGAAGATTACACCCGGCACCGCGCCCCTGTCCGTCGCCGGGCGAATAACGAACCCGGCACCGATCCGGACATACGGCGAAATCCCCCGAGTAATAGAGGTGAACGACAACGCCATTGCTGGAATGTGGCGGGTCATGCAGGAAATAACGTCAACTCATCCACTGCGCCCGGCCGCGGTGAATCATGAGACCGCACTGCGCGTTGAGTCGATTCCGACTATCATCGATGTGATGATCATCACAGGACGAGTCCATCACTCTCGCCGTGATCATGATGTTAGCTTGTGCCCAACTAGACCTGTGGCCGGACAAATACCGGAGAACTCGAGGGCGCAAACGCGGATTCCTCAAGAATGAGGATTACCGGGTGGCAGCCGTACGGCGGCCTCGTGCTCATTCCGGTCACCGGGCTCCAGACGCGCCGGATCCTCAGGGCGGAAACTTGCAGCTTCGCCAGGGACCGGAGACCTTGCCGGGGAGCTCGCAGCCGGCACTGCCCTGACCGGAGCCGGTCTTCCGGCCGATGCTGCACTGGAAGGTTCGACATCATGACCTCGCGCCCACGCCCCCTGCTCGTCGGGGTCGACCGCTATGTTCTGCGAGCCTGCGGCAGGCGCGGCATCCCCGCCGTCGTCGTCTACGGCCCTTACTGGAGGGACAGCGGGCTCCCGGACCTCCCAGACTGCGTCACTGCCGTCTTCGTGGAAGACGAGTGCAGTGCAGAGGCGGTGCTGACCGCGCTCACCCGGGCCGGACTCGGCGAAGAACGCTTCGCCTCCGTGACCACCACGAACGAGTACGCGCTCGTCAACGTCGCGGTCCTCGCGCAGGCCCTCGGCTGCCCGGGGATCACCCTGGCCGTAGCGCTGCGCTTCCGGGACAAGTACCTTCAGAAGGAAGCCGTGCGGGCCCGGGGCATCCCGACCGCCCGGTCCCTCGTCCTGGAGGACATCCACGACGACGCCCTGCCCGAGCTGCCGTTCGAGGCAGGTGTCATCAAGCCCGTCACCGGAGCCGCGACCCGGCAGACCGCAACGGTGCGCAGCACCGACGAACTGCACGAGACGGTGCGCCGTTTCCGTACCGAGGCCGGCCACGCGCGCACCTTCGTGGTGGAGGAGTTCCAGCAGGGCGACGAGTGGATGGTCGACGGCGTCATCCACAACGGAAAGATCGTCTTCGCCTCGGTGGCCCCGTACACCCAGACCTGCCTCAGCACGGTCGAATCGCAAGCGCCGCTACAGATACGCCGGTTCGACCCGGTCGCGGACGCGTGGACCTTCGACCTCGCCGTGCCCCTGGCCCAGGACGCACTGGAGGCACTCGGCCTCACGGACGGCGTCTTCCACATGGAGCTGTTCCACCATCAAGGCGAGGTGTACTTCAGCGAGTGCGGCGCGCGGCGGGGTGGCGCCCTCATGCACGAGCAGGTCGAGTGCAAGTTCGGTGTCGACCTCGGTGAGGCCGCACTGTCGCTGGCCATCGGGGAGGAGCCGGACGTTACGATCAGCCTGCGCCCCGGCGTCGTGGGCAGCACGTACATCACGTCGCCTCCGGGCCTTCTCTTCGACGTGCCGTCGTACGACGAGGTCATGAGCCTTCCCGACGTCGAGTACGTCGTGCTCGGCCACCTGGTGGGTGCGTCCCTGCCCGTGGCGATCTCCGACACCACCAAGCGCGTCGGCCAGGTCATGATCAGGACCGGGACACTCGAGGAATTCCACAAGCGGTCGCAGGAGGTCCTGGCCTGGTTCGCCGACCGCATCACGGTCATCCCGGCCGGCACGAAGGGCAGGGATCTGTACAGGATGCAGCCCGCCCTCGGGCACGACACCCGGCTCCTGGCGAGCTACCGGCGCGAGGACGGCTGACGGCCGCGCGGCTTCCGGACGCGGCGGCCGCCGCAACGGACAAGAGGGGTGCCGGGGCGACGTCCCGGCACCCCTCCCGACGTACAACGCCCGCGCACGGCCCGGGAAACGACGCGGCGCCCGGTCCCACCCGGGGGACCGGCCGCCACGCAGCAGGTCGACCTCCGTACCGGCCCTGATCCCCGCCTGGTTCGCCGTCGGACGAGTGGGCACCAACGTTCCTCTCTGGCAAGGAACTCGGTGTGACGGCGCCCCTCCGCCCCCCCGCAACCCACCCACGTGCCGCGGAGCGGCGACCCCGCACCCCGGCGCCACTCAAAAGAACGAGGAAACCCCTTTGTCGACCACCGAGACCGCTCAGGCCCGGAAGGCCACCCCCGGCGCCTCCTGATGTGCCCGCCGCAGCATTTCGACGTGACGTACGCGATCAACCCGTGGATGGACCCGGCCAAGCCGGTGGACGGTTCGCTCGCTCAGGCCCAGTGGGTGCAACTCAAGAACCTCTACGAGAGCCTGGGCCACCGTCGAGGTAATCGATCCGCTTCCTGGCCTCCCCGACATGGTGTTCGCGGCGAACGGTGCAACCGTGATCGACGGCCGGGTGCTCGCGGCCAGGTTCCGGCACGCGGAGCGCACCGCGGAAGGCCCGGCCTACTTGTCCTGGTTCGTCGAGCACGGCTACGGCGACGTCCGTTGGCCCGAACACATCAACGAAGGTGAAGGCGACTACCTGGTGGTCGGGCGCACGGTGCTGGCCGGCGCCGGCTTCCGAACCGACCCCCGCTCGCACGCCAAGACCCAGGAGTTCTTCGGGCTTCCGGTGATCGGGCTGACCCTGGTGAACCCCGACTTCTACCACCTGGACACCGCACTGGCCGTCCTCTCTGACACAGAGATCATGTACCACCCTGAGGCGTTCACTCCCGGCAGCCAGAGCGTCCTGCGCGAGCTGTTCCCCGACGCCATCCTCGCGACGGCCGATGACGCCGAGGTCTTCGGCCTCAATGCGCTCTCCGACGGCCTCCACGTCCTTCTCCCGGACGCAGCGCAACGAGCGATGGCTACGGCGCACAGCAGGGGCAAGACACCGGGATCGCATTCCCACACGCGGTGCAGGCCGTGCAGATCGTGCGCCGCCGTCTAGGGGTGACCGACAAGATCCACCACGTCAGGGACACCACGTACGCCGAGGACGCCTCCCGCGTACGCACCGGCACCGCTCCACGTGCCATGGCATCCCTGCGCAACCTGGCCATCGGCGCTCTCCGACTCGTCGGCCAGACGAACATCGCCGCTGGCCTCCGCCACCACACCCGCGACGCCAACCGTCCGCAGATCACCCTCGGCATCATGTGATCAACCAGGACACGTCACCTGAACGACGCGGCCCTGGGCGCATACCTATTGGACGTTCTGATCAACTTCGGCCCGTTGTGCTGATCGGCACCGGGATCGCGGTTGAAAACGGCAGTCCCGGCGACAGCGGAGAAGCTACCGGGACGATCCTGAGCTGGGCCGGCATCTTCGCCACGGTCTGCGCCCTGGTCTTCCAGTTGGTGCGCGGCGGGCGAACCGGGCAGGCCGTGGGCAAGAAGGTTCTCGGTATCCGTGCCATCCGCGACCGGGACGGTCAGGTAACCCGCACGGGACATGTCCTGGGCCGAGGGCTGCTCCAATTCCTGAACTGGCCAGCGTTCGGCCTTGGCTGATGGTGAGCCACCTGCGACGCCAAGAGACAGACATTCGCCGATAAGATCAGCGACATTGTCGTCACCCCGACGCTAGCGCAACGCACGGCCGCCGCGACGCGGCTTCAAGACCTGTGAGAGACAACGCCAGGGCCTTCCACCTTGATCGTGGACACCTCGACACTGGATCTTGAGTCCAGGGAGAGGAGTCCCAGGTGGGGACCTACAAGTACCCGGTGGAGTTCCGGGCCGACGCGGTGGCGCTGGCCCGTTCGTCGGGCCGGCCTGTCTCACGCATCGCCGCCGAGCTCGGCGTGAACCACGAGACGCTGCGGCAGTGGATCAAGGCCGCGGAGAAGGCCGAGAGGCCCGAGGCGATCGCGGAGTCCGCGAAGGACGCGGAGATCGCGGCCTTGCGCAAGCAGGTCCGCGAGCTGGAGATGGAACGTGACATCCTGCGTCGGGCGGCCAAGTATTTTGCGGGCGAGACGAACTGGTGAGCCGCTTCGAGTTCGTTGCCGACCATCGCGACGCCTTTGGCGTGAAGCGGCTGTGCACCGTGCTGAATCTGTCCCGGTCCGGGTTCTACCGGTGGCTGAAGACCGCCCCGGCGCGCGCAGCGAAGAAGGCCGACGACGCCGCGCTCACCCGGCGGATACGCAAGGTGCACACAGAGTCCGGGAAGACGTACGGGGCCAAGCGGATCACCGCCGAACTCCGCGCGGGCGGTGTGATGGTGAACCGCAAGCGCATCGAGCGACTCATGCGCCAACACGGCATCCAGGGGCGGAGGTTGAAGCGGCGGCACCGCACCACGATCCCGGACCCCGCCGCCCAGGCGGTGCCCGATCTGCTGCGGCGGAACTTCACCGCGTCCGCCCCCGACCGGGCCTGGGTCGGTGACATCACCTATCTGCCCGTCGCCGGCGGGAAATTCCTTTATCTGGCCACTGTCATCGACGTGTTCTCTCGTCGCCTGCTGGGCTGGTCGATGGCCGAGCACATGCGGGCCGAGCTCGTCATCGACGCGCTCAACGCGGCCGTCCGCACTCGCGGTGGACAGGGGGACGGCATCATTTTCCACAGCGATCACGGGGCTCAGTACGGGTCGAAGGCGTTCGCCGACGCCTGCCACCAGGCCGGGATTCTCCGATCCATGGGAGCGGTCGGCACCTCCGCGGACAACGCCGCCGCGGAGTCGTTCTTCGCCTCGCTCAAGCGGGAGATCCTTCCCGACCGGCGCGGCTGGCCGAGCGAACGAGCCGCCCGGCTCGCGGTCTTCCGCTGGCTCGGCTTCTACAACCACCGGCGCAGGCACTCCACAATCGGCTACCTCGCGCCGGTCGCCTTCGAACAGAGATCAACTACGCTGGCCATCGCTGCATGACAACCGGTGTCCGCGATCAAGGTGGAAGCCCCCCATGTCTTACCCCACCCCGCCGGGAAGCGGAAATCCATACCTGCAGCAGCCCCCACAGAGCGGCTGGCAACCACAGTCGCAGGGGCCGGGCTCTGTTCCACCCACGCCGACCACACCCCCGGGAGCGGCTCCAAGTGCCGTTCCGCCCCAACCCGGCCTATCTCAACACGGTGCCCATTACCCGCCCGGGGGCCCCGTGCCGGGGGCACCTGTGCCCTCCTCGGGCGGCGGACGGACCGCGCGCAAAGCCATCGGGAGCGTGCTCGGCGTTTTCGGCGTACTGGGCATGCTGGGCGGTGGAGCGCTGGCGGCTCATGCGTACAGCAACAGCCAGCAGTCCATGCCCAACAACGAAGCCTACGGGCCAGTGCTGTGGCGAAATGAGACCGTCGACCGGCTCTTTCCGTCGACCATCGGCGTACCGCACTACGCGGACCAGGCGTCGGACAAGAAGGTCGCGCAGTGGAGCCGGATGGGTGTGTCCCAGGACACGTCGTGCTCCCAAGGCCTCAGCGGGCAGACCAAGCAGACCGCTCAGCGGCTCGGGTGCGAGGCCGTACTGCGGGCCACGTACGTCGACCTCAGTGGCGAGATGGTCGCCACTGTGGCGATCATCGTGCTGCCCAAGGACTCAACTGCCGCTCAGGAGATGGGCAACTACCTGGCCGATCAGTCCACTGCGGACCACCCAAGCGCCGCGGTGGTCCCGCTCACCGTGCCGGGGACCCTGGCAGCGAAGTGGCAGGCGGACAAGCGCAACGGCATGGGCGGGACCGCCATCGGAGGAAACCTTCCCTACGCCATAGCGGTCACCACAGGGGCGGTCGACGGCCGTACGTCGGGCGACCTTCCCGGCCACTTCGGCGCCTACAGCGCAAACACCGAGGACAGACAGCCCTGGATGGACGAGGCCAAAGCCCTCAGCCAGACCTTCTACACCCAAATCCAGAACCTCGAGGGGTAAGACCGCCGTGAAAAGGACCATACGAGCTACCTGCACCGCGGTCGCCCTCACCGGCCTGCTCTGCGCCGTGGCCACCGCGCCCGCACAAGCGGCCACTCCCGTCGGATGGGAAGGGCAGGCACTCGACCTGTCCGCTGCGCAGCAGCAGAGCCAGGGTGACGGAGTGACGGTCGCGCTCCTCGACAGCGGGGTGGTGCCCGACCATCCAGCCCTGAAGGGAAAGGTGACCACCGGCCCCGACTACCGTCAGGACGGGCTGCACCTCGGGGACCCGGACTGGGGACAGCACGGCACGGCCATGGCCTCGGACGTTCTCAAGGTGGCCCCGAAAGCCAAGATCCTCTCGGTGCGCGTCACCTCCGACAAAGACAACGAGAAAAACCTGCCGAAAGAGTTGGAAGATCTGCGGAAGCAAAGCGATAGCCCGATCGCCGAAGGTATTCGCTACGCGGTCGACCATGGGGCCAACGTAATCTCCATGTCGATCGGTAGCGGAGACCTGTTCAGCAGCTTCAGCGGCTCCGAGGCCGAGGCCGTGGCTTATGCCATCCGTAAGGGCGTAACGCTACTCGCTTCAGCGGGCAACTCGGGCGACACACTCAACGAGAACTCGTACCCAGCCGGATACGCGGGCGTGATCGCGGTGGCCGCCACGAAACCCGGCGGTGGGCGCGCCGACTTCTCCACCGTGCACACCTACAACGATGTGGCCGCCCCCGGTGTCGGCATCATCAGCGCGAAGACCACCGGCGGTTACGAGCCGATCAACGGCACCTCCCCCGCATGCGCGCTGGCGGCCGGCGTGGTCGCGCTCATGAAGTCAAAGAACCCTAGCCTGAGCCCTGCCCAGACGAATGACGTCCTGATCGCCACCGCCCACCACCCTGCAGGCGGTGAGAGTGCCCTGCTGGGATACGGACCGATCAATGCAGATGCAGCGGTGAAGGCGGCCACCTCGCCTCCCAAGGACATGACAGGTCCGGTGGCTTACAAGGGCAGGGCACACTTCGCGGCTCCGGACGGCACATCGAAGACCACGCACCCGCCGCTGGAGCAAGGGATGTGGACCACGGGCTTGCTTGCCGGCGGCGGAGGGTTGGTGGTCTTGGTCGGCGGTGTACTCCTCGCACGGTCGGGCCGTCGCATCCGCTAGCAGGGATCGCCCACCCGCGTCGGGGTGGGCGAGGACCAGGCGGTGTGTCTGGGGGGGGAGTGGCGGTCTGCTTCCAAGGTGCGGGTCGTGTGAGCGGTGCGGGGTGTGGGTCAGGGGTCGGGTGGGAGTCGTTCGCCGGTTTCGGTGTCGTAGGCGACATCGGTCGGTGACAGGCGGTTCTGTCTCGAGGGCGGTTTTGTGCTTTTCTTCCATGTTTTTCTATCGGTGGCTGCGTGCACTGTCACGTCGGTGAGTGGGTCCTTGACTGGTACGACGATCTGGGGGTCCTTGGGATACCACTGGTCACTCTCGAGGGTGTTTTGGGCGGTGTTGCCTGTTGGGTCGTCGATATGCAGGAACTTGGTGGTGCGGTGGAAGTACGGGCGCAGTTCGATGACGACGCGCTGCTTGTCGGTGCTTCGTTGGGCGATGGCGTCTGTTTCGACATCGTCCATGTGCAGCTTGGCACCGGGGCGTTCTTTGTAGGCGGCGGCTTTGGCCTGCTGCTCATGGGTTTGCTGCTGGTCCTGGGTGTGCTGCACGACGCAGCTGCCGACGATGGCCAGGGCGGCGATCGCTGCAATGCAGGGCCGGGTGCGCCGGTGCGGTCGTGTCGACTGGGTGCTGCGGTCCTGGGTGTATTCGGGACTCTCGGTGCCGAGGGCGATGACCTGCCTGCCTGCAGCCTGCATCTGGAGGGCATGGTGGAGAACCTCAGTCGGTGTGCGGACCGCATGCTCTTCGCCGCCCTGCCCGGATGCACCGTCACCCCTTCGCCCGGGCGCGTCAAGAAGGAGCCCGCCGACTGTGATGGGCCCCTGCTGACCTTCATGGAGTTCACCGCCGAGGTCCTGGCCTGGACGACGTGGTGGAACACCGAGCACCGCCCTGACGGCTTGACCGGCCAGACCCCCATCGGGGCATGGCAGGTGGATCCCTCGCCGTTCTCCAACATCTCTGAGGCCGCTCTATGGGCTCTGATGCTGGAGGACGACGGCCGGGTGCGGAAGCTGACCAGCCACGGCGTGCGCTGGCGAGGCCGCGACTACGTCGGTGCGTGGATGGCCGGCCGGGTCGGCCGCAGTATCCGTATCCGCTACATGCCTCATCGCGATCACGAGATCGAGGTCTTCGACCCCGCCGGGCAGCACCTCGGATCCGCTCACCTCGCCGACGCCGCCAAGCCCGAGCAACTCGATGCCCTGCGCCGCACCCGTACCGCACGAGCGCGCCGCCTGCGCGAGGAGGCCAAGAAGGCTCAGGCTCTGCGCCGGCAGCGCTTCGCCCCGGCCACCGTTCCCACGCCCGCGCAGCGCCTGGGCGCCGTGACGGCAGCCGAAGCCGTCTCCGGACTCCAAGCCGCGGCCCACAGCGACATGGCCACCCTCGCCCTCCCCGGCCTGATCCCACCCGCACCGCCACCCGAGGACTGGAACACCCCGCCCAGCCTGCGCCCCACACCCGGGCCTCAGCCCGCCGACGGCGAAGGAACGCGATGACAGGCCAGCTGCCACCCCGGGAAACGGACCACCACACGCAGCTCCCTGACGCTGCAGTGGTGACAACCCGCGCGCTCCTGGCCGCCCGGGAGAACATCACGGACACGATCGAGGCCGGGGCGATGATGTGCCTCCACGGCCCGGCCGGCGTTGGTAAAACCCTCGCCGCCAATGTCTGCCTGCGCGAGCTCGAACGAGCCCGTGGTGAGGAGGTCTGCCGGATCGCTTTCCGGGCTCGCCCCACCGCCCGCGCGGTGCGCCACGAACTCTTCGCAGCGCTCGGTTTGCCGGGCGAACCTCCGCGTCACCCGTCCGAGTTCGACCGGTTGCTCCTGGACTCCCTCGCAGCCCAGCCGCGTACGTTGGTCGTGGACGAAGCGCAGTGGCTCAATCGGGAGACGTTTCGAGTACTTCCGGTTCGTCTGGGATCACCCGTACTCGCAGATCGCGATCGTCTTCGCCGGTGGTGAAGGCGCGCACAGCGTGTTGCGAAAGGAGCCGATGCTCTCCTCGCGCATCTTCATCTGGCAGCACGTCACCAGGCTCACCCTGGGAGAAGTTCGGCAGGTCCCCGCTCTACCATCCGATCTGGGCCAGAACCGACCCCGAAGACATCGTCTTCGCCGACCGCCACGCAGCGCACGGCAACTTCCGCAACTGGGCCCGGCTCACCGCCCACACCCTCACCGCCCTCCAACGGACAGGCCGCCCGAACCCTGACCGGGAAACGCTCCGCTGGGCCTTCAGCAGACTCGCATGAACGTGGCGCTGCCTCAGAAACCTGACGCGCTGCCGCGTTGCGCCATGCTCCGAGTCCACCCATGCGGGAGGTACGGCACACGGTCTCCTCGTGCCTGCCCTCTGCGGTGGCCGCCGGTTCCGGGTGCCGGCCGGTGACGCGGCTCCACTCGTCCGGTGACGCCTGTCGCTGATCAGTTAATGTGCGCAGTGGTGCGTGTGCTGACCTGGGGTTTCGCAGTTTGGTTGAACGGGTTGGTGCTGGGCTTGGCTCGCTGATTCTGCACAGGGGTGTGACTTGTCAGCCGTCTGACCTGTGGTGTCGGTCGGGCCGGGCGCCGGTGTGCAGGTTGGTTGGGTGCTGCGCAGTTTGAGTGGTTGCCGGTGGTGCGGGACGGCTCGGCGTGTGGGCTGTGTGGCCCTGTACGGGGTGTGGGAGTGCTCAGTTGCCCAGGCCGCGTTCCAGCATGTGCACGGTGGTCTCGCTCAGTTCGACGGTCTGTCCGGTCAGCGCGAGCACGGTGTTGAACTTGGTGAACAGGTCTGCCAGGCGGTTGAGGAGTTGGGCGTCACGGAGCCGCTGGATGAGGTTGGGGCGGCGGGTGAGGGCGCCATATGCGGCGTCGGTGGTTGTCTCCAGGGCGTAGCGGCCGCGCAGGCGGGCTTGCTGGACGGCGGCGAGCATGTCGTTGAGCCGGGTGAGGAGGAACTGCTTGTCGGCCTCGTTGAGTTCGGAGGCCAGGACGGCCTCGATGAGGTCGTTGATCATGGTGGTGAGGTGTTGGCCGTCGGTGTCGGTCAGGCCGGCCTCGACCTGAGCTCGGCGTAGCTCGTGGGCGCAGCCGAGCAGGCTGTAGATCGCGGCGCTGCTGTCCGCGTCGCCGTCCTTGCTGAAGTGCTGCCACACGTGGGAGACCTGGTGGCCGGCTTGAGCGGAGGCCAGCATGGCGGCTTCGACACCGGCCAGGGGACGGAGCATGTAGTCCTGTTGCTCGGGATCGCTCACCACGGCCCCGACTGCTTGGCGGACTTGCTGGGGCAGCATCATCGCTGCGGACAGACGTGCGAAGAATTCAGCGCTGTCTGTGGCGAGGGGTGTCTCCTCGTAGGTGAGCGCCCGGGCCCAGGCATTCCAATTGCTCACGTTGGGGCCTAGTTCCTTGCCGGCCTTGCAGAAGTCGATGAGGAGGGCGTGGAGTCTCTCGGCCGGGTTGTCGACGCACTCTGTCACTCCGTCAGCGTAGCGGGGAGGACGGTGGGGCGGGGCGGGCCGATGTGTTCAGGCTTGCTGGTCATGGTGGTGTGCCGGGGCTGACATCTACGGCCTGGGCCGTTTTCGGTGGGTGGTAGCCGAGGTGGGTGAGTTCGGTTGGGCCTGGCTGGCGGTACGTCCATCGCGGGTGTGCACCGGGGTGGGGGCTGGGGGCGTAGTTGATCCGGTGGTTGAGCCGGTGGGGGTAGAGGGCCGGGTCTTGAAGCCAGGGCCGGCCCAGGAGGGCGGCGATGGCGTTGTGGACGGGTGGTGCGCTCTGGGGTCGTTCGAGGGCCAGAAGCGTTCGGGGGTGGTGGGCGATGTATTGGGCGAGGGTGATGGTTTCGGGGTAGGTGATGGCTGCTCGGGCGAGGGCGTACCACAGGCGGGTGCGCTTGTTGCTGGCGATGCGGCGGGCGCGTGCGGGCCAGATGCGTTCTTGCGCGGGTGCTGTGCGCCGCCAGGCTTCGGTCAGGGACGTGGCCTGTGCGAGGGCGTGGTCGGCCGCGGTGCCCCAGCGGCGAAGGAAGCGGATGTGGGTGCGGTGGGCGGCGAGGATCTCCGGGGTGTGCCCCAGATCAGCGTGTTCGATGGGCAGTTGGGTGCCGGCGAGGGTGTGGCGGCCGAGCATCCAGGTGTGGTGACGGCGGCAGATGAGGCGGCTGTCGGGCAGGTACTGGCGGACGGGGTGTCTGTGGCCGGTGCGGGCGAGGGTGCAGCCAGGGCAGCCGGTGACGGCGTTTACCGGGGCGGGCTGGAGCCGGGCGCGGGCGGAGGCGGGGTTGGGCTTGTCGCGGTACTGGTCCCACTGGGGGAGGGCGTAGGAGAGATGTTCCTCCGGGACCCCGGTGAACGAGGCGATCAGGCGGCGGCTCGGAGCGTTCAGGTACAGCTCGATGCCGGTGTGGGGGGCGTGTGGCTGGGTGCGTTCCTTCTTGAGGTGGGGGCGGGGGATGCCCAGGCCGTTCAGCAGTTCTGCGGTGGTCAGGTGGTGGCGGCGGGCCAGGCGCTGGATGTAGGAGGCGGTGGTCTCCCATTGCAGCGGGGCCACGCGCCGGATGCTGGGGCGCGGGGGAGCGCTGGGCATGTCAGGTCCTGGCCGGTGGCCGTGCGGTCTGTTCGGCGAGTTGGTCGACCTCGATGTCCGCCAGCAGCCGTTTGTTGATCTTTTCGGTGCCGTCGAGGATCGCGGCGATGGCGGCTTCCCTGACGAGGGCGGAAAGGCTGCCGATCCTGCCGGCGGTGCGCTGGTGGAGGTAGGCGGCGTGTCGTGTGAGGGTGCCGGGGCGGTGGTGGGTAAGCCGCAGGGCGCTTTCCATGCCGCCGACCAGGCCTTCCCAGGCTGTGCGCTGTGTGGTGCTGCCGTAGGCCAGGGGAGGGTTGCGCACCATCTTGAACCGCCCGGCCAGCTGCGCACCGCGGTTGCCGGTCAACAGCGGGGAGGCCTCGATGGCGACGCCGGCATAGACGAACGTGGCGGGGATGCGTTCGCTGAGGTGCTTCATCTGGTCGGAGGTCTCGGCGCCGACGCGGGTGCGGGTGTTGAGTAGATGGACGTCGTCGACGAGGACGAGCTGGGTCGCCAGATCGCGAAGGGCGCCGCAGACGATGTCGGTGATCCGCGCCTGGTTCATCGTCTTTCCGATGGGCAGGTCGAGGAACCGGGCCAGCTCGGAGACCAGCATCTTCGGTGTGGCGGCGGGCGGTACGGACAGGAAGATCACGGGCAGTCGCTCGCCGGTGCCGGTGTGGCGGGCCCGGTCGGCGAGGTGGAAGGACCGCCCGAGCTGCTGCAGAGCGGTGGTCTTTCCGGTGGTGGGCGGCCCGGAGATCATCAGCCCCCGCCGGGCGGTGCCGTTGTGGTGCCGGTTGAGGATCATCAGCCGCCGCAGGGTGAGGGAGATCTTGTCCATGACCGGGGTGGAGAGGATCACGAACTGGGAGTGGTAGTCGAGGCGCTCCTGAAGCGTCCACGGGCCCGGGCCCGACAGGCGAGGGGGTTCGGCATCGAGGAACTGCATCCACTCCCGCCATGTGGTCGGTGAGGCGAACGGGCCGGTGTGTGCGGCTGCCTGGCCGGGGACTACCACTGCTCTGCCTCCTGATGGGCGTCGAAGACTTCCCAGGCATCAGCTGTGCCGGCGACCGGATCGTCGGCGTCGTCCTGATTGGGCTCCTCTTCGCTCAGCCGACTCACCTCTCGGGTCCCGAGCACGCCGGTGTCCGCCTGTGGGAGCACGCCCGTGGGACCTGCCCCCAAGCCGGTGGCCGGCTCCTGGCCGCGGGTACCGGCGGTCTTGCCGCCGGCGCGACGCAGGAGTTCGTCGAGTGCGCGGGCGAGGTGTTCCTCGTGTTCGGCACGTCCTGCGCGTTGGTCGACGACGGTACGGATATGCCGCCAGGCGGTGTCGGTGAAGGGTCGGCTGACCAAAGTGCGGTGGATCCATCCCGCCTCGGCCCAGCCGGTGGGCAGACGCACCCAGCAGCGTGAGGGCTCGTAGGGGTTGTAGTGGACCTCCCACTTGCCGTCCGGCGCGGTGGAACGCTGCCGGTGGCCGTTGAGGGCCTTGCTGTCGTAGGTGCGGTAATCGAACCGGATGCCCTCGGCGCCGATCGCACACCGCCGGGCGGGGAGCAGCTCGATGTAGTCGGCGGCTCTCAGAGGGACAGGCACGTGCCCGGCGATGCCGACCAGGGCCGCCCACATCTCGTTGGGCGTGAGCGCCAGCTTGGGCATCAGAGGGTGGCATAGTGCCCGGTGCCGCCGTTCCTGCCACCCACTGACCACCCACTCGTCCAGCAGGTCCTGAAGCTGGGGCAGGGTCCAGCAGGCTTCGTCCTCGACGCGGTGGCCGCGCCGGCTGATGTGGCAGCCGGTGTAGCCGGAGACGTATTGCGCGAACAGCGTCCCCACCGATCCGAAGCCGCGCTCCACGTGGCCCTTCGCGGGCGCGGACGCGGGCGGGCACGGCTGGACAGAGATTCCCAGATGCTCGGCGGCCGCGAGAAAGCACTGGGAAATGAACACCTTTCCCTGGTCGATGACGACCGTGGACGGGAAGATCACCGGTCGCGCAGCAGCGCCCTGCATCCGGGCATCGATGCTTAACAGCCGCTCGTAGGGGATCACCGAGGAGGCCATCGCCAGCACTTCGGGCCAGGCGGGCCGCAGGGGCTCGGGCACGACGGTCTGCGCGAGGAGGACTGCCGCGTCGACCGCCTTCGTTCCCCGCGGGCGCAGCACGGCAGCGGTGATACTGCGGGTGGCCACGTCCATGGCCATGGTCAGTTCCAGCCGCCCGATGCGCCCGTCCTCGAGCACGGCCAGTACGTCCAGCGGGGTGCTGTCCATCATGACGAGCTCGCCGGGCCGCGCTACGACGGTGGGCGTGAACGGCGGCTCAGGCCGACTCGTCCGCCAGCGCTGCTGCACCGCAGGGCCCAGCAGCCCCTGGCCGTCGGCGACCGCATGGACCAGCCGATTGAACGTAGCCACCGGCGGCACCTTCACCGTGCCTGGTCCGTAGGCGTCCTGCAGCAGCCAGCCCACCTGCCGACGCAGTCGGCTCAGCGTCCCGGTGGACCGCTCCCGCTGCGCCTCCAGCGCTGCCCTGATGGCGTTGACCACCCGCTCGTCGGCACGCCCCCACGGCGACCTCGCTCGTGTCGTACGCCCGTCGACCAGCCCCCACACGCCCTGCCTGCGGTAGCGGGTGCGCATGCGCCGTACCGTGGCCACGCTGACCGGCTCCCCCTGCTCGGTGAGCTCCGCCGCCTTGGCAGCCTCCCGCTCGGCGAGGCTGCGCAACTCCGGGTCGAACTCCTCGCGCGGAGCACCCCTCCCGTCTGGCTCCGGATGACCCGTCTCGACCTCGCGGATGTGCCGCTCCCAGGCCAGAGCCTTCTCGCGGACGCCTGCCTCAAGGCTGGCCAACGGCCCCCACACCGGCGCCCGGCGCGGCTCGGCACAGCCGGCCACCACACAGAAGTCCTCGTCTGCATACAGCTGCGTGAGCAGGAGCACCTGGACGCTCCCGTCCTCATCCACGATCCGGCATCGAGGCCCGTCCAGCCCCGCCAGAGTGAACACACCACCGGCGAAGCGGATCTGGTCTCCCACCTCCACCACATGCCGCACAGTGCTCACCGCTCGTGCCGTCCGGCCGCGGCAACCAGAGTGCTTTCGGTGAGCGGCCGGTCCAGCGCCGCGGTCAGTTCACCACTCCACAAGCCGTGGTAGACGACCGGCAAGGTCCGGATCACATCACCGAGCGCGGCAGCCCCCTCCACCAAGGGCCGTCGAGACGCGAAGACGTCACGCAACCGGCCTGGACGGACACTGCCCGCGCAGCGCGGGTGGCGGTACCCCGACAGCCAGCGCACGTTGGCCACCACCACCGGATCCGCGGCAGGCTCGACCCGGTACTGCCATCCCACCTCCTGCGCACACTCCTCCAGCACAGCCTGCACACCGGCAAGACGGCGCGGTGGGAAGCCGGCACCGAGGCAGTCCACGAGCACGTGACCTCCGTCAGCGAGGCGCGCGGCCAGCTGAGGAGCATGGGCTACCACCCGCCTGCCGTCCCGCCACACGAATTCCAGCGGGCGGCACGCCAGCCCTACCACCCGCCGTTCCTGGTCCAGCAGCATCAGGCGGTCCCTCATCGCCGTGCTCCCGTAAGCCACCAACCGACCCGTGGTGGCCGCCCACCACCAACCAGGAGCCAACCTTCTGCCCCGGCGCACCGCGAAGCCACGCACCGGCGGGCAGTCAGCCGGCGCCAGTTCAGCGGCCACCTCCAGCCACGACCGCTGCTCTGGCAGACCGTTCGCGCCGATGAACCGCACATCGACATCCCTCACACGGACCCGACCCCCCGACCGGTGGTCACCACTCGTGCTGCTCACGCGTCCAGTGAAGAATTGACCGGTACACCTGCACAATGCGCAGATCGAGAACGCCCCCGTACTGGGTGAAAAGCTTCCGATGCACCAACGGAGCGGCTACGGCCTTGGTATGACTGCACATCAGCCCGCTTGCGGGGCCCGAGTCTCCCCGCCATCGCGGAACACTGCGCAGGTTCATCGGGTACTGCGCAGTTGTTGCAGTGGCCGGCCACTGGAGGTGCGGCACGTACCGCCGAGGGGGCCCGAATCCAGTTTCAATCCATATCTCACTTTGAAGCAAAGCCAAGAAGGGCCTTCAGGCGGCAACCATTCCGGCCGTCATCCGCCAGTCGCCCTCCACCTTCCCAGCCAGCCTGACCCAGCGACCGCTCACCCCCTCCAGGCGCGTTTGTTGGGCGGGGGAGCGCAGCGGACCCGCCGACCCCGGACTGGAGCGGAGCGGAAGGCCGGGGTCGAGGGCGAAGCCCTCGACCGCTCCGGGAGCGCAGCGGACGGAGCATCAACCTGCCTGCGAAGCAGGCAGGTTGCGCGGTGCGCGCAGCGCTCCGCCAGCGCTCCCGCGGGCGGAGCGCAACCCCGCGCGCAGCGCGGGGGTTCGCTGACTCCGGGCGCAGCCCGGAG